>JAUNTL010000078.1 GCA_030538705.1 Paracoccus sp. (in: a-proteobacteria) | reverse complement strand
GGGGGCGCGCGGCCCGGTGGGCGGGGTCATCTCGACCGGCTCGGCGCGCTCGATCCTTGAATCGGTCGCGACACGCATTGACGAGGCCCGCGATATCACGCGGTATCTGGCCAATCTGCTGATTTTTCTTGGACTTTTGGGGACGTTCTACGGGCTGGCCACGACGGTTCCGGCGGTGGTCGACACCATCCGCGCGCTTGCCCCGCAAGAGGGCGAGACCGGGCTGGAGGTGTTCGAGAAGCTGATGACCGGGCTAGAGGCCCAACTGGGCGGCATGGCGGTGGCGTTTTCATCCTCGCTTCTGGGGCTTGCCGGATCGCTTGTTGTCGGGCTGCTGGAACTGTTCGCGACCCATGGCCAGAACCGTTTCTACCGCGAGCTGGAGGAATGGCTGTCGGGCTTTACCCGGCTGGGGCTGGCCAGTGACGATGGCGACCGGCTGGATCAGGCCAGCCTGATCGGCTTTCTCGACCAGATCGCCGGGCAGATGGCAGATATGCAGGGCTTTTACGCCGAGCGTGACGAAATCCGCGAGCAGGAGGCGATCGAGGCCGACGAGCGCGTGCTGCTGATGGCCCGCAATGTCGAGCGGCTTGGCCAGTTCATGCTCGACGATTCCGAAACCAATGTAACCAGCATGGCCGAGATGGCGCGCGCGCTCTCAAAGCTGAGCGACGGGCAGGAGCGGATGATCCGGCTGAACGAGCAGCAGCCGGACGGGTCGGCACTGGACCGGTTGGCCGCGGGCCAGGACCGGCTGATTTCGATTGCCGGTCAGGGGATGCAGGGCGACGAGCGGCTTGCGGCAGCACTGGACCGGCTGGCCGATGGGCAGGACCGGCTGGCCGCCGCGGCCGATATGCGCCCCGGCGAGGACGAGGCGCGGCTGCATCTGCGCTCGATTGACGAGGCGATGGCCCGGCTGGTCGAGGAAACTGCCTCGGCGCGTCAGCTTTCGACGGCCGATCTGCGCCGCGAGATCGTCGAGCTGACCGAGGCCCTGCGCCAGTTGGGGCGCAGCTGATGGCACTGGCGCGCAATCGCGGCGGCAACCGCTTTGCCGCGACGATCTGGCCGGGGTTTGTCGATGCGATGACCGCGCTTTTGATGGTGCTGATGTTCGTCATCACCATCTTCATGGTCGTTCAGTCGGTGCTGCGCGATACCGTTGACCG
Source organism: Paracoccus sp. (in: a-proteobacteria) (assembly GCA_030538705.1). GTDB lineage: Bacteria > Pseudomonadota > Alphaproteobacteria > Rhodobacterales > Rhodobacteraceae > Paracoccus. The sequence continues at coordinate 15,048 of JAUNTL010000078.1, read as the reverse complement.
GCAGGAAAGCCAGCTTGACCGCCTGTCCGATCAGGTCGCGGGGCTGAGCGGCACGCTGTCGCTTGCCGAACAGGAACGCGAGGCGGCGCGCGCCGGACTGGCCGATGCCGAAACCCGGATCAGCGATTTTGAATCGCGCATGGCCCGGCTTCTGGCCGCGCGCGAGGCCGAGGCGCAGCGGGCGGGCATCGCCGAAAGCCGGCTGGCGGAAACGACGGCGGCACTGGATGAGACGCGCCTGTCACTGGGTGCGGCGCGCGGCGAGATCGACGCCCAGGCCGAGGCCGCCCGGCTGGCCGCCGCACGCCGGGCGGCGCTGGATGCGCTTGTCGCCGACCTGCGTCAGCGCAACGCCGATGCCGATGCCCGGCTGGAGGCACGTGCGCAGGATCTGGCCGCGACCGGCCAGCAGCTGTCCGAGACCGAGGCCGCGCGGCTGGCCGAGGCCGCTGCCGCCGAGATGCTGCGCCGCGAGCTGCGCGATTCCGAGGCCGAGCTGACGGCCATGACGCTTTCGCTGGAGGAAAGCCGGCGCGAGGCCGAAGAAACGCTGACCCTGCTGGCCGCCGCGCAGGGCGCGCGCGACCGCTTGCAGGACCGGCTGGATGGTTCGCTGAGCGAGGCCGAGCGTCAGGCCGCGCTGCTGTCTGTGGCGCGTGATCAGCTTGCCGGGCAGGAACAGATTTCGACCGAGGCGCAGCGCCGCGTCGCCTTGCTCAATGAACAGGTGGCCGAGCTGAACATGCAACTGGCCGCGATCCAGACGGCGCTGAATGCCACCGAGGCCGACCGTGATGCGGCGGCGGTGCGGCTGGACGATCTGGGCACACAGCTGAATGCGGCGCTGCTCCAGGCGACGCAGGAACAGTCCCGCCGTCTGGCGCTGGAAGAGGCCGAGCGGACCCGGCTGGAGGCCGAGGCCGCCGATCTGGTGCGCTATCGCTCGGAGTTCTTTGGCCGCCTCAGCCAGATCCTGCAAGGCCGCGAAGGGATCGAGGTCGTGGGCGACCGCTTTGTGTTCCAGTCCGAGGTGCTGTTCGGTCTGGGCGAGGCCAGCCTGTCCGAACAGGGCCGCGCCTCGATCGCCCGCGTGACCGAGATGCTGGCCGAGATCGCCGCGACCATCCCGCCTGAAATCGACTGGGTGATCCGTGTCGATGGCCATACCGATGCCGTCCCGCTGAGCGGGCAGGGACGTTACCGCGACAATTGGGAGCTGTCGCAGGCCCGCGCCCTTGCGGTCGTGCGCTATATGATAGACGATCTGGGCTTTCCGGCCGACCGGCTGGCCCCGACCGGATTTGCCGATACCCGCCCGGTCGCGCCTGAGGACACGGCCGAGGGCCGGGCCAGCAACCGCCGGATCGAGCTGAAACTGACGGAGCGCTGATGACCGAATTTCTCGACACCCCGCAGGGCCGCCGCATTGCCTTTGAACGTCTTGCGGGGCAGGGGCCGGGGGTGGTGTTTCTGGGCGGGTTCAAATCCGACATGCGCGGCACCAAGGCCGAACATCTGGCTGGCTGGGCGGCGCGCACGGGCCGGGCGTTTCTGCGTTTCGACTATTCCGGCCATGGCGAATCCTCGGGTGATTTCGAGGACGGCTGTATCGGTGACTGGGCCGAGGATGCGAGGGCCGTGCTGGGTGCGCTGACAACTGGCCCGCAAATCCTCGTCGGCTCGTCGATGGGGGGCTGGATCGCGGCACTGCTGGCGCGCGACATGCCGCAGCATGTGGCCGGTCTGGTCGGCATCGCCGCCGCGCCCGATTTCACCGAAAACGGGTTCTGGGCCGGGTTCAGCGCCACGCAGCGCGACGAATTGATGCGCGAGGGCCGGATCGAACTGCCATCGGATTATGATGACCAGCCCTATGTCATCACGCGCCGGCTGATCGAGGACGGCCGCCGCCAGCTGATCCTGAACCGCCCGCTGCCGCTGCCTTTTCCGGTGCATCTGTTGCAGGGCACGCATGATGCCGATGTGCCGGTGGAATGGGCGCTGCGCCTGCTGGATCACGCCGCGGGCGAGGATGTCCGCCTGACGCTGCTGCGCGGCGCCGATCATCGCTTTTCCACGCCTGAATGCCTGTCGCTGATCGAATCTGCGATCACCGGGGTTCTGCGTGGCTGACCGCGATGCCCCGCGCCGCAAGACCCGCCCGAAACCTGCCGCCGCTGCGGCGCGGCGCGGCCGCAAAACCACCGCCGCACCGGCAGCTGTGCCGGCCCGGCGCCGCCGGCGCCGTGTGATGGCCGTGGTGCTGGGCGGGCTTGCGGCTCTGGCTGTGCTGTTTGCGCTGATCTGGATCCTCGCCCCGCGCGAGCCGGGCCGCTTTGTCCCCCCTCCGGCCGATGAAATGCCCGAGGATCTGGACGCATGGCTTTACCAGCAGGAGGGCGGCGTGCGCCCCGAGGTGTCGCGCCGCATCGTCTGGGCCGGGCGGCCGGGGGTCAGGACGCCGGTGGCACTGGTCTATATCCACGGTTTTTCGGCGACCTCACAGGAAATCCGCCCGGTCCCTGATCTGGTTGCCGCCTGGTATGGCGCAAACCTGTATTTCGCACGGCTGAGCGGGCACGGGCTGGATGCGGCCTCGATGGATCTGGCCCGCGTCGATGACTGGGCCGGCGATCTGTCCGAGGCGGTGGCGATCGGCCGGCGTCTGGGCGAACGCGTCGTCATTATCGGCACCTCGACCGGGGGCACATTGGCGGCGATGGCGGCGCGCAGCCCTGAACTGGGACCACAGATCGACGGGGTGGTGCTGGTCTCGCCCAATTTCGCGCTGAGAAACCGCTGGCTGTTTCTGGCCCGCCAGCCGCTTGCCCGGCAATGGCTGCCGCTGATCGCCGGGCGCGAGCGCTGCTTTACACCGCAAAACGACCGCCATCGCGAGTTCTGGACAAGCTGCTATCCGACGACCGCTGTCGCGCCTATGGCCGCGCTGCTGGCCGAGGCCGGTCGCGGCGATTATGCCGCCGCAACCCAGCCGGTTCTTGCGCTGTGGTCAGATGACGACCGGATTGTCGATCCGGCGGCAACGCGGCATGTGCTGGAGGGCTGGGGTGGCGCGGTGACGGAAATTCCGGTCCGCACCGGGCCGGATGACGACCCTGACGCTCATGTCATTGCCGGGGATATCCTGTCCCCCGGTCAGACGGCGCCGGTCGCGGCGCGGATCAATGGCTGGCTGACCGAAGTTTTCGGGGAATAGCGCAGGACAATGCTGCACCACCCGTTTTTCGGCCCCTTGCCCGCGCCGGATGATATCCTCACCCCGCTTTGGCATATGAACGGAGCTGACGGGCGCCGGATCGACATTGATCTTACATGAACGAGGCAAGGCGCGCGCGTTTCCGGCCCGGGGATCTGGATGGTCTCGTGCCGCTGGCTCAGGGGCTGCGTGGGTTGGATGCGGGGCTGCGCGCGGGTTTTCCGCCCGAGACCCGGCGTGACTGGCTGGCGGACCGGCTGGAACCTTATGGCGAGGGTGGGCAGGATCTGATGGCCGCGGCTTTCCCCGGCGCGCACCGGCCTGATGATGTCAGCGCCGCTGATTTTTCCCGCGCGCTGTGGCTGGAACGCGGCTGTTTCTCGCTCTCGCCCGAGGAGAGCGGCTGACGCTGGATTACCGCATCCTGCCGCCCCGGGGAGGATCAATACATTCTGGCGGCGAAATTCTCGGCCCGGGGTGACTTGCTGGATGCCGCGCGCGAAAGCTGAAAAGGCCGGGGAGGTTCCCCGGCCTTTTCATCATGCGGACCGCTTATGCGCTGCGGGCCTGCCGCTTGCGCTCATGCGGGTCGAGATGGCGCTTGCGCAGGCGGATGCTTTTGGGTGTGACCTCGACCAGCTCGTCATCGTCGATATAGGCGATGGATTCCTCGAGGCTCATGCGCACCGGGGTTGTCAGGCGCACGGCCTCATCCGTGCCCGAGGCGCGCACGTTGGTCAGTTTCTTGCCCTTGAGCGGGTTCACCTCAAGGTCGTTATCGCGCGAATGCTCGCCGATGATCATGCCCTGATAGACCTTTTCCTGCGCACCGATGAACAGACGTCCGCGCTCTTCGAGGTTCCACAGCGCATAGGCAACCGAATCGCCGTCCTCCATGCTGATCAGAACGCCCTGACGGCGGCCCTGAATGGCGCCCTTGTAAGGGGTCCAGCCGTGAAAAAGGCGGTTCAGCACGCCATTGCCGCGGGTATCGGTCATAAACTCGCCGTGATAGCCGATCAGCCCGCGCGAGGGGACATGCGCGACGATCCGGGTCTTGCCATGGCCGGCGGGGCGCATATCGGCCAGATCGCCCTTGCGGTCGCCGGTCAGTTTTTCGATGACCGCGCCGGTATAGTCGTCATCCACGTCGATGATGACCTCTTCGACCGGCTCCATCCGCTGGCCGTCCTCGTCACGGAAGATGACGCGCGGGCGCGAGATCGACAGTTCGAACCCTTCGCGGCGCATGTTTTCGATCAGGACGCCCATCTGCAATTCGCCGCGCCCCGAGACCACGAAAGCCTCGCCGCCCGGTGTGTCCTCGACGCGGATGGCGACGTTGGATTCGGCCTCTTTCAGCAGGCGCTCGCGGATGACGCGGGACTGGACCTTGTTGCCGTCGCGCCCGGCCAGCGGGCTGTCATTGATCCCGAAGGTGACGCTGATGGTCGGCGGGTCGATCGGCTGGGCGGGGATCGGGGTGTCGACCTCGGGTGCGCAGATCGTATCCGCGACCGTTCCCCTGGCCATGCCGGCAAGGCTGACGATATCGCCGGCCACCGCCTCGTCGATCGGGGTCTGGGTCAGACCGCGAAAGGCCAGCACCTTGGAGATGCGGAACTGTTCGACGCGCTCGCCCTCGCGATTCAGCACCTTGACGGTATCGCCGGCCTTCGCCCGGCCCGATTCGACGCGGCCCGTCAGGATGCGGCCCAGAAACGGGTCGGCCGAAAGCGTCGTCGCCAGCATGCGGAAGGGTTCATCCTGATGAGCAGCCTGCGCGGGCGCCGGCACATGTTTCAGGATCAGATCGAACAGCGGCGCCATGTCACGGCGTTCGTCGTCCAGTTCCGCCACCGCCCAGCCACCGATGCCCGAGGCATAGAGATGGGGGAAATCCAGCTGTTCATCCGTCGCGCCGAGATTGGCGAAGAGGTCAAACACCTCATTGAGCGCATGTTCAGGCTCTGCCGCCGGCTTGTCGACCTTGTTCAGCACGACAATCGGGCGCAGCCCGAGCGCCAGCGCCTTGGAGGTCACGAATTTCGTCTGCGGCATCGGGCCTTCGGCAGCATCAACCAGCAGGCAGACGCCATCGACCATCGACAGGATGCGCTCGACCTCGCCGCCGAAATCGGCGTGGCCGGGGGTGTCGACGATATTGATGCGCGTGCCCTTCCATTCGACCGAGGTCGCCTTGGCAAGGATGGTGATGCCGCGCTCGCGCTCGATATCGTTGGAATCCATCACGCGTTCGGCAACGGCCTGATTTTCACGAAAACTGCCGGACTGTTTCAGCAACTGGTCGACCAGCGTGGTCTTGCCATGGTCGACATGGGCGATGATCGCGATATTGCGGATTTCCATCGGGGCGCCTTTTGGTTAGGTTGGCTGCCCCCTAAAGGCTTCGTGGCGAAAACGCCAGCATGGAATCGCGGGGGCGGCTGCGTGGCACCCGACCCCGCGCAAAGCTTTAGCGCATCCCCAGCATCGAGAGGATGAACAGCACGACGACGACGAGGCCGACAATGTAGATGATCGAGTGCATGGCGTCACCTTTTGGTTATTCGCGACGCAACGTCCTGACATCATGGGCGGTTCCGGCGATTATCAAACGATATAGCGATCCCGGCGGTGATTGACCGCGATGACCAGATTGGCCACGACCGAGCCAAGCGCCGACCAGGCCACTAGGGCAGGGTCGCGCATCAAAAGGGCGATGCCGAAAATCAGCACATCAAAGATCAGTTGCACCCAGCCGGCGCGAAAGCCGGTGGCGTCCTGTATATACAGACCCAGGATCCCGATCCCGCCAAGGCTGGCACCGTGGCGAAACAGCGCCAGCAGCGATGACCCGGTCAGCGCGCCGATCAGCACCGCGCCCACGGCCGGATCAAGATGCGAGAACCCGATCCATCGCGGCAGCAGGCTGACCAGCACCGAGGTCAGCGTGACGGCAAACAGGCTTTTGGCGACAAAGACGGGGCCAAAGCGGCGCCAGCCGAACCAGTAGAACGGAATATTGACCAGAAAGAACACCGGACCAAAGCCCCAGCCCGTCGCATAGGCGATCAGCAGCGCCGCGCCTGCGGTCTGGCCGGTTACAAATCCCAGATGCGTCAGCACGACGACCGACAGCGACGCCATGAAGCTGCCATAGGCGATCCCCTGCGCATCTTCGAGCGGGGTATGAATTGGCCGTGGCGGCGGTTCGGGGGGCGTGATCTCGGTCATGTGGGGCTTATTGAGCCGCCCGCCGCCGCAATCAAGTGCTGTCCTTGTCGCAGATGTTCCTTGTCGCGGCTGTCTCGAGAGGTTCGCTGGGCCCGCCTCCGGCCGTGCCCCGGGGTGGTGCTGAGCGGCTGTGCCGGGGTTGCCTGCGCCGTCCAGGCGCGCGCGCCTGATCAGCGGCGCGGGGGCCTGCCTGTTGCCGGCATGGATGCGGCAGATGGCGCGCGGCTGCCCATGATACAGGCGGTCACGGATAGAGGTGCCGGACGCGATCCTGATTGTGCAGAGCGTTCGCCGGATTTGCGCCGCCCGCGATCAGGCCGTCGCGGCAGTCACAACTTCGGTATCAGCCAGCCCGCGCCTTGCCCCGGCAGATGCCGCCTGCGGGCCGCGCGCGCCAGTCGGGTGCCGCGATGACGGGGGGCGTTTTGGCCAGCCTGTGCAGGCCGGCGGCAGAACCGGCGATTTGTCGCCGCCCGCCTGCGCGCCGGATGGCAGAACCGGGCCAGCGGATCAATAACCGGCCATTCCCCCGCCGGTCACAGGCGGATAGGGCTTTGCCATGACGCGCCCTACGCGCTAGAACGGCGCGATACACAATACCGGGGGGACGGGCATGTCCGACGAAATTGAAATTGATACCGACGATCTGGAGCGCCGTATGAAAGGGGCGATGGAATCGCTGCGCCAGGAATTCGGCAGCCTGCGCACCGGGCGCGCCTCGGCCTCGATGGTCGAGCCGATCATGGTCGATGCCTATGGATCGTCCACGCCGATCAATCAGGTCGGCACCGTCAACGTGCCCGAGCCGCGCATGGTCACCATCAACGTCTGGGACAAGGCGCTTGTCGGCAAGGTCGAGAAAGCGATCCGCGAATCGGGGCTGGGGATCAACCCGCAGCTGAACGGCACGATCATCATGCTGCCCATCCCCGAACTGAACGAAGAGCGCCGCCGCGAACTGACCAAGGTGGCCGCCCAATATGCCGAACATGCCCGCGTTGCCATTCGCAACGTCCGCCGTGACGGCATGGATCAGGTGAAAAAGGCCAAGGGCAACAGTATGTCCGAGGATGACCAGAAATTCTGGGAAGATGAAATCCAGTCGCTGACCGACCGCATGGTCGCCCGCGTGGACGAGGCGCTTGAGGCCAAACAGGCCGAGATCATGCAGGTCTGACAGTGGCGCTGACTGCCCCATTGCAACCCGAAGGACCGGCCTCGCCGCGTCACGTCGCGATCATCATGGACGGCAACGGCCGTTGGGCGACCGAACGCGGATGGCCGCGGCTGGTCGGACACCGGCGCGGGGCCGAACGGGTCAAGCAGATCGTGCGCGCCTGTCCCGATCTTGGTGTCGGCTGGCTGACCGTCTATGCCTTTTCGACCGAGAACTGGAAACGCTCGACCGAGGAAGTCCTGGGTCTGATGAAGATCTTTCGCCGCTATATCGAGCGCGAGGCGGACGGGCTGTCGGCCGAGGGCGTGCGCATGCGCTTTATCGGCGGGCGCGAGAGGCTGGACCGCAAGTTGCAGGATCTCATGGCCGGGATCGAGGCGCGGACCGCCGCCAACACGCGGCTGAACCTGACCGTCGCGATCAATTACGGTGGCCGCGACGAATTGCTGCGGGCCAGCATGCGGCTGGCGCAGCGCATGGCGGCAGGTGCCGTGACCGACCCGACCGAGGCCGATCTGGCCGATTGCCTTGATACGGCCGGCTGTCCCGATCCCGATCTGGTGATCCGCACCTCGGGCGAGACACGGGTCTCGAATTTCCTGCCCTTTCAGGCGGCCTATGCGGAATATGAATTTTCTCCGACGCTCTGGCCCGATTTCACCCCGGATCATCTGGCCACCATCCTCGACCGTTTCGGCCTGCGCGAGCGCCGCTTCGGCGGTGCCTGAGCCGCGCGCATGACCCCGAAAACCGGCAAGTGGTCAGACCTGACACGCCGCGTCGCCTCGGCGCTCGTGCTGATTGCGATCGGCGCGGCACTGGCGCTGTCTCAGGGCGTGGTCCTGTGGCTGGGCGTGTCGGTTTTCATGGCAATTACCTTTTGGGAACTGGCGCGGCTGACCGGCTGGCGCGGGCATGTGGATCAGACCGGCACGGGCACCGGCGGCTGGCGGCCGGTGCTCTTGGCGGCCACGGCGGGGCTGTCGCTGTTTGCGGCGCTCGGCATGCCGGGCTGGGCGCTGCCGATCCTGATGATCCCGGTCGTCGCGGGCCTGCCGGGTGCCGTGCCGCGCGACCGCGTGACCTATGGCCTGTTCGGCATGGCGATCATGGCCGTGGGGTTCGAGCTGGTTCATCTGCGTCAGGCCTATGGGTTGCCCTTTATCCTGTGGCTGATGGGGGTTGTCATCATCTCGGATGTGGCGGGCTATTTTGCCGGGCGGATCATCGGCGGGCCGAAGTTCTGGCCGCGCCTCAGCCCGAAAAAGACATGGTCGGGCACCGTCGCGGGCTGGATCGGCGCCGCCCTTCTGGGCGCTTTTCTGTGGTCGCGGGGACAGGCCGATGCGGCGGCGATCTGGTTGTCTGTGCTGGTCGCGCTGGCGGGGCAGTTGGGCGATATCGCCGAAAGCTGGCTGAAACGCCGCGCGGGGGTCAAGGACAGCTCTAACCTGATCCCCGGCCATGGCGGTTTCATGGACCGTTTCGACGCGGTTTCCGGCGCGGTGCTGGCGGTCATGGTGCTGAGCTGGATCATGGGCCTGCCACGGGTCGGGTTGTGATGCGTTCGGTTTCGATCTTTGGTGCGACGGGTTCGATCGGGGAAAGCGCCTTTGACCTTCTGATGCGCTCGGGCGGGCCGGAGGCGTGGCGGATGGTCGCGCTGAGCGGTGGCCGCAATATCGCCCGGCTGGCCGAAATGGCGCGCAGCCTGCGTGCCGGGGTTGCGGTGACCGCCTTTCCCGAACTGCTCGATGATCTGCGCGCGGCGCTGAGCGGTTCGGGGGTCGAGGCCGCCGCAGGCCCGGGTGCCCTTGTGGCCGCGGCTGACCGGCCGGCCGACTGGACGTTGTCGGCGATTATCGGCGCGGCCGGGTTGGCGCCGGGGCTGCGGGTGCTGGAGCGTGGCGGAACGCTGGCACTGGCCAATAAGGAATCCCTGGTCGCAGCGGGGCGTCTGGTCATGGCGACTGCGGCACGGACCGGTGCGCGGATTCTGCCGGTTGATTCTGAACATTCTGCGATATTTCAGGCGCTTGGACATGAAAATATCGACGATATCGAGGATGTCACAATTACCGCCTCTGGCGGTGCCTTTCGTGACTGGCCTCTGGAACGGCTGAGCCGTGCCACGGTGGCCGAGGCCAGCACCCACCCCAACTGGGCGATGGGTCAGCGCATTACCATCGACAGCGCATCCATGTTCAACAAGGCGCTTGAACTTATTGAAACTCATGAATTTTTTGGCGTTTACCCCGGTCGGATCAAGGTCCTTGTCCACCCCGAGTCGATCATTCACGCGCTGATCGGCCACCGTGACGGCGGTGTTATCGCCCATCTTGGCCTGCCCGATATGCGCCATGCTATCGGCTACGCCCTGCACTGGCCCGCGCGCGCCGATCTGCCGGTGGCGCGGCTGGATCTGGCAGCACTTGGCCGGCTGAGCTTTTTCGCCCCCGATGAAACCCGCTGGCCCGCCCTGCGTCTGGCGCGCGAGGTCATGGCGGCGGGCGGTGCGGCCGGCGCGGTGTTCAATGGCGCCAAGGAGCAGGCACTGGATGATTTTCTGGCCGGGCGCATCGGATTCACCCAGATGGCGGCGGCGGTCGAAGAGGCGCTGAGCCGCCTTGCCGGCACATCCGGTTTTTCGGCCGCGCCGGGCGATCTGGCGACCGTTCTCGACTGGGATCAGCGCGCGCGTCAGGCGGCGGGCGCATGGGCCGCAGCCAACAGAGGTAGATAATGACCGAAATCCTGTCTGGTCTTGGCGGCGGCGTCTGGACACTTGTGAGCTTTCTCGTCGTGCTGTCGATTATCGTGTCGGTGCATGAGTATGGCCATTATATCGTCGGCCGGCTGTGTGGCATCCGGGCAGAAGTCTTTTCGCTCGGCTTTGGTCCGCGGCTGGCGGCGCGCACTGACCGGCGCGGGACCGTCTGGCAGATCGCGGCGATTCCACTGGGCGGCTATGTCCGCTTTCTGGGCGACGACAATGCCGCCAGTGCCGGGCCGGGCCGGGCGGTCGATCCGGCCTTGCGGCGCCAGACGCTGGAAGGTGCGCCGCTGTGGGCGCGGGCGGCGACGGTGGCGGCCGGGCCGGTGTTCAATTTCGTGCTGGCAATCGCGGTCTTCGCCGGCATGGTCATGTGGCAGGGTGTGGCGACCGACAGGCCGGCCGTCGCGCGCGTCCTGCCTGCCCCGCCCGGCATCACCAACGAGTTGCAACCCGGAGACGAGATCCTTGCCATCGCCGGCCGTCCGGTCACCGATTGGGAATCGGTGTTCTCGCGCGATATTCCGGCCGCCGACAGCCATGACTGGACCGTGAACCGCGCCGGGGCCGAAATCACCGTCACCGGTCCCGATCCGTTGCCGCCGGTGATCGGCGGTGTCATTCCGCGCAATCCGGCGTCTTATGCGGGGTTGCAGCGTGGCGATGTCGTGCTGGCCATCGACGACCAGCCGGTGCAGCGCTTTACCCAGATGAATGAGCTGATCGCCAGGGGGGCGGACAGCACGGTCACGCTGCGCCTCTGGCGCGCCGGCACGGTGATCGAGACCGAACTGGCCCCGAAAATGCAGGATCTGCCGGCCGAGGGGGGCGGTTATGTCCGGCGCCCGGCGATCGGGATCGTGCTGGGCGAAGGTTATATCGAGCCGCAGATCCGCCATCCCGGCCCGGCAGAGGCCGTCTCAATCGGTGCGCGCCGGACATGGGAGGTCATTTCAATGTCGCTCAGCGGGATGCGGGCGATGATCACCGGCGAGATATCGCATTGCAACCTCGGCGGCGCGATCTCGATTGCGGAAAGCACCGGGCAGGTCGCCGGCTCGGGGGTGGCGGACTTCATCCGCTGGATCGCGGTGTTGTCCGTCGCGATAGGATTTCTGAACCTTTTACCCGTTCCGGTGCTGGATGGCGGACATCTGGCCTTTTATGCGTGGGAGGCCGTCACCGGGCGCGCGCCCTCGGTCCGGGTGATGAACCTGCTGACCATGATCGGGCTGGGGATGGTGATCTCACTGATGCTGTTTGGACTCAGCAACGATCTGCGTTGCTGAGGAACCGAAATCGGGTTTTGACAGCATGCCCCGGAAAACTGTAGATTCCGGGGCAAAACCGGCGCCATTCAGGCGCCACGCCAGATTGAAGGGGCAGGCAGGATGAAATTCAAACGCAGCACATGCGCATTCGCGCTGATCGCGGGTCTTGCGGGGGCGGTTCCGGTGCTGATGGCACCCTCGGCCGCCTGGGCCTATGTCTTCAGTCAGGTCAGGGTCGAGGGTAACCAGCGGATCGAGCCAGAGACGATCCTGTCATTTGCCAATATCATGCGCGGGGTCCAGGTCTCGCCGGGCGAGGTCAACGACGCGCTGCAACGCATCCAGAACTCGGGCCTGTTCGAAACGGTCGAGGTGACCCCGCAGGGCAATACGCTGGTGATCCGGGTGCGCGAATGGCCGACGATCAACCGCATCAACTTTGAGGGCAACCGCCGCATCAAGGACGAGGATCTGGCCGCGATCGCGCAATCGCAGTCGCGCCGCGTCTATTCGCCCGCACAGGCCGAATCCGATGCCTCGAACATTGCGCAGGCCTATCTGCAACAGGGCCGGCTGGCGGCGCGCGTCACCCCGCGCATCATCCCGCGCGAGGGCAACCGCGTCGATCTGGTCTTTGAGATCCGCGAAGGTGCCGTGACCGAGATCGAGCGGATCGGCTTTACCGGAAACCGCACCTTTTCGGACCGCCGGCTGCGCAATGTGCTGGCGACCAAGCAGGCCGGGCTTTTGCGTGCCGTCATCTCGTCGGATACCTATAACGCTGACCGGCTGGCACTGGATGAAAGCCTGCTGACCGAATTTTACCGGTCGCAGGGGTTCGCCGATTTCAAGGTCGATGGTGTCGCCCCCGAGCTGACGCGCGAACGCGATGCCTATTACGTCACCTTTGCGATCCAGGAAGGCCCGCGCTATCGCTTCGGGCAGATCAACACCGTTTCCGAGATTCCCGGCGTCGATGTCGCGGCATTCGAGGCCCAGAACCGGGTCCGCACCGGGGCCTATTACAACCCCGAGATCATCGACGTCTCGATCCGGCGGATGGAGACGGTCGCGCTTCAGGCCGGGCTGGATTTCGTGTCGATCGAGCCGCGCGTGACGCGCAACATGCGCAACCAGACGCTTGATCTGACCTTTGCGCTGACGCGTGGCCCGCGCGTGTTTGTCGAGCGTATCGACATCGAGGGCAATACCACCACCCTCGACGAGGTGATCCGGCGCCAGTTCAACACGGTCGAGGGCGACCCGCTGAACCCGCGCGAGATCCGTAATTCGGCCGAGCGTATCCGCGCGCTTGGTTATTTTGCCAATGCCCAGGTCGAGACCCGTCAGGGGTCGTCCGATCAGCAGGTCATCGTTGATGTCAACGTCGAGGAACAGCCGACCGGGACGCTGGAGTTCGGCGCAAGCTATGGGGCCAGCTCTGGCTTTGGTCTGTCCGCGGGCCTGTCCGAGCGGAACTTCCTTGGCCGGGGGCAAGAGGTCGGGCTGTCGCTGTCGACGACCAAGGGATCGCGCTCGGGGACGTTCAATTTCGTCGAGCCGTTCTTCCTGACCCGTGATCTGCGCTACAGTTTCTCGGGCTGGTATCGTGAAACCGATCAGGACAATGCCAAATATAATACACGCTCGGTCGGGCTTCAGACGGGGCTGGAATTTCCGATCTCGACCTCGTCGCGGCTGGGGGTGCATTACCGGCTGTCCAAGGATTCGATCTTTGATGTCAAACCGATGGGAACCGATCCCACGACCGGCAATGCGGTCGGCTCTTCGCCCATCCTGGTCGAGGAAGAGGGCGGGCTGTTCACCTCGGCGCTTGGCTATAGCTATAATTATGACAGCCGCCGCGTCGGTCTGAACCCGCGCACGGCAACCAAGCTCAGCTTTACCCAGAACTTTGCCGGCTTTGGCGGGGATGTGAAATCCGTGACCTCGCTGCTTTCGGCCGGGGTCGAATCGAATGCGTGGCGCGACAGTGTCACATTGCGGGCCGAGCTTGAGGCCGGTGCGCTGCATATGCTCGACGATCAGTCGAGCCGCGTCATCAACCGGTTCAGCGGTCAGCGCATCCGCGGGTTCGAATCGAACGGCGTTGGCCCGCGCGACCTTGGCGCGCCGAACGAGGACGCGCTTGGCGGTAACTATTTCTGGGTCGCCCGCGCCGAGGCGCAGTTCCCCATCGGCCTGCCCGAAGAATACGGGCTGACCGGCGGCATCTTTGCCGATGTCGGTTCGATCTGGGGGCTGGACAATACCGCAGGCGCGTCACCTGTCGATGACAGCATGCATGTGCGTGCGGCCGTGGGGGTATCGCTGTTCTGGACAACGCCGATCGGGCCGTTGCGGATGAACCTCGCCAAGGCGATCAAGAAAGAGGATTACGACAAGGAACAGCGCTTCGATCTGACCATGTCGACGCGGTTCTGATGCGGTTCGCGGCGCCCGGCGCGCTGATCGTGCTGCTTGGGCTGGCCGTGGGGGTATCACCTGCGGCCGCGCTCTCTGTGATGCCCGTGTCAGAGATTGCCGAGCCGGTGACCGCAGGTGAGGAGACCGCCGCAGAGCCTGCGCCGCTGCCTGTTGTCGCGGACCGCGAACCGGCGCAGCCGCTGACAGTGCTGGTCCTCGATGTCGAGCTGGCTTATGCGGTTTCTGCCTGGGGTCGCCGCGCGCAATCCGATATCGAGGCCGAGGCGCGCCGGATCGAGGCCGAGAATACCGCGCTTGAGGCGCAGCTGACGGCCGAGGAACAGGCGCTGACGGCCGAACGCGCGGCCCTTGATCCGGCTACCTTTCGCCAAAAGGCCGAAGCCTTTGACAGCCGCGCCCAGAGCATAAGGCGCGAACGCGCACAGGTCGCCCGTGATCTGCGCACGCGTGCGCAATCGGATCAGAGCGCCTTTCTGGATGCGGCCCTGCCGATCATCACCGCCTTGATGCAGGAACGCCATGCCGGCATCGTGCTGGACCGCCGGGATGCACTGCTGGCCATTGCCGAGGTCGATATCACCGATGATCTGGTGGTGCGCATGGATGAAAGCGTCGGTGCGGGCAGCGGCCTGCCTGAATTGCCCGAAACCGGGGCAGGGCAGGGCGTGCCGGCACCGGATACGGGCGAGGTTCCGGCGCAATCCGCCCTGCCGGACGCCCCCGCCGGGACCGAGTGATCCCTGCGGGTCAGCACCGGCCCGGCCCGGCATCTGCCGGCTATCCATGCGGTGATGTCCCCGACCCGGCGCGCCCGCATTGCCCGTCGCGCCGGTGCCCGATTGACGAAAATTCCCGCGACGGTCGCAGCCAATGCGCCGCAGGCATTGGGAAAACGGCGCGCGGCTGAATATCATCCGGGAACGGC
>JAUNTL010000077.1 GCA_030538705.1 Paracoccus sp. (in: a-proteobacteria) | reverse complement strand
GGGCAGATCGAAAGCGTTGATTATCCGGGCGTTTATCTGGACCGAGGCACGGGCGATCTGGTCGCCGGGCGGCGCGCGGCGCAAGAGCGCGGGGCCGACCGCCGGGTGCGCGCGGCCGGCGATTGCGTCAGCCTTGCCTCGGGGCAGGTGGTCGAACTGGCGGGCGAGCCGGTCCCCGGCACGGGCGAGCGCTATCTGTGCCTGTCGGCAAACCATAGTTTCGTCTCCGAAGCTTATGGCTCGGGCGGGCAGGGCAGCGACGGCTATGCGTTCAGCGGCGGCTATGTCCTGATGCCGGACACCGCGCCGATGGCACCGCCGCGCCGGACGGCCGTGCCCGTCGTCCACGGGCCGCAGACCGCCGTCGTCGTCGGCGAGGGAGAGATCGACTGCGACGATTTCGGCCGGATTCTGGTGCGTTTTCATTGGGATCTGGACGGTGCCCATTCGATGCGCTGCCGGGTCAGCCAGAACTGGGCCGGTGCCGGCTGGGGCGGCATGGTGATCCCGCGTATCGGCATGGAGGTCGTGGTCGAATTCCTCGAGGGCGATCCTGACAAGCCGCTGGTGACGGGCTGTGTCTTTAATGGTGAAAACGGCGTGCCCTATGAGCTGGCCAACCACAAGACCCGCAGCACCTTCAGGACCAACAGCCATAATGGCAGCGGCTCGGCCACGGGTTTCAACGAATTGCGTTTCGAGGATCAGGCCGGGGAAGAAGAGATCTTTATTCACGGCCAGAAGGACATGAATATCGAGATCCTGAACGACCGCGCCAAGGAGGTCGGGCGCAATCAGGCCGAGGTCGTCGGCAATGACAAATCCATCCAGATCGGCGGCGATCATGACGAACTGGTTGCCGGGAACATGTCGATCGCGGTCGGGCAGAACCCGCTTTCGGATCTTTTGCGCAGCAAGTCGAAGCTGATCTTTGACAAGGTCGGCGCGGCGCTTGGCAAGATGAAGCTGCCCGATCCGTTCAATTTTGCCAAAGGGAACTATCAGCTTTTTGTCGAAAAGAACCGCTCGGAAATCGTCGGCGTCGGCTCGTCCGAGGTGGTGGGCGCGGCGAAATCGCTGATGGTCGGCCATACATTCCAGACCAGCGTCGGCAAATCGCACAGCCTGATCGTGCGCGGCCGTGCGGACACTGATATCGGCAAGATCCACAATATCCGCGTCGGCGAGCAGCTGACGATCAAGGTCGGCGAGAACTCGATGCTGACCATGTCGAAAGAGGGTGACGTGGTCATTCAGGGCAAGCATATCCGGCTGAAAGCCGACAAGATTTCGCAGAACTGAGGCCGGCGATGGGGGGCGGTCAGAACCAGTCATCGCGGCCAAAGCCGTCAATCATTGTCGGTGATCCGGTGCCGGGGCAATGCCTTGCCACGGATCCGCCCGTCTGGCCGTTTACCGGGGCCATGACATCATTTGGCGAGGGCCGGCCGCCGGCGCAGGCCATGGTGCGCGCCGATACCGATCTTTATCGCAAATGGACGCAGCCGGTGCCCGGCCCATGGAAGGGGCCGCCCTATCGTCTGCCCGATCCGGCACCAGCGGCGGCGTCCTGGTCGCCGCTTGGTGGTCCGGTCGCAGGCCAGCCGTTCGATCCGGGATCTATTCCTTCGCTTCAGAGCTATGTGCTGACGCGCGATTCCAATCATCTGGTGCCCACGCCCGCCCCTGGCGCGGAACAGGCCGGGGAAGCAGAGGCAGAGGAAAAGGGCGGCGGTCCCAAGTGGAAATTCGGCCAGGTCGAGCGCAAGACCGAGGATGGCGGCATCGGGGTCAGTTATTCCGAAAAGGAAACAGTCTCGATTGATGGCACCTACAAGCGCGAGGAAGAGCTGAAAATTGACGACGACTGGGGTGGCAAATGGAAGGATGCCACATATTCGGTGGTCGAGGTATCCGAACGCGCCAAGGGCAAGCTTGCCGTTGCGGATGGCGATTTTGGTGATGCCGACAGCTTCTGGTCGGGCAATGGTGCCGTTCTCGGGATCGAGGGCAGCGCCGGATACAAGGGCGCGATCACCAACAAGGGTGTAGAAGCCTCGGTCGATGTCAAGGGCGAGATCTATGCCGCCAAGGGTGAGATCGCGACCCGCGACGACCTGATACTGAGCGGCAAGGCCGAGGCTGCGGTGCTGGCGGCCGAGGCGGAGGCGAAGGGTGAACTCAAGCTGACCGCCGAGCAGGCGACGCTGGGCGGCAAGCTGGGGGCCTCGGCCAATCTGGTCGAGGGCAAGGCCAGCGGCGAGTTTGCGATCACGCCCACGCGGATCAGCCGCGCGGCGGTGTCGGTCTATAACTGGATGTTTAACGCGAACGCGACGCCGCTGAGCGACGACTGGGATTTCGGCATCGTCCTGAATGGCGAGATCAGCGGTGCGGTCGGTGCGCAGGCCAAGGCCGAGGCCGATGCCGGCCTCAAGGATGGTGATCTGCGCTTTCAGGCCGGTGCCAAGCTGGGACTGGGTGTCGGCGCGGGGGTCAAGGTTGGCGGCGGGCTGACGGGGATGGACAAGGCATGGGGCCAGATCAAGGCCGCGTGGAACTGGCTTTGGGACTGATTGCGCGCCGGAAATTCGCGGCGATATTCGGAATCGGCGCGGGCGCGTTACTGTTGAACGGAAGGAAGATCATGGCACAGACCCAACCCGCTGACGATCCGCTGGCGCGCATCAAGGCCCCGGTGTCACAGCGCGAGCTTGCGCTGCCCGACTGGCCGGCGCTGGCGTTTCGGACCGCCCTGCCGGAGGGGCTGGAATGGTTCGAAAGCCCTGAATCCGTGGGTGATTTCGATGATACCGGCATGTTCTCGGATTTCCGCCGGCTGTGGCTGGGCTATGCGCCGGCGGATCGCGACCGGCTGCAAATCTCGGTCTATTGTGCCCGTATCCTGCCCCAGCGTGTCGCCATCGCCGCCGATTATGGCCGCCTGCTGGCGCGGGTCTGGGGGCCAAAAAATTACGGTGTTCAGGGCGATGAGGTCGATTTTGGCGAGGTCATGACCGGCGAGGAGCATACCGGCTTTGACCGTCGCACCCGGCTGAGCATCTGGCGGCGCGGCACCGATCTCTTGATCCTGCGCAGCGATACCACGCTGGAGGATTTCGACACGCAGGCCCCGCGGATCGCGGCGATGGTCGGGTCGCTGGAATTTCTCTCGCAAACCGCTGATCCGGTGATGCAGGATCTGGTCGCCCATCAGATCCGCCTGCCCTCGGGCGAGGTTTTCGATTATGCCCTGCCGTCGCATTGGCAGAGTTTTGGCGAGGAAAATCCCGGCGCCGTGCCGGTTTCCGCGGCGATCTGGCTCGACCGCGCGGATGAGGGTGGCAACAGCGCGCTCGGTGTGTTCGGGATCGCCGTGCCCGAGGGCGGGCGCCCGCAGCAGGCACCCCTGCGCGAGATCGCGACCGCGATGTCTGGCCTGATGATGGAAAACCTTGCACCCGATGCCGCCTTTACGCGCCAGCCGATGGCCGAGAACCGGCTGAAGGGTTTTGCCCCCGATGCCGTGCAGACGCTGTTTCTCGACCGCCTCGACTGGGCCAGCGGGCGCCGCATGGGGGCAAGCGGCTTTTTCATGGCCGGACCGCGCGATGTCATCGGCTATTCCTCGATCAGCGCCTATCCCGGCAGCGGACAGGCGGCGGCCCTCATGATGCATTCCAACTTTGTCGACCGTCTCGTGCTGGATGCCATGCGCCGCCAGTTCGGGCAGGTCACCCCGTAATAAGGAGCGCTCGCCATGACATCGCATTTCCTGCCGCCCGGTGCCGGGCTGACGACCGAAGCAATTGAAAAGCTGTCGCGTCTGGCCGCGATGATCGAGATCGCGGGACCGGGTCAGCCGCTGGTCATCCGTCACGGTGAATGCTGTATCCGGCTGGACCCCGATGGCACGATATCGGTCAGCGGCAAGCAGATCATCCATGATGCCGAGCGCAATATTGCCCTGCGCGCCGGCTGGATCGACCTCAACTGATCATGTGGCAGCTGGTCAACCGGACACCATTCGAGGCGACGGGCACATTCGCCCGCGATGCCGCCGGGGCAGAGTTCTGGTGCAGCGCCGTCGTCGCCGAATTTGTGCCGCGCGACCAGCGTGTGTGCATATTGGTGCCAAAGGTGCAGACGCGGCTTGTGCCAGAGTTCAGCGGCGCGGAGGCGGATGTTCTGGCCCATGACGCCGATCTTGCCCCCTTTCGCCCGCAGACGGATGTGATCGTGCTGGGTGATGCGATTGCCGCCGACGGCCGGCCGGCGGCCGAACTGCCGGTTGCGCTGAGCCTTGGCAAGCTCAGCCGTCAGCTTCGGGTCACGGCGCCGGCGCGTCTGGTGCGTGGTTTCTGGGGCTGGCAGCGTGAAGAGGGCGATCCGGTCGCACGTGTCGCGACCGGCTGGGAGATGGCACTGGGCGGGCGCGATCCCTTTGCCGAAGAAGATGATGGCGACGGGATCTGCCCTGACAATCCGCCGGGCAAGGGCTGGTCGCGCAACCTCGGGCGCGCCGCGCGCGGTGATATGATCGAACTGTCCCAGATCCGGCATGCCGCCGCGGATGACGAGGCCGACCCCCTTCAGCTGCTGGCTGGCCCGGCGGGGATGGGGTTCGTCCATCCCGCATGGGGCGGGCGGGCGCGCTTTGCCGGCAGCTATGACGAGGAATGGCGCGCCGCGACCGCGCCGCTTTTGCCGGCGGATTTCGACAGCCGCTTTTATCAGGCCGCGCCGTCCGCGCAGGTTTATCCCGGCGATGTCCTGGGCGGCGAGCCGGTGACCCTGACAGGGATGCGCGAGGAAGGCCCGTGGTCGTTCCGCCTGCCGCAGATCGTCATGGCGCAGGACTGCCGCATTGCCGGCCGGACTGAGACGACCCGCATGCGGCTGGTCTCGGTCCAGATCGACGCGGGCGCGGGCCGGTTGCGCATGGTATGGAACGCTGCGACCCGCTGCACCGGTCGCGACCACCGGCTGGAGCGCACCGTGCTGCGTCTGGTCCAGATGAACGGAGTTGGCGCATGAGCCATGCCGATATCCTTGCCGCCGGCCTTGTCTGCCCCGCAGGCACCAGCCTTGACAGCAGCAGCGCCGCCTTTGCGCGGGGCGAGCGTTTCCTGCGCCAGCAGCGCGACATGATCGGGCCGGACGGTTTTCCGGTTTCCCTTGCCATGGTCGACGAGCTTGCCGGCCGGCATGACAGCTATAACCGCATCCTGATCCTTCTGGACTGGGCGATGCAGGAATGTCTGGAACAGCTTGACCGGCAAGGCGTCGGCGCCCCGGCGCCGCTGACGCTGCTGCTGAACCCGATGCTGCGCCAGCCGGGGGCCGAGGCGTGGTTCTCCGGGGCGATCCGCGATTATTACGGCGACCGTTTCAGCGAGATCGCCGTCCGCTTCGGCGGCAGCGCCGCCGGGCTGTCGCTTTTGGCTGCTGCGCCGGGGCCGCTGCATTTCGTGGCCTGCGCCGACAGTCTGGTGACCCCGGAGATGATCGACGCGCTGATCATGGACGACCGTCTTAACCGCAGCGGCAATCCCTGGGGGGTCATCCCCGGCGAGGGGGCGGTGGTGCTGGCACTGGGGCAGGGTGATGCGCCGGCCGGCCGGCTGCGCGCCGTGGCCGTATCGCATGAAACCGTAATGCCCGCAGACGAGAACCGCGCCGCGCTTGGCCGGGCGCTTGGCGCCGCGATGCGCGATGCGCTTGGGGACAGGGCGCCCGCGCGGCTGCTGAGTGATCTTGATGGCGGACGTGATGCGACCGAGGAATTTGGCCTTGCCGTGATGGCGGCAGGCCCGCCCGTCGCGGCGCTTGCCGACCGGGTGCAGGCGCTCGCCCCGCAGATCGGACAGCCGGGCATCGCGGCCGGGCTGATCCTTGCGGGGCTGGCCTGCCGGGGGCAGGGGGCGGCCCTTGTCTGCGCCGCCGACGCGCCCGGCGCGTTGCGCGCATCTGCATTTATTGAACCGGGCGAGGTGGCATGATGACCGAAACCGTTCGTATCAACGGGCTGACGCTTTGCCACAAGGGGGCCTCGGGGCTGACCGTTTCGACGATCCCCGATGTCTGCCGCTCGCCCGGAACGCCGATCCCTTATGTCAACGTCGCCTATGCGCGCGATCTGGCAGATGGCTCGGTCACGGTAAAGTCGCATGGCGGCGAGATGTGCGGCGTGCGCGGATCACGCTTTGCACGCTCGTTCGGGGATGAGCCGGGCCGGGGCAAGGGCGTCAGCTCGCAGACCGTGCAGGACGAGGCGACATGGCTGAGCTGGTCGCCCGATGTCTATATCGAGGACCGCGCCGCCACCCGGCTGAGCGACCGCATGCTGATGAACAAGGGCAATGCCGCCTCGCTGGCCGGCTACAATACCCCGCCGATTACGGGCGGGAATCCAAGCTATGATCTGATGTGTTCTGTCGGTTGCGCCTGCTATGCCAAGCTGCGCCCGCGCAATGCGATCTCGCGCGGGGCCGATGCGATTGATCAGGTCATCGCCCCGGTTGACGAGGATCGCACGCCCGGCCGCTATCAGCGCTGCGTTGATGAAAGCATTCGCCTGCAATATCCGAATACGGTTCTCGGCCCGACAATCGTCGGTGCGGACTGGGTCAATGACGGCTATCTGTCCGAGGTCGGTTTCTGGGACCCGACCAACCCCAATAATGTCGGGCCGTTCAAATCGCCCGGTCAGGTCATTATCGAAGGCGGGGCGGGCGCCGCCCCGCAGCGGCCGCGCCGCGCGCCATGGGGCGGTTATAAATGGTTCAGTGTCAGCGGCTCGCGCTGGCTTGATGTCGTGCGCGTCCAGAACGGCCAGATGACCGAAATGTATGACATGAAGTTTCCTGGCGACCGCGCGAATAACGCCGATAAGGATCTCGCTTACAGAACCATCGCAGCTCGTCGCGGTGCAAGCTATGAAGAGTTCTGGGTGCTTGAACAATGCGATGACTGCACCGATGCGATTGAAGATTACGAACGCGCGCGGGAGGAAAGCACGCAGCGCACCCTGCGCGCGATTGGCGAAGGGCTGAGGAACGGGCCGCCGCTGCCGCTGCCTCTGCCCGGTCCTGGTCCGCGCCTGCCGCGCCCCGTCCGCCCATGACGCACAGACCCGAAAGGCCCCGCGATGGCTGTTGATCTGACTGAACTGATGCCCGTTCTTGCCCGGCTTGACAGGGAAAACCGCCTGGCGGAACTTGATGCGGTGGAATTCCCCGAAACCGGCGTGCTGCGCTGGCTGTTCGGGCTGAATGCAGAGTTTCATTTTCCGAATGATGAGCAGACCGACCGCAGGGCGGCGATGATCGAACTGGCCGAGGGGTATTACGACCGCACTGACGGCCGGTGCAATCATATCGAGGCCAATCGCGGCTATCGTCTCAGGTCACGCGACGATATTCGCCGGATTCTGACCGAGGGTGCGGCGGCCGAACGCTATTGGGACAGGCAACTGAACAGCGGGTTCTATATCGCCCATCTTCCTTCCGCCGAGATCCGAAGCGGAGACCCGGTCCATGACAAATTTTCCGCCCTGCTTCCCGGTGTGCTGAGCCAAAGCGGGCATCTGCTTTATCAGACGCGCCTGAGGATGCTGCACGATTCACCGCAGACCGTTGTCGGGGATTTCATCGAAACCTGTTCCCGGCTCGGGATATTTTATGCGGTTCAGGGGGTCTCGGTGATCTTTGGATCCATATCGAGCCGGGGCGTGGCCGACGCCTATCCCCTTTTGCGGCGTTTTCCCGGTCTGCTTTTCAGCGATCCTGTCGGCCTTGGTCTCGGGATCGAAAACCGCAATGACATCATCCGTGATGTGAACTGGCTGACCGCGATTGACGATGCGATGCTGGCGCGGATCGGCGGTGCCGGGGTGGTCCGCGCGGCGCTTTCCGATGCGGTGGTGCTGCATCCGTTCGATGGCGGCATGGTCTTTCAGGCCGGCCCTGCGCCGCGGATCGGCGATGTCAACGCGGCCGCCCTGATCGAACCTTACCGCGAGGTCAATGCGCTGCTACGCCCGCTGAGGTTCGAGGACTGGGGCATGCCCTATCTGCGGGTGCCCGATGGGATCGACCGCATGCAGGCGACCGAGGACTGGATCAGACGCTTTGACTGATCCGCCCCTTGCGGCCGGCGCCGGCGTGGTGACCGGCCCGCAAACGGCTGATATGCGCTGATACTCTGACCACCGCCGGCGCCGCGCGTGCGCTTTGCGCCACCGCCGCGTGCCGGCGCAAACCGGGTCCGTGCCGACCCTGCACGCGGGCCGGCCTTGCCCGGCCGGAACCAACCTCCGGCGAACTGTCTCACGGGGTTGTCGGCGGCCGGACCGGGCGCGCCCTGATCACTCCAATGCGCGCAGAACCCGTGCGGGCCGCGCCGAAAGCGGGCGCCAGGCAAAGATCAGGCCGGCCGCCAGCGTGACCAGAATGCCGCCGGTGATGATACTCAGCGCCGGGATCGGGGCAAAGCTGTAGTCAAGTTCCATCACCCCCGTCAGGATCGCCCGGGCCGAGAGTGCTGCGACAACCACCGCGACCAGACCGGCGGCGGCCCCCATCATCGCCGAGCGCAGGGCAAAGCTGGTCAGGATCTGTCTGCGCGTGGCGCCGATGGTCTTGAGAACCGCCGCCTCGAATACGCGCGAACGCTCGCCCGCCGCCGCCGCGCCGATCAGCACGACAAGGCCCGTCGTCAGCACCGCCAGCGCCGCGATCGCGGTTGCCGAGGCAAGCGCGCCCATGACCTTGCCCACGCGCTCGGCCACGTCGCGGACCCGGACCGAGGTGATATTGGGATAGGCGTTCGAGATGTCGCGCAGAATCGCGCCCTCGGCCGCGCCCTCTGCGTGGACCGTCGCGATATGGGTATGGGGCGCGGCCTGCAAGGCATTGGCGTCAAGGATCATCACGAAACCGATGCCGCCGCTGCGAAAATCGACCTGACGGAAATTTGCCACCGTGCCGGTCATCTCGCGGCCAAGGATGTTGACCGTCACCCGGTCGCCCAGTTTCAGGCCAAGCGCCTCGGCCTCTTCGGCGCCAAAGCTGATCTGCGGCGGGCCGGTGTAATCCGCGGGCCACCAGGCGCCTTCGGTCAGCACCGTGCCCTCGGGCATGCGGCCGGCATAGCTGACACCGCGATCCCCCCGCAACACCCAGTGATCGCCCCATTCACGCGCCGCAATATCGTTGATCGCGGTGATGATCCCGCGCAGCGAGGCTGCGGTCTCGACCTCGCTCACGCCCGGCTCGGCGGCAAGACGGTCGAGAAATCCCGGCAACTGGTCAGGCTGAATGTCGATGAAGAAATATGAGGGCGCGCGTTCGGGCAGTTCGGCCGCGATGGCGCGGCGCAGATTGGAATCGATCTGACCGACCGTGGCCAGCACGGTCAGCCCGAGACCCAGCGACAGGATGACCGCCGCGGCGCCCTCGCGCGGGTTGGCGACCGCGCCGGTCGCCAGGCGCAATGCGGTGCGCCCGCGCAGGCCCGGCAGACGCGCCAGCCGGCGCGACAGGTGCCGCAGGCCAAGCGCGGCCAGCCACAGCGCGCCAAGCGCCAGCGCCACACCCGCCGCGGTCGCCAGCGCCAGACGCGGCACGGATGCCAGTGCCGCAACCGCGCCGACAAGGGCCGCCATGACCACCACAAGAGCGACAAGATAGCCCCCGCGCGGCCATGACCGCGCCTCGTCCCCGATGCCGCGAAACAGCGCGGCCGCGCGCACACTTTCGATCCGCGACAGCGGCAGCAGCGTAAACAAAAGCGCCGTCAGCATCCCGTAAAGCCCGGCCTCGGCAAGGGGGGCGGGGTGGATGCCGAATTCAGCCGGCAACGGCAGGCGCGCCTCTATCAGCGGCGCGGCAAGCACAGGGACAAGCGCGCCAAGCGCCAGACCCGCCGCGACACCCAAAGCCGTCAGCACCCCGATCTGAAGGAAATAGACCGCGAATATCGTCCGCCCCGTCGCCCCAAGGGTCTTGAGCGTGGCGATGACGGGGGTTTTGCGCTCCAGATAGCTGCGCACGGCGGATGAGACGCCGATCCCGCCCACCGCCAGCCCGGCCAGACCGACCAGCACCAGAAACGAGCCCAGCCTCTCGACAAAGCGCGCCACACCGGGCGCGCCCTGCCGGCTGTCGCGCCAGCGTGCGCCCGCGCCCTCGAACCGTGTGGTTGCCGCCGCGCGCAGGCTGTCGAGCGTTTCGCCCGCCGGCAGGGCCAGCCGATAGCTGGTTTCATAAAGCGTGCCCGGCTGAAGCAGGCCCGAGCCGCTCAGCGCCGTGGTCGCGACCAGCGTGCGCGGGCCAAAGCCAAAGCTGGCCCCCGCCGCATCGGGTTCGCGCAACAGCGCCGCCATCAAGACGAAATCCTGTGTGCCCAGACGGAACCGGTCGCCCGGCGCCAGACCCAGCCGGTCGATCAGCACCGGGTCCATGGCACCACCCGGCAGGCCATCGCGGCCCGCCAGCATCGCGGCCAGCGGCATCGGCGGGTCAAGCCGGACCTCGCCGAAAAGCGGCCATCCGTCATCAATCCCCTTGACCTGGGTCAGCGCACGTTCGGCCGCATCACCGGTCCCGGCGACCGCCATCGACCGGAAATCGACGATCTCGGAATATCGCGATGAATTGGCCGCGATCCAGTCGCGTTCATCGGGTTCGGCAAAGCGGTAGGTCAGGCGCAGCTCGGCATCACCGCCCAGCATTGCCGCCCCCTCGCGCGCCAGCCCCGCCTCGATCGCCGCGCGCACCGAACCCACCGCCGCGATCGCCCCGACCCCAAGCGCGAGACACAGAAGGAATATCCAGAACCCCGACAGCCCGCCGCGCAGCTCGCGCAGGGCGATACGCCAGGCCACCGTCATGATGCTGCCCGCTGCTGCTGGCGGCGGTCCTCGCCCTCGATCCGGCCGTCGCGCAGCCGCAGGATGCGGTCGCAGCGCGCGGCGAGTTCGGGGGCATGGGTCACAAGGACCAGTGTCGCGCCATGGCGGTCGCGCAGCCCGAACAGCAGATCCATGATCGCCTCGCCCGTGGTGCCGTCGAGATTGCCGGTCGGCTCATCGGCGAGCAGCAGCGCCGGGCGCGGCGCGGCGGCACGGGCAAGCGCCACGCGCTGCTGTTCGCCGCCCGACATCTGCGCGGGATAGTGATCCATCCGCGCGCCCAGACCGACCGCCTGCAATTCGGCGGCGGCCCGCGCAAAGGCATCGGCATGGCCGGCAAGTTCCAGCGGCGTGGCGACGTTTTCCAGCGCCGTCATCGTCGGGATCAGGTGAAAGGACTGAAACACAACGCCCATCCGCCCGCGCCGGAACCGCGCCAGCGCATCCTCGTCAAGCGCATTCAGATCATGGTCAAGCGCGGTGACCTGACCGTTGCTCGCCCGTTCCAGCCCGCCCATCAGCATCAGCAGGGACGACTTGCCCGAACCCGAAGGTCCGGTCAGGCCCAGCGTCTCGCCGCGGTGGACATCAAGGGAAATGCCGCGCAGGATATCGACCGGGCCGGCATTGCCTTGCAGGGTCAGGTCTACATCTCGCAGCGACAAAACCGGTTCGGCCATGAATATCATTCCCAAAATCTTGCATCTCTTGCCATCTAAGGGCTTGGGCCGCGCAGGCAAGGCGCGATTGTGCGATATTTTGGTGACGTTTGCCCTGCTGGCTGCGCCGGCACAGGCATCGGCCGAGGGGGCGCTGCGGCTGGCGGCACTGGGGGATTCGCTGACACAGGGCTATGGGCTGGCGCAGGATCAGGGGCTGGTGCCGCAGTTGCAGGCGTGGTTGCAGGCGGCGGGCCATGACGTGATCGTGATAAACGCCGGTGTCAGCGGCGATACCACGGCGGGCGGGCTGTCGCGGCTGGACTGGACGCTGGCCGATGCGCCTGATGCGATGATTGTGGCCCTTGGCGGCAATGACCTGTTGCGCGGGATTGATCCGGCCGCCAGCCGCGCCAATCTGGACGCGATCCTGACCCGGCTGAATGACGAGGGCATCCCGGCCATGCTGGTCGGCCTGCCGGCACCGGGCAATTACGGCCCCGAGTTCCGCGCGCAGTTCGAGGCCATGTATCCCGAGCTGGCACAGGCCCATGGCGCGGCGCTTTATCCCGACCTGCTGGCGCCCATCGCCGAGAAATACGCGACCGGGCAGAGCTATGGCGATCTGATGCAGGATGATCACCTGCATCCCAGTGCCGCCGGGGTCAGCGCCATCGTCGCCGCGATGGGACCATTCGTGGACGAATGGCTGCGCGAGATCAAGGGCGGGGCCACGGACTGACCGACGCGCATCGCCAGCCGTTTGACGCTGGAGCCGCGCCGCACGGCCGGCAGCCGGTCGCGCGTTCCTTGCGCTACCACCGGCGCCCGGGCCACCCGGACAGCGACTTGCCCGGATGGCCTGGCTATTTATCTCCTTGACAGGCTGCACCGCAAAAAAGAGCCTGAGATCCAGATCCGTTTTCCGATCAGAAGGTGCCTTCGGACTTGTCGTATATGCTGACTGCCGGCCGGGATTTTCTCAAGATGCACGGGCTGGGCAATGATTTCGTCATCATCGACGGGCGCAGGGTGCCCTTTGGCCCCGATGCCGCGACAATCCGCCGGATATGTGACCGCCATCGCGGGGTCGGCGGTGATCAGCTGCTGGTGATCGAATCGGCGCCGGATGACAGGGCCGATGCGCGGATGCGGATCTATAATATCGACGGGACCGAGGCCGAAACCTGCCTGAATGCCACCCGCTGCATGTGCTGGCTGCTGATGCAGGAAACGGGCGTGGATGCATTGCGGCTGGACACGCTGGGCGGTCTGATCGCTGCCAGACGTGCAGGCGACGGGCAGGTCGCGCTGGATGTGCCGGCGCCGGACTGGCGCTGGCAGGCGGTGCCGCTCGCCACGGCTGCCGATACGGCGGCGCTGGATCTGGCCTCGGGTCCGCTGGTGCGGCCCGCCGCGCTCAGCCTCGGTAATCCGCATCTGGTCTGTTTCGTGCCGGCGCGCGATGCGATCGACGTCGCGCGATGGGCGCCGGGTTTGCAAAATCATCCGATGCTGCCCGAGGGCGCGAATATCGGCGTTGCAGAGCTGGCGGCGCCTGACCGGCTGCGGCTGGTGGTCTGGGAACGTCCGGGCATCCTGACCGAGGCCTGCGGCAGCGGCGCCTGTGCGGCGGTGCTTGCCGCGCGCAGGCGGGGCCTGACCGATGCGCGCCGCTTCATGGTCGAGATGCCCGGCGGTGTGGTCACGGTCGAGGTCCATGCCGATGACCGCCTGACCCTGACGGGACCGGTCGCGGTGGCATTCTCGGGCCGCTTTGCCGAAATGCCGGAGATCGCCTGATGACAGATACCCCGATGGTCGTCGTTGACAGGATCACCAAGACCTTTCCCTCGGCCGACGGGCGCGGGACGCATGTCGCGCTGAAAGATGTGTCCCTGACCATCGGGCGCGGCGAGGTGCTGGTTATCATCGGGCCTTCCGGGTCGGGGAAAAGCACGCTGCTGCGCACGCTGAACGCGTTGGAGACATTCGACAGCGGCACCATCACCGTGGACGGCGTGTCACTGGCCGACAAGCGCACCGACCTGAACCGCCTGCGCGCCGAGATCGGCATGGTGTTTCAGCATTTCAACCTGTTCCAGCACAAGACCGCGCTGCAAAATGTCATCCTGCCGCAGGTCGTCGTGCGCCGCCGATCCCGCGCCGAGGCCGAGGCAAGGGCGCGCCAGCTTCTGGACAGTGTCGGCATCGCTGACCGCGCCGATCACTATCCCAGTCAGCTTTCCGGCGGCCAGCAACAGCGCGCGGCCATCGCGCGGGCGCTGGCGATGGACCCCCGTGTCATGCTTTTCGACGAGGCGACGAGCGCGCTCGACCCCGAGATGGTCGGCGGTATTCTTGATCTGATGCGCAAGCTGGCACGCGAAGGCATGACCATGGCCGTCGTCACCCATGAGATGGGCTTTGCCCGTGAGGTCGCGGACCGGATCATCTTTATGGATCAGGGCCGTATCGTCGAAGAGGGCGAGCCTGCGCGCTTTTTCGCGGCCCCCGCCGAGGCCCGCACCCGCGCCTTTCTCGATCAGATCCTCTGAGCGGGACCGGGAAAAACCAGAAACTGTAACCATAACAGGGAGAACACAGCATGAAACGACTGCTTACGGCGATGATCGCAATGATCGCGGCCTGTGTCACGGCATTCAGCGCCGTGCAGGCCAATGTGATGGATGATATCCTTGGCCGCGGCGAGTTGCGCATCGCCGTCCAGACGCAAGGGCCGCCGGTCAGTTTTGTCGACAAGAACGGCACGCGCACGGGGCTGGCAATCGATCTGGCGCAGATGATGGCCGATGATCTGGGCGTCAGGCTGGTCATTCAGGATTACGACTGGAAAGGTCTGATCCCGGCGCTGCTGTCGGGCAAGGTCGACATGATCGCCGCCGATATGACGCCGACCCCGCAACGCGCGGCGCAGCTGCTTTTCTCGCGTCCGATGTTCTATCAGGAAACGGTTGCGATCGTCGCCGATAATTCGACCGCGACCAGCTGGGAAGAGCTGAACCGCGCCGGGCTGAATATCGGCGCGACGCAGGCAAGCTCATACAGCGAGGCGATCAAGAAATTCATGCCCGATGCGACGCTGAAGGAGTTTGCCGGCGGCACGGCCGCGACGGCGCAGGCGCTGGCGACCGGGCGGCTTGACGCGATGGTCTCGGACCTTGGCAATGTCTCCAGCTTTGTCAATGAATTTGGCAATCTCAGGATCCTTGACGGGGTGATCACCCGCGAACCGCTGGCCTTTGCGGTCGGTCCTGACTCGGTTCATCTGAAGTTCTGGCTGGACAATTATGTCGAGCTGATCACCCAGGACAAGCGGCTGGAAGAAAAGATCGACTATTGGTGGAACACCACCCAATGGGAGGCCGATCACAGGTGATGCCGTCCGGGGCCTGTCGCATCAGGCCGGCCCCGGACCCGCATCGCCGGGCAAAGCTGCATGGACGGACTCGTCAGATATTATAACTACCGCATTGTTGCGCAGTATCTCGACCGTTTTGCCGAGGGGCTGAGCAATACGCTGATCGCCGCCGGCGCCGCATTGGTGCTGTCGCTGATCCTGGGCACGCTGATCGCCATGGCCCGGCTGTCGCGGCGCGGCTTGCTGACCCGGCCGCTTGGCGCCTATATCGAGTTCATCCGCTCGACCCCGCTCCTGGTGCAGATCTATCTGGTCTATTACGGGCTGCCGGCCCTGGTCCCGGCCACGAAGTCATGGAATGACATGTATTTCGGCATCACCGCGCTTGTGCTGAATGCCGCCCCCTATATGAGCGAGATCATCCGCGCCGGGATCGGTTCGGTGCCGCGCGGCCAGATCGAGGGCGCCAAGGCCGTCGGCATGAGCTATCGCCAGAGGATGCGCCATATCGTGCTGCCGCAGGCTTTTGCCAATACGCTGCCGCCGCTGATCGGGCAGACGGCGGTTCTGGTCAAGGACACCTCGCTTTTGTCGATCATCACCGTGTTCGAGTTCACCAGTGCCGGGATCTTGCTCAATTCCGAACGCGTGCGTCCCAATGAAAGCTTTCTGACCATCGCCGCGGGCTATCTGGCAATCTATGCGGTGCTGCTGGTGCTGTCGCGCTATGTCAAACGCCGGCTGGGCGGGCCGGCCTGGAATGCGGGGCGCTAGGATGCTGGAACATTACTGGTCGATCACCGTCGCGCTGATGCCCTTTTTGTGGAAAGGGTTCGTGCAGACCTTTCAGATCTCTGCCGCCAGCATCGTCGCCGGCTCGTTTCTGGGTTTTGTCATCGGCGTCATCCGCAGTCAGCGCGTGCCGGTCGCCAGCGGGATTCTGGGTCTTTATATCCACCTGCTGCGCGGCACACCGTTTCTGGTGCAGCTGTATCTGTTCTATTTCGTGCTGCCCAACAGCGGGCTTTCCTGGCTCAGCTGGTCATCGCAGACCGCCGCATTCGTGGCGCTGTCGGTCTATACCTCCAGCTATGTCGCCGAAATCGTCCGCAGCGCCATCGAGGCCGTGCCGCAGGGCCAGTCCGAGGCGGCGACAGCCGTTGGCATGACCCGCATTCAGCGCCTGTGGTATATCGTTCTGCCGCAGGCGCTCAGGCTGACGGTTCCGCCAATGAGCGGGGTCTATGTCATGATCATCAAAAGCACCGCGATCCTGTCGGTGATCGGCATATCGGAACTGACCCGTCAGGGCGAGATCGCGATCCTGCGGCATCCGCGCGACGTGCTGTTCATCTATGGGCTGATCGCGGCGGTCTATTTCGTCTATTGCTATCCGGTGCTGCGCTTTGCCCGCTGGGCCGAGCGCCGG
>JAUNTL010000076.1 GCA_030538705.1 Paracoccus sp. (in: a-proteobacteria) | reverse complement strand
ATTCGTATGCGAAACGCCAGAAATCTCATGCGGCCCTCATTAAGACCGCAGGCCACAAGCCGCAAGCAGCACGGCCTCTTCTGTCCCTAAATATCCCCGCCGGAGGCATCCGGCCGCGCCGGGGCACCGCATCATCCGTGTTGCTCGGCGCGCGCCTTCACCACATCCAGCACCACCGTGTGGAAATCACCCAGCAGCCGGTCGGCCCACCAGCGGCCATAGGCATTCACCGGAAGGGCAATCCCGTAATGCGTGGTCAAAATCAGCCGCGTGCGCCCATCGCCCAGATCCTCCAGCACATATTCGCCGCGCAGCAGCTTTGAGGCCTCGCCATCGGGGCGCAGATGGGCGTCCAGCTCGGGCGGGATCGAATCGGGGTCAAAGCCGAATGTCCAGCCAAGCCGGCGGGGCTGATCCCATTCGGTGATATATTCGCGAAAACTCACACCGCTGGTCCAGGTCAGATAGCGCGTGGCCCCGACGCCCTGCCGGTCCAGCCGCGCATCCAGCGGACGGGGAAAGAACATCAGGTTGTGGCTGGGTGTGAAACGCAGCCGGTCCGGGTCGATATCGCGGATCTCGACGGTCTCGGCCCAGACCGTTTCCGGCGGGGCGTTGATGATGATCGCGGTCGTCACCTGGCCCTGATACTCGGGCCAGTCCATCCGCGTCTCGATAGGCAGAACCAGCAAAGGCAGGGCAATCACCATCATCGCGCCGCGCCTGCTGCGCCACCAGCGGATCGTCGCGCGCGCGATCCATGCCCCGAATATGGCACCCGGCACCATGATCGGGGCGGCCATGATCAGGCAGATCACCCCCTCGGCAAAAAGCACGACGGTCAGCAAAGAGGTAACCGCCAGCGCGGCCAGACCCATGTTGATATATTGGCCCAGATCGCGCTGACCCAGCGGATCGGCGACGACCCCGGTGATGCTGCCGATCCCCATGGCCAGCAGCAGCACACCCGAGATCAGCTTGATCGCCCCGTCGGGCGGCAGCCAGACCAGCATATAAATCGCCAGCCCGTAAACCACGGCCACAAACAGCCCCAGCATCACACGCAGGGGCAGCAGTTTCATCATGCGGTTATCTTCACTCAATACATCTTTCCGTCACTATTCTGGCCGCGACACTGGTGACACTTGTCACGCCGGCAGCGGAGGTCCATCCTGCGCGCATGTCGATCCCGCCCCGCATCGCCCTCAGCAGTGAACAGATCGACCGCGTGGTCGCGGTGTTTTATACCGCCATCCGCCGCCACGAGGTTCTGGGACCGATCTTTGCCAATCATGTCACCGACTGGCCGGAACATGAAGCCAAGATCGCCCGTTTCTGGCGCAACGCGATCCTTTATGAACGCAGCTATGACGGCAATCCGATGCGCACCCATATGGCTGCCGGAGACGTGCGGGCCGAGCATTTCGCGCCCTGGCTGATGCTGTTTGACGAAACGCTGCGCCGCACCTTACCGGCCGAGCTTGCCACCCAGTGGTCGGCGCTCGCGCATCGCATCGGCGCGGGCCTGCGCATGGGGGTCGAGGATCTGCGCCAGCCCCGCCCCGGCCCGCCGGTCTTGCGTTAGGGGCCGACGGCACGCCACAAGGCAGGAACAAACGGGGAAGTTTGTCATGAAGATCGACTATATTGAACTCACCTCGCCCGATATGCCCGCCACAAAGGACTTCTTCGCGGCGGCCTTCGGCTGGGGGTTTAATGACTATGGTCCCGAGTATCAGGAACTGACCGGCGCGGGCCTGTCAGGCGGCATCGCCTCGGGCGCTGTCGCCCCGCCTCTGGTCATCCTGAAAACCGATGATCTGGAGGCAGCCCTCGCCCGCGTCACCGCCGCAGGCGGCGAGATCACGAAAGCGATCTTCGACTTTCCCGGCGGGCAGCGCTTTCACTTTCGCGAACCCGGCGGAACCGAAATGGCCGTCTGGACCGAGACCGAGACCGATAACTGATAACCGCGACGCCCGGCCCTTTCCACATCAGATCGCGACCGCCTGCCTTGATAACCCGGCAGCGGTCAAGCTTGGAGCGCGCAGCAAGGAGAGCGGCGTTCAGCCCCGGCCGTGAAAACGGCTGGCACGGGCGCCGGGCCGCCAAGACCGGCGCATGAAGCCGGGTGCTGTTGGCGCATGCCCCGGCCGCGCCATATGAGGTCGCATCCCCGACCATCCAGACGCGCGGTCAAAGCGCAGCTATGAAAGGCGGCCGGATTCCGGCCCCTCCAACCATCCCCGCAGGGCAGCAGCAGCGCGGGCGACCAGATCACCGTCACCGTTCCAGCCATGATCAGCCCCGGCGATTTCGGCCACGCGCAGATGCGGGGGACGGTGCAGCATGACGGCCTGATCACGGGCGGGATCGCGGCTGCCGATCAGACAAAACCCGCCTTGCCTCGCCATCACCCCGGCCAGCCCGGTCCCGATCAGCGAGGGTGTCAGCCAGATATGGCGGGTGTGGGTTGCCCCGCCATCAAACGGCCCCCGCCCCATCATCGAGATCGTGCCAAGCGATTTTCCGATCAGCCATAAAGGCCCCTGATGACGCGCCGCGACGGCCGCCATGATTGCCACGCCGTCCGCGGTGATCTGCCGGATCTGCCCCGCTTCGGGCCGGCCCATGAAGCCCGCATCATCGGCATAGCTGAAGGCGACCCTTGCCACCGCGACGCCGCGCCGCGCCATCTCATCCCCGGCCATGGCCAAAAGCGGCATCCCCGCATCATAGCGCAGCCCCGGCAGGATCACCGCCAGCGCCTCGCCGCCCTGATCCGGCCAGTCGATCCGCCATGGTGCTGTCATCCGGGCCGGCCCATGAAGCCCGCATCATCGGCATGGCTGAAGGCGACCCTTGCCACCGCGACGCCGCGCCGCGCCATCTCATCCCCGGCCATGGCCAAAAGCGGCATCCCCGCATCATAGCGCAGCCCCGGCAGGATCACCGCCAGCGCCTCGCCGCCCTGATCCGGCCAGTCGATCCGCCATGGTGCCGCCATCACTGCCCCCGCTGACGCTTCGCCTTCTTCGCCGCTGCCTTCGCAGCCGCCTTGACCGAGGCCGGGCGCCGGCGCGCCGTGCGCCCGCGTTTTCCGCGCGGCCCCTGCGCCACGGCTTTGCCGTCCAGTTCCAACAGTTCCAGCATCAGCCCGCCGGTCAGCGGGCTGGCCTCGGCCAGACGCACGGTGACGCGCTGACCGATACCGATCTCGACGCCACTATCCGCACCGACCAGCAGTTGCGCATCGCGGTCATAGTGGAAGTATTCATTGCCGATCTCGCGGATCGGCAGCAGACCGTCCGCCCCGGTCCCGTCCAGCTTGACGAAGGCGCCGAATTTCTGGACCCCGCTGATACGGCCGGTCATCTCGCTGCCCACCCGCTCGGCCAGATAGGCGGCAAGATAGCGGTCGGTCGTGTCGCGCTCGGCCTCCATGCTGCGGCGCTCGGTGTTGGAAATCTGGGTCGCGGTCTCGGCCAGATTGTCGATATCCCAGACCGACAGGCCGTCATCACCCCAGGCATGCCCTGAAATCAGCGCACGATGCACGATCAGGTCGGCATAGCGTCGGATCGGGCTGGTGAAATGGGCATAGTTGCGCAACGCCAGCCCGAAATGACCAAAGTTCTCGGGGTTGTAATAGGCCTGCGCCATCGAGCGCAGCGTGCTGATATTGATCAACTCGTCGAAATCGGTGCCCTCGGCCTGCGACAGCAGGTTGTTGAGATGCCGGGTCTGCAAGACCTGACCCTTGGCCAGAACAAAGCCCGAGGCCTGCGCCACCTCGCGCAGTGAGGCCAGCTTTTCGGCGCTTGGCTCCTCGTGGACGCGGAACAGCAGCGGGCGCTTGAGGCGGTTCAGCTCTTCGGCGGCGGCGACATTGGCCAGCACCATGAACTCCTCGATCAGCTTATGGGCGTCGAAGCGTTCCTTGAAGGCGACCGAGCGCACGCGACCGTCATCGCCCAGCACAATCTGGCGTTCCGGCAGTTCCAGATCCAGCGGCTGACGGCGCGCGCGGGCCGCCTTCAGCAGGTCATACGCCGCCCAGAGCGGGCGGATTGCACTGTCAATCAGCGCCGCAGTCGCCGTATCCGGCCGGCCATCGGCGGCGGCCTGCGCCTGTTCATAGGACAGCGACCCCCGCGAGCGCATCAGCCCGCGATGAAAGTTATGCCCGATCTTGTTGCCCTGTGCATCCAGCCGCATCCGCACGGCGATGACGGCACGGTCGACACCTTCATGCAGGCTGCACAGATCGCCCGAGAGGATATCAGGCAGCATGGGCACGACGCGGTCGGGGAAATAGGTGGAATTGCCACGCCGGCGGGCCTCGCGGTCAAGCTGGCTGCCGGGGGTGACGTAATGGGCGACATCGGCGATCGCGACCCAGATCACCATGCCGCCGGGGTTTTTCGGATCGGTATCGGGCACAGCTGCCACCGCGTCATCGCGGTCGCGGGCATCAGCCGGGTCGATGGTGATCAGCGGCAGGTCGCGCAGATCCTCGCGCGCGCCTTGCAGCGCGGCAGGTATGGCGGCGTCGGCCTCGGCGATGACCTCATCGGGGAAATCATCCGGGATACCATGCTGATGGATGGCGATCAGGCTGACCGCACGCGGCGCGGACGGATCGCCGAGCCGGTCCAGAACACGCGCCTGCGGCAGGCCCAGCCGGCCCTTGGGACCGGCCTGCTCGGCCTCGACCAGTTCGCCGTCCTGCGCGCCCTGCGTATCGGCTTCGCGCACGCGCCATTCGCGGTCCTGCCCCTTGTCGATGGGCAGGATGCGGCCGCCCTCGGCGGATTTGCGAAATATGCCGACGATCTTGTGCTTTGCCTCGCCGATGCGGCGGATCAGCCGGGCAATATAGTCGTGATCCTCACCGCGTTCCTCGATCAGCCGGGCCAGAAAGCGCTCGCCCGCACCAAGCGCCGGATCGCTCTCGCGCGGGCGGAACAGGATGCGCGGCACCGGGCCGTCGCCGCGCAGTTCGAGCGGCCGCACGAACAGATCGCCCGCCGCATCGGGCGCAATCACCTGCACCACCGTCACCGGCGGCAGATGTTCCGCATCACGATAAGAGCGGCGCCGGCGTTCCAGCCGGCCCTCATCGGCAAGTTCGGCCAGAATCCGCTTCAGCTCGATCTTTTCGGCGCCCTTGACCGCAAAGGCCCGCCCGATGTCACGTTTCGACGCGGCATCGGGATGATCCGCCACCCAGTCGAGGATCTGCTGTTTTGTCGGCAATGCCATAGCTGTCCTTTCGCGGCCCTATCAACAGGCCCAACAGAGGCGGTCCGGGTCAGAGTTCCAGAACCATGTCGCGATGCGGAATGCCGGCATCGGGATATTCGGGACCATAGGCTATATAGCCCAGCTTTTCATAGAAAGGGATCGCATAACACTGCGCCGACAGCTTGATCCGCCGCGCGCCGCGTGCCGCCAGCTCATCCGCTGCGGCACGCATGATCGCCACACCGGCACCGGTGCCGCGCATATCCGCCAGCACGCAGACGCGCCCGATCTTGGCCTGATCCCCGTCCAGAAATATCCGTGCCGTGGCGACCGCACGGCCATCGTGCCAGCCCAGCAGGTGCAGGGCCGTGGCGTCCAGATTGTCCATCTCCTCGGCCTCGGAGACGCCTTGCTCGTCAATAAACACCCGCCTGCGCAGGTCGTGACAGGTCGCCAGATCTTCGGTCAGTTCGATCCTCATGCGAAATACTTGCGCAGGATGCCGGTATAGATGCGTTGCAGCGCGCGGACCTCGTCTGCGGGAACGCGCTCGTCAACCTCGTGCATATGGCGCCCGACAAGGCCGAACTCGACGACGGGGCAGTGATCCTTGATAAAGCGTGCGTCCGAGGTTCCCCCGCTGGTCGACAGGACCGGGCGGATGCCGGTCTCATCCTCGACCACCTGACTGACCAGATCGACAAAGGGACCGGGCGCGGTCAGAAAGCTCTCGCCCGCGACCTCGGGCGTCAGCAGGATGGCGACGCCGGTCTCGGCGCTGATCCGCGCGGCGCGTTCCTGAAAATCCGCGTCGATGGAGGCCGGCGTATGCAGGTCATTGAACCGGATGTTGAACACCGCCGTCGCGGTTTCCGGCACGACGTTGCTGGCCGGGTTGCCGCAGTCGATGGTGGTGACCTGAAGGCCGGAGGGGTCGAAATGCGTGCTTCCCTCGTCCAGCGGGGTCGATGCCGCTTCGTCAAGAAACCAGCACAGCGCATGAAGCGGGTTGCGCACGCGATGGGGATAGGCGGCATGGCCCTGAACACCACGCGCCGTCACGCGATATGTGACCGAGCCACGCCGGCCGATCTTGATCATCTCGCCCAGGGTCTCGGGGTTCGACGGCTCGCCCACCAGACAGACGGACATGACCTCGCCCGCGCCTTCCATCCAGTCGAGAATGGCGGTGGTGCCGTCATGGGCGGGACCTTCCTCATCGCCGGTCACGGTGATGATGATCGCGCCCTTTTCGGGCGGGGTTTCGGTGACGAAATCAATGGCGGCGGCAACAAAGGCGGCAACGCCCGATTTCATATCGGTCGCGCCCCGGCCCCAGATCACGCCGTCCTCGTCCCGGTGCCCCGAAAAGGGCGGATGGGTCCAGCTGGCCGGATCGCCCGGCGGGACAACATCGACATGGCCGTTAAAGCCAAAGCTGCGCGCCGCCCCGCGCGCGCCCCACCGTGCGAAAAGATTAAAGGTCTCGCCGCGGTCGGCACGGACGCATTCAAACCCCGCCGCCGACAGCTGCCCGGCCAGCAGGTCCAGCGGTTCGGCGGCATCGGGCGTGACCGAGGGACAGCGGATCAGCGCGGCGGTCAGTTCGGCGGCATCGGTCATGATTAGTTCCCCTTGTTTGCCCAGCCCTAGCCCCAGCCCGGCAGGGTTTCCAGCCCGCGCCGCACAAGGTTCATCCCGCTGACAATCAGCAGTATCAGCGTCCAGCGGCGAAAGCGCGCGATATCCAGACGGTCATGGATCCGCAGCCCGATCAACATCCCCGCCAGCCCCGGCACGATCAGCACCGCCGACAGCGGCAATGTCTGCTCATTCAGCACGCCCGAGCCGAGATGCGCCACCAGCAGGACCACCGCGCCCAGCAGAAACACCACCCCCTGCACCCGCATCTGGTCCTCTTTCGAGGCGCCGATGGACAGCAGATAGACGATCAGCGGCGGCCCCCAGATCCCTGAGATTCCGCCGTAAAGCCCGCCGATAATGCCCGAAACAATTTCGGCCCCGCGGGTATGGCGGATCGGAATGATCAATGGGCGGCCCGACAGTTGCCAGATCGCAAAAGCCGTGATCGGCAGGCCAAGCAGCAGATACATGATCTCTTGCGGGACCGAGCGGACGAACCCCGCCGAAACGCCGATAAAGATCGCCACCATGGCGATATGCCAGCGAAAGCGCACCGCCGACCCCCAGGCGGCGGCGATGCCCTGCCGGCCGGCCTGAAGGCTGTTGGTTACCAGCGTCGGCAGAATCAGCGCCGCCAGTGCCTCTTGCGGGGGCAGCACCGAGGCAAAGGCCGACATCATGATCATCGGCATGGCAAAGCCGACCGCGCCCTTGACCAGCCCGGCAAAAGCCGCGACCGCAACGGCAAAGAAAAAGATTATGGGATCAAGCCCGAACATGGGCAGAGAATATGCCCGCCACATTCCACCCGCCAGAGGAAATGCCGCGCGGCGGACGCAAGGCCGTTGCTCCTGCGCAACAGGTTTGTGACAAAATCCCCGGCCGGCCCGGTCTGGAACGACCCTTCGCACGTGGCCCGGTGATCTTGCAGCCTGTTGATTAGACTGATCCCCGCCCCGGATCGGCCCGAAACACATTGCCAGACTGGCCGGGGACTGACATATCAGTGAGTTGACCATCCCCGACGGCTCTGCAATCCCGCCCGTTATAACCGACGATTCGTTAAACCGGAGACTTGAGCGATGCTTCGCAAACTGACCGCTGCCGCGCTGGCGACCCTCGCACTTGCCGCCTGCGAGCCGACTTCCTCGACGCACAGCGATCCGCTGGCAACCATTCCCACCGGCGATTATGTGCTGTTCAATATCGGCGGCGAGGTGCTGTCCGTGCGCCACACGACGATGACCATCAGCCCGACCCAGGTTTCCGGCCGCACCGGCTGCAACGGCTTTGTCGCGCCGATC
This sequence comes from Paracoccus sp. (in: a-proteobacteria), assembly GCA_030538705.1. Lineage (GTDB taxonomy): Bacteria > Pseudomonadota > Alphaproteobacteria > Rhodobacterales > Rhodobacteraceae > Paracoccus. The sequence continues at coordinate 8,220 of JAUNTL010000076.1, read as the reverse complement.
TCGGGCACCCCGCCGGAAATCACCGTGGGCGAGATCCAGACCTCGGGCCAGAACTGCCGGTGGAGCGCGCAAGAGACCTCGTTCTTCAACGCGCTGCGTCAGGCCAACCGCATCACCTATGAGGACGGTGTGCTGCGGATTGCCGGCGGCCCGCGCACGCTGACCTTTGAATATGGCCGTCTGGCCTCGGCCGAGGGCGCGATCGGGCGTCACCTGAACCCGAACCCGACCGGCGCCGGCCAGTAACCGGCCAGGGCTAAAGCGGCAGGGCCGTGGTTTCAGCCACGGTCCTGAGCGCGAATGAAGAATGCATCTGCGCCACGCCCGGCAGGCGGGACAGGTGCTGACGATGGATGCGGGCAAAATCGTCCGTATCCTGCACGGCCAGCTTCAGCAGGTAATCGGCCGTTCCCGCCATCAGGTGACATTCCAGCAGATCCGGGATCGCGCGGACCGCGCGCTCGAACGCCTCCAGCCGGTCCTCGCCCTGCTCAGACAGCGTGATCTCGACGAATACCGTCGCCGGCCGGCCGATGCGGCGACGATCCAGCAGCGCGACATAGCTGCGGATCAGCCCCTCGTGTTCCAGCCGCTGCACACGACGGAAACAGGCCGAGGCAGACAGGTTCACCCGCGCCGACAGTTCAGCATTGGTGATTCGGCCTTCCTTTTGCAGGATGACCAATATGCGGCGGTCTGTAGCGTCAGGTTGAAACATATCGGCGGTATCTTGCGCTCAAAGCCAGATACGAGCAAGATCCTTCGCTTAACCGACCGGATGGCGGGCGAAACGCGCAAGACTTGCCGGACGGATCGTGGCAGCCTTGGCCCACGGCCCGCCAGACGGCCGACGCCAACAGAAAACGGAGGATATCATGCTGATCGGCTGCCCGACTGAGATCAAACCACAGGAATTTCGTGTCGGCCTGACCCCTGATGCCGTGCGCGAATCCATCCTGCACGGGCACGAGGTTCTGATGCAGGCCGGGGCCGGCCTGGGCGCGGGTTTCACGGACGACGACTATGTGGCCGCAGGTGCCGCGATTGCACCCGACGCGGCCGATCTGTTTCAGCGCGCCGAAATGATCGTCAAGGTCAAGGAACCGCAGGCGGCCGAGCGTGCGATGCTGCGGCGCGGGCAGATCCTGTTTACCTATCTGCACCTTGCGCCCGACCCCGATCAGACCCGTGACCTGCTTGAATCGGGCGTGACCGCATTTGCCTATGAAACCGTCACCGATGCGCGCGGCGGCCTGCCGCTGCTGGCCCCCATGTCCGAGGTCGCCGGCCGGCTGGCACCGCAGGCCGGGGCATGGGCGCTGCAAAAAGCCAATGGCGGCGAGGGGCTGCTGCTGGGCGGCGTGCCGGGCGTGCCCCCGGGGCATGTCGTCATCATCGGCGGCGGCGTGGTCGGCACGGCGGCGGCGCGGGTCGCGACGGGTATGGGCGCACGCGTGACCGTGCTTGACCGTTCACTGCCGCGCCTGTCCTATCTTGATGACGTCTTCATGGGCCGGCTGCGGACCCAGTATTCCACCGCCGGCGCGCTTGTCGATCTGCTGCCACAGGCGGATATGGTGATTGGCGCGGTGCTGATCCCCGGCGCCGCCGCGCCGCGTCTTGTGACGCGCGCGCAGCTCGGGCTGATGAAGCCGGGCGCGGTGCTGGTCGATGTCGCGATTGATCAGGGCGGCTGCTTTGAGACCTCGCGCGCGACGACCCATCATGATCCGATCTATGAGGTCGATGGCATCATCCATTACTGCGTCGCCAATATGCCCGGCGCGGTGCCGCGCACCTCGACCCGTGCGCTTGGAAACTCGACCCTGCCCTATATGCTGGCGCTGGCGGACAAGGGCTGGCGGCAGGCGGCAAAGGATGACCCGCATCTGCGCGCCGGCCTGTCGGTCCATGATGGCAAGCTGACCTCGGCCCCGGTCGCCGCTGCCCTCGGGCTGGACAGCGTCACGGCTGAATCACAGCTTTAGGCAGTGAAAAGGCCGGGAAGGGCACCCTTCCCGGCCTGAATCATGCGCAAGGTGTGACGTCAGGGTTACTGACGCGCGCGCAGCTCGTCGCGGATCTGGGTCAGCAGCTCTTCGGCCGTCGGGCCGGCCGGGGCGGTCTCGGCTTCTTCTTTCTTGATCGCGCTGTCCTTGATCTTGTTCACGCCCTTGACCAGCAAAAAGACGACAAAGGCGATGATCAGAAAGTTGATGACCGCCGTGATGAACGAGCCATAGGCAAAGACCGGCGCACCCGCGTCCTGTGCCGCCTTGAGCGAGGTATAGTCACCGCTGCCCAGGTTGATGAACAGGTTCGAGAAATCGACGCCGCCGGTGATGACACCGATGATCGGGTTGATGAGATCGCCAACCAGCGAGGTCACGATGGCAGTAAAGGCCGCACCGATGATGATACCGACCGCCATGTCCATGACATTGCCGCGGGCGATGAAATCCTTGAATTCCTTGATCATGCGTTTTACCTTTCAACGTTCGCGCATAATTTGTGCCGCCCGCATAAAGAAATCCTGCACCAAATCAAGAGAAACCTTGCGCCATGCAGAATCTTGCCGGTTTTCCCATCACCCGCCGCTGGCCGCCGAAACGGCCCGATGTCATCCAGCTGTATACGCTGGGCACACCCAACGGGCTGAAGGCCTCTATCGCGCTGGAGGAGCTGGGGCTGGACTATGACGCCCACCGGATCAGCATTTCCGACCCCGAGGATCAGTTCACGCCAGAGTTCCTGTCACTGAACCCCAACAACAAGATCCCCGCGATGATTGACCCCGACGGGCCGGACGGCGCGCCGATGGGGATATGGGAGACGGGCGCGATCCTGATTTATCTGGGCGACAAGACCGGGCGGCTTTTGCCGGCGTCCGGGGCGGCGCGCTATCACACGATCCAGTGGCTGATGTGGCAGATGGGCGGAGTCGGGCCAATGTTCGGTCAGCTTGGCTTTTTCCACCGCTACAAGGGGCGCGAGATCGACGACCCGCGCCCGCGCGAGCGTTATTATAACGAGGCCCGCCGCCTGCTGGGCGTTCTGGATCGCCAGCTGGAAGGCCGCGACTGGATCACCGGGGAATATTCCATCGCCGATATCGCAACCGCGCCATGGGTCCGCGCGATCGAGGTCAGCTATGACGCGGTGCGGGAAACCGGCCGCGACGAATTTGCCAATGTGAACCGCTGGCTCGCGGGTTTTCTCGACCGCCCCGCGGTGCAGCGCGGCCTGACAGTTCCGGGCTGAGGGAACGCGGCCCGGCGGATGCGCGGCCGAAACGGCCTGCCTGCATCGTCCCGGCCCTGCGGCGGGTGATATCCCGGCCGGGACAGGCGCTGTTGCCGGCATGATGCCCGCAGTCCCGCAATACCTGTATCTCAAGCCGTTTCCCCGGCATGCACAGTCCGGCACGCACAGCCCGGCCGGGGTGATGATGCCCTGCGGCCGGTATGGGCGGGCGCTATGGCGCTGCGGATAACAGCCATCCCGGCCCTGCGGCCAGAGCCGGAAACTCCTTGCCCCCGCCGACCCGTTCAGAACCGGTCGATCAGCCGGTCGAGATAATCGCGCTCGGCCTCGGGGCGCGAGCGTTCGCCCAGCCGGCGGCGGATCTCGTCTTGCAGATCGCGGGCGCGGTCGTCCCCGCCCCCGTCCCCGTCCAGAGGCGCATCTGTCGAAAAACCCCCGCCCGTGCCCGGCAGCGCGCGGCCCAGCGGATCACGCTGCGGCAGGTTGGTCCCGCGCCGGTCACCGCCCATTGTTCCCGCCTCGCCCTGCGGACCCTCGCCGTCCTGTCCCTGCTGCCCGCTCTCGGCTGACTGGCCCTGTTGCCCCCGCTGCCCGCGATCAAGGGCGCGGACCCCTTCGCGCAGGGCCTCGATCGCCTCGGCCTGACGATCAAGCGCATGGGTCGTATCGCCATCGCGCAGCGCCTCCTCGGCCTCGCGCATGGCCTGACCGGCGCGGTCCATCGCCTCGGCCGCCGCCTCGCCCTGCGGCGTTCCGCGTTCGGGCAAAAGGCTGCGCTGCATGGCCAGATCGTCGCGCAGCATGGATTGCGCATCCGCCAGATCCTGCGGGGATCCGTCCTCGCCTTCGGCGCTGTCGTCCTGCGGTGTGGCCTGATCATAGGGGTTGGACCCCATCCATTCGTCCTGTGCCTGACGAAAGGCACGGTCGGCCAGTTCCTGCTGCTCGCGCAGCGTATCGGTCAACCGCCCGGCCGAGCCGTCAGCGGACCCACCCTCGCCCTCGGCCTGGCGGACCTGCATATTCTCCATCATCCGGCTGAACTGGTCGAGAAGCGCCTGCGCCTCGGCCATCCGACCCTCGTTCATCAGGCGCTGGATATCGTCCATCATCTGCTGGATCTGATCGCCCGACATCATCTGAACCGGGGCGCGGTTAAAGCGGTCAGAAGGGTCGCCGCCGCGCTCGGCCAGCATCCGGGTATATTCATCGGTTGCCCGGCGCAGCTCATCCATCAATTGACGGATCTCATCGGCCGAGGCACCGCGCCGCATCGCCTGTGCCAGACGCTCCTGCGCGCGGCGCATCCGTTCCAGCGCATCCGAAAGCCCGCCGTCCTCCAGCTGAACCGCGGTCTGCCACAGGGCTTCGGCCAGGGCATCGCGCCGCGCCTCGTCCAACGCACCGCTTTCCAGTCCGGCGATCACGGCGCGCAGATTATCCGTCACCGGCGGATCGGCGAATCCTTCGGGCTGCCACGTGATCGCGCGCAGCAACTCGGCCGCGTGGCCGGCATTGGCGCGCGACCACAAAAGGTCGCGGCGCAATTCGATCAGTGCCGCGGCGAAAGGATCGAAAAAGCGCCGGCCGGGCAGCTCCATCGCCAGCTCATCCGATTGCGCGGCCTGCCCGATGCCGTCACGCGCATGCAGGCGGATGCGCACGGGCAGGTTGGCCCAGGGGTGCTTTTTCAGATCGGCCGTGATCTGGCCTGCGATCTCGGGCCGGGCCGCATTGCCCAGCGGCAGGCGGATCTGCAACGGCTCGCGCGGCTCGGGCGGCGTTTCCAGCCCAAAGCTGCGCGACACGGCCGCCAGATCCAGCGTGATTTCCGCATGCCCCTCGGTCACGCCGAAATCATCGTGGGCAGCGAACGGCTGGATCAGCCGCCCGTCGGCGCGCCGTTCAGCCGCCGGGCCAAGGCTGATGGCCGGCGGGGCGTCGGGGCGCACGGTCATCGTGATGCGCCGGCCCGCGACATCCAGCACGCCATCGCGTTCGACGCGGTATTTCGGGGCGCGCGCATCCTCGTCCGGCAGGGCTGTGCCAATCGTCTGCGTCACTGCCCCACCCTCGCCATAAAGGCGCAGGCTGATGATACTGCCCTGCGGCAGCTCCAGCGTCGCGGGATCGGGCAAGGCGTTGAGATAGATCGTCGGTTTGCGCGTATAGGCGGGCGGATCGGCCCAGCCCTCCCATCCCAGACCGTCCTGACGGGCGGCCTCGCCGGGCAAAACATGCGAGCGCTGCGGGGCAAGCGCCGCCAGCCCCTGACCCAGCTGACCGGTCGAGCCGAACAGAACCGCCATCGCCACGGCCGTCAGCGCCACCAGCCGCAGCGCAAAGGGATCGCGCCGGGCCAGCTGGGCGTCGGGGGCAACGGGCCGCGCGGCGCCCGCACGGATCGCCATCTGCGCCCGGTGCGCCTGCCAGAGCGCGCCGTCATTGCCAAGCGCGGGCCTGTCACGCAGCGCCGAGATCGGCCTGCCGGGCAGGCTCGCATCCAGCCGCCGTTCGGCCGCGTGCGCATCAGGGCGACGCCAGCGCCACAGACCGGCCGCCCCCGCCACGATGAGCAAAAGCGCTAGCACCGCCAGAACCGCCAGCCGCGCCGCCTGCGGCAGCGCCGTGATCAGCCCCAGCGACAGCGCCGCCAGCGTCAGGCCAAAGACCACCGCCACGGGCCAGAACGCCCGCGCCACGGATTCCCACCACAGGCCAAGCGCGGTCAGGCGCAGCGCGCGGCCAAGCCGTGGATCGTCTTTGACATCATCAGTCATGGGTGGATGGCCGGGCGTGGATCATGGCCCCATCCTGCGGTCTCGCGCGCAAGACGACAAGGGGGCGGCGTTCTTTCAGAACCAGTCCGGCAAGGCTTCGCGCGACAGCATCTGTTCAAGGGTCGGGCGTGGGCGGATCACCGCAAAGCGGTCACCGTCCACCAGCACCTCGGGCACCAGCGGGCGCGAATTATATTCCGACGCCATCACCGCGCCGTAAGCCCCGGCCGAGCGAAAGACGACCAGATCATCCGCCGCCAGCGCCGGCAGCTGGGCCGCCTTGAGGAATGTATCGCCCGTCTCGCAGACAGGGCCAACGACATCAAAGGCGCGCAGATCAGCGCCCGGAACGGATTCGCGCACCGGCACGATATCATGATGCGCCGCATACATCGCCGGCCGGACAAGGTCGTTCATCGCCGCGTCAAGGATCAGGAAATCGCGCCCCTCGCCCTCTTTCAGATAGATGACCGATGCCAGCAGGACACCGGCATTGCCCGCGATATTGCGCCCCGGTTCGATCACGATTTCGCAGCCCAGATCGCCGACCGTCTCGCGGATGACCTGCCCGTATTCGATCGGCAGCGGCGGCGCGCTGTTGTCGCGGCGATAGGGAATGCCAAGGCCGCCCCCCATGTCGAGACGGCGGATGTCATGCCCGTCGGCGCGCAGCACCGCCACCAGATCGGCCATTCTGGCATAGGCCAGCCGGTAAGGGTCCAGATCCGTCAGCTGACTGCCGATATGCATATCGACGCCGACGACCTCGATCCCGGGCAGATCCGCGGCGCGGGCATAGGCCTCGCGGGCGCGGGCAATCGGGATGCCGAACTTGTTTTCCGATTTCCCGGTCGAGATCTTTTCATGCGTTTTTGCGTCAACATCGGGATTGATGCGCAGCGCGACCGGCGCGCGGATGCCCATGCCGGCGGCGGTTTCCGACAGGGCCAGCAATTCCGGCTCGGATTCGACGTTGAACTGGCGGATGCCGCCCTCCAGCGCCAGACGCATCTCGTCGCGGGTCTTGCCCACGCCCGAAAAAACGATGCGGCTGCCCGGCACACCGGCGGTCCGGGCGCGGGCATATTCGCCGATGGAGACCACATCCATCCCCGCCCCCAGATCCCCCAGCAAGCGCAGGACCGCAATGTTGGAATTGGCCTTGACCGCATAGCAGATCAGATGATCGGGCGCCCATTCCAGCGCCTGCCGGAAAACATTGAAATGCCGCGTCAGCGTCGCTGCCGAATAGACATAGACCGGCGTTCCGACCTCTGCCGCGATCACGCTCAGCGGCACATCCTCGGCGCAAAGAGTGCCGTCGCGATAGTTGAAATGATCCATCAGACGATCCTGCGAGAACGAAGAAACAGATAAAACGGCAAGGCACAGCCGATGCCAAGAACCATCACCGGCAGAGCCAGCAGCGCCCACCAGTCGCGCCGGACCATGGTTTCCACCAGCGACCAGACGCTCAGCACGATCATGGCAAGCGCGGCGGACAGATCGGGCGCCGGCAGACCACGCGCCAGCGCCGTCACGGCCCCGGCGCCCGCCAGAACCAGCCAGCAGGCACGCAGCGGTGTCAGATCAGAGATCATTCACCCGCACGCCGATCCGGGCATCACCCGAAACCGTGACACCGGGCGGGTCGGGGCGCTCGGGCGCGCCGTCGACACCACAGGCGGCAACCAGCATGATGACAGCAACGAAAGCAAGACCGGGGCGCATCAGAGCTTCTCCTTCCAGCGGGCAATCTGGGCGCGGACCTGCGCCGGCGCCGTGCCGCCATAGCTTTGGCGTGAGGCGACCGAGTTATGCACACCCAGCACGTCATAAACCTGTTGTGTGATACCGGAATGAACCGATTTCATTTCGTCCAGCGTCAGTTCGGGCAGATCGATCCCGCCCGCCTCGGCATGCGCCACCAGCGACCCGGTCACGTGATGGGCCTCGCGGAAGGGCAGGCCCAGCTCGCGCACCAGCCAGTCGGCCAGATCGGTCGCGGTTGAAAAGCCGGCACTGGCCGCGGCCTCCATCCGGTCGCGGTTCGCCGTCAGATCCGACAGCATCCCGGTCATCGCGGCCAGTGCCAGCATCAGGCTGTCGGCGGCGTCAAAGACCTGTTCCTTGTCCTCTTGCATATCCTTGGAATAGGCGAGCGGCAGGCCCTTCA
>JAUNTL010000199.1 GCA_030538705.1 Paracoccus sp. (in: a-proteobacteria) | reverse complement strand
CAACTTTTCGGCCTCGGATGACCTGCTGAGCGCATCCTGCACGGCGGCGTCCAGATCATTCAGTCGATCCTCTGCGCTTGGCTCAAGATATTCATTCATTTCCTGCGTGTCCTTCTTCTTTCGTGTGGGGAATCGACGGGCGCGGGTAACGCATGCGCCCGCCAACCATCATCACATCCCGAACGCCGCGATGGCGCAAGCAAAGGATCAAACATGACCACGCTGACCGACATCCCCCGCCTTCCCGTGGCGACCATGCCGCGCCCGACCTTGGCCCAGCTGCGCGACGGCATCCCGGCCCTGATCCGCCATGACCCCGATCTGGTGGGCGATGCGTGGCAGACCATGCGCGACCCGCATGTCGCCGCCGCGACCTCGGCCGACAACCGGCTGACCTGCTGGCTCATCATGCTGGCCGCGCGGCAGGCCGCCCGCGCCAGCCAGCCGGACAGCGCGGCATGACCCGCCTGCTTGATATCCTCTGCGCGATTGCAGCGGGCTTGCTGCTCTTTCCGCTGATCCGCATGGGGCTGACCGCGCTTGCCGTGCTGGCCGACGCGACCCGATGAACCAGACAGCCGCGCGGGCATCGCCTGTCCCGCCCGGCCAGACTGCCCCCGGCCTTGCCCGCGCCGGGGGCGAATTTTCCAAACGACAGGAGGCCCGGATGGCCCGTAAGAATTGGACCGATGACGAAAAACGCGCCGCCTGCGCGGATTTGGCCGCCCGGCTAGACCAGTTGCCGCAGATCGGGCCCGATGAAAATGGCAGCTATATGGCCGCTCATCAGGCCTATCGCGCAGCCTCGAACCAGATCGTGATCCGCGCTATCGCGTCCTATGGCGCCCGGATCAGCGACGGCGCCGTGACCTGCCGCGTGAACATGATGGGGCTGACGGTGACCTGCACGGCAGGGCCCGCCGCTGCCCTGAAACGATGGGTGCAGCGCATGATCGATATTCTGGCTGAGCCGACCCCGGAAGAGGACCGCTGATGGATCGGGCGCGCGGATCCTATACCACCATGTCGCAGCGTGCCGAGCCGCGCGATGCGCTTGACGACTTTCCAACGCCGCCCTGGGCGACCCGCGCCCTGTGTGAGGCACTCCGGGACTATATCGGCCAGCATAGCGTGCGAGAGCCCGCCGCCAATCGCGGCTATATGGCACGACCGCTGGCTGAGTATTTCAGGGCGGTTGAGGCGTCGGACATCCACGATTACGGCGCACCACCCGATCCACGACCGCCACGGCCAGCACAAGCGCCCGGACGTGACCTGCATCCCGCTCTGTGAAGGGCATCATCAAGGGCTTTGGGACACCACCAAGATCGCGATTCACAAAGCCCCCGAGGCGTGGCGCGAAGCATACGGCGCCGATCACGAATACACGCCGCGCATCCAAGACCGGCTTGCGCATCTTTTGACCGAGGAACCGACATGACCGAACAAACCTATTCCGTCGCCGCCGACGAGCTGCGCCAGTTCATCGAGCAATACGAGCAGCTTGAGGCCGAAAAAGCCGAGATCACCGACCGCCAGAAAGAGGTCATGTCCGAGGCCAAGGCGCGCGGCTACGACACCACCGTCATGCGCAAGATCATCGCCCTGCGCAAGCGCAAGCCCGACGATCTGGCCGAAGAAGAGGCGATTCTGGAAATCTATAAGGCCGCCCTCGGCATGGCCTGACCCCATCCGGGCGCTGACCTCCTCCCCAGCGCCCGGCCACCGCCCCCCGCCGCAATCCTCCTCCATCGGCGGCGGGGGCAACCTGAAAGGACATGGATATGAGCATGATTTTTGACGATGCCCCAAAAATGCCCGGCATCCTGGGCGATTATGCCAAGGTCGCGTTTTTCGAAAAAACGGATCCGCCGCGCGTCCTTATTCGGGCTGTCGATGCGCTCGGGGAAGACGCTGCATCGCTGGCGTTCTCGCCCGATCAGGCACGGGCCTTGGCCGCCGCGATTGTCGCCGCCGCAAATCAGGCGGAGGCAGGCCAATGACCAATCACCCCGCCCGCATCTGGGCCACCGTCAGCGGGGCCAGCACCAATGTTATATCCGGGCAGCGCCGCCTGATCGGCGGATGGTCCGAGCACCCCGACAAGCCCCACGCCATCGAGTATGTGCGGGCTGATCTGGTGAAGGCACTGGATACCGAGGCAATCATTGACCTTGCACACGATATTGAGGGGTGCATCTCCG
>JAUNTL010000002.1 GCA_030538705.1 Paracoccus sp. (in: a-proteobacteria) | reverse complement strand
TCTCCGTCTCCGTCTCCGTCGCCACCCGCGAACTGGTTAGCCGGGGCGGGGGGGCTTGTCAAAATTCCGGGTGCCTCCGGTGCTTTCAAGGTGCCGCCATTCTATAGCTTGCGGCGATGACGGATCGCGAAAAACGGCTTTGCCGGCGATCCAGCGCCTGTCAGCGAAAGGGGGTATGACCGACGCGGCCCGCATCGCATTTGCCGGCTATGGCATGACCCCCGGGGGCATTCGCCCGCGATTCCGGCCCCCTTATGGTGATGGCCGGCGCGCGGACCTCTGGCCGGGCGATCCGGCGCAACAGGCCAAAGTGCCGGGCGCTGCGGGGTTACATTCAGCCAAGGCCGGGGCGCGGTGTGCCGCCATGTCACCGCCGATCAGGCAATGATGGCGATGGTGCAATCGGCGCCCCGTCTGTCGGCCGGCGCATTCTGGTTCAACGAAAGCAGATGTCCGCCCCGTCTGAACCACCACTGCGCCATGCTGATTGGCGGCGGAAGGCGCAATGTCGATGTCGCGATCGCGGCGCCCGTTCACCCGCAGCGCACTGCGGGTCGCGGCTGATCTCTGGTCCCGATGCCGGTGCTGTGGCCGGGGTGCTTCACGGGCCAGGCGGCCGGGCCACAGGTGATCGCCTGCCGGGCATCTGCTTGACCCCGGTGGTTGCCGCTTGATAGCGAGGGGATGGAAGAGAAACGTCCCCGGTGGGGCGCCCGGACTTCAAATCCGGAGGGGGGCGCGCGGCGTCCCCGGTGGGTTCGACTCCCGCCTCTTCCGCCATTTCGGTATAAAACCGGGAACGCAGATTCCCGCCGTTTTCCCTCCCTTGGTGCCTGTCAGCGTCCTCAACAGGTTTTTTGTTTTCTTTGAGATAGATGGCATCGTCCGTGACCTCGACGCGCTGGGCGAAGGCCCGGACGTGTTCCCGCCGATAGCCGCCCTTATCGAGCCGGAGCCGGGTGCGCGCTTTGCTCGCCAATTCCCGCACGGTTGCCGCTGTAAGGCGCTGGTGGATGGAGCTTGCGAGCATGGCTTCGATCCGCGTGGCGTCGGCCCGTGCCTGATCCCGAAGCGCCGTGAGGCCCGCGATGCGCTCGCCAAGGGAAGTCTCGGCCGGGTCGAGCGAACCCGCCTCGATAGCGTCATAGAGGCGCTTGAGGCGCATGTCGGCCTCGGCCGCACGGTGGTTCAACTCGGCGATGTGCCTTGCCATGACGCCAACCGCGGCGCCGGTCGCGGGTATCGTCGCCGCGTTGACGGTTGACCGCTTGCCGCCGTGCTGCTGGCAGCCGTGATCCTTGGCGTTCCAGCCGCAGGTCCGCTCTGCGTCGGTGCGGGGATCGGCTGGGGATGTCCAGACTGGTGCCACAACCAAAACTGCACTGAGGGATCGAAGCGCGGCCAAGCTGGGTTCGATGCCTATCCGATCATAGCTCATTCTGACGGTTCAGCGACGGATGCTGGTCGAACTTCTCAAACAGGACCATGGCAAGCAGGCCAGTGCGACCAGACCTCACCCGGCGCATTCGGGCGATCCGTGATGAACCGCGTCGTTGCCTTGTTCAACCAAGGCGCAAAACAGCTGTTGAAACCGGGCATTGTGCGACCGTGATGCGCTTTGCGCCTTCGGTCGCGGCGCACCTGCCTGCCAGCCGAACATCATGTCTGACGAGCTTGCGATAGCAATATTCCATGCCGGAAGAAGCGTGGAAAAACTGTAGCGCCACGGCGATTCTCTTATTAGCATATGGGCTGGACCCTTCGATGGGGCGCGCGACGACACCTGAATTTCTTAGGGAGACGGGCATGTTGCTAAAGAATCGATTTCCAATCCTGATTGCACACCGGGAAGCTCGGGCACAGACGGTCGCGGGTGTCCGGTTGCGCGAGATGCAGCAGCAGTTCGAGGCCGAAGGCTGGAGAACGGTTGTTGTCGATAACGAATCCGACGCGCGCATAATCGCCAAGGCGCATCGTGGTCTGGCTGCGATATTGCTGCGCGCCGAGGGGATGCAGACCGACCGGGAAACAGGCGGGCGTATCCTGACCCTGATGGATCAGGTGCATCAGCGCGCGCCCGGCCTGCCGATCATCGCCTTGGGCGAGACGGCGGAATTAACCGGAACCTCGCCCAAGGCGATGGATGCGCTGCGTAACCTGCATGGTATTCTTTATCTTTACGAGGACACGGTTCCGTTTCTTGCGCGGCAGGTCATGCGTGCTGCCGAGGATTATACCAATCATCTGCTGCCGCCATTCTTCAAGGCTCTGGTCCACCATGCCGAACGCTCGGCCTATTCGTGGCATACGCCCGGACATGCTGGCGGCACCGGCTTTCTGCAAGCACCTGCCGGCTATGCGCTGCATGAGTTTTTCGGTGAAAATACGGTGCGCTCGGATCTGTCGATCTCGGTTCCCGAACTTGGGTCGCTGCTGGATCACACGGGGCCGATCAAGGACGCCGAGGCCTATGCGGCCAAGGTCTTTGGCGCCGATCACAGCTATTTCGTCACCAATGGCACATCGACTGCGAACAAGATCGTCTGGCATTCGATGGCCGGGCGCGACGATCTGGTGATCGTGGACCGCAACTGCCACAAAAGCCTGCTGCACATCCTGATCATGACCGGCGCAACGCCGATCTATTTCATGCCGTCGCGCAATGATTACGGCACGATTGGCCCGATTTCGCTTGATCAGTTCTCGCCCGATTCGATCCGCAAAAAGATTGAGGACAGCCCGCTGGTTCGCGACAAGGATGCGAATGTGCGCATCGCGGTTGTGACCAATTCGACCTATGACGGGCTGTGTTATAACGCCGAGAAAATCAAGGATGTCGCCAGCAATCAGGTCGATGCGCTGCATTTTGACGAGGCTTGGTATGGTTATGCGGCGTTCCATGAATTTTATGCCGGGCGCCATGCGATGGGGGTGCCGCGCGGCCATCCGCGCGCCGATCACACTCTGGTTTTTGCGACGCAGTCGACGCATAAACTGCTGGCCGCGTTCTCTCAGGCGTCGATGATCCATATTCAGGAAGCCGAGAACCGCAAGATCGACACGACGCGCTTCAACGATGCGTTCATGATGCACGGCTCAACCTCGCCGCATTATGGCATCATCGCATCGCTTGATGTGTCGTCGGCGATGATGGAGGGCAGCAGCGGCCGCGCCATCGTGCAGGAAACCCATGACGAAGCGATGCAGTTCCGCCGGGCGATTGCGGCTCTTGGTGCCGATCTGGGGGATGACAACTGGTGGTTCCGGGTCTGGCAGCCCGAGGGGCTTGATCTGACCAAAACCCCGGAAACCGCCGATTGGGTGCTTGAGCCGAATGCGTCCTGGCATGGCTTTGGCAATGTGGCCGACGATTATATGATGCTCGACCCGATCAAGGTGACGCTGCTCACGCCCGGACTTGGCAAGGGTGCCAAGCTGGACGGAACCGGCATCCCCGCCGCTGTTGTCACCAAATATCTGTGGGAACGGGGCATGGTGGTCGAAAAGACCGGCCTTTACAGCTTCCTGATCCTGTTCTCGCTTGGCATCACCCGTGGAAAATGGAGCTCGATGGTCGATGCGCTGGCTGATTTCAAGGCGGATTACGACGCCAATACGCCCTTGGAAAAGACGCTGCCGAGTATCGCTGCGGCAGGCGGCACCGCCTATGCCGGCTGGGGTCTGCGCGATCTTTGCGATGCGCTGCATGCCTGCTATCGTGACAATGACACCGCCATCGCCATGAATGCGATGTATACCGAACTGCCGGTGCCGGTGATGAAGCCCGCCGATGCCTATGACCGTCTGGTTCATGGCCAGGTCGAGCCGGTGGCGATTGACGATCTCAAGGGTCGTGTGACTGCGGTGATGATCGTCCCCTATCCGCCGGGCATCCCGCTGATCATGCCCGGTGAACGGTTCAGCACCGACTCGATCATCGACTATCTGAAATTTGCACGCGACACCGACGAGCATTTCCCGGGGTTCGAGGCCGATATCCACGGGCTGCGCTTTGAAAAGGACAGCAGCGGAAACAAGATATGGATGGTTGACTGCGTCATCGGGGAATAGGGCCATGACACGTTTCCCCGCCCGGTCATTGGAACCCCCATCGCCATCAAGGTGGTTTCGCGGTTCCTGCGCAATTCGGTCAATGCTTGGATCGTGGTCGTTGGGCACGATATGCCGAAGGGTGCCGGGTCGTTGGCGCGGGCTGCACGAACGGATCCGCGGGAAATCGCATCGACATTATCTTTGCAATGTCGATGCCCAACCGCTTGATCGGCCGATCCACCAGACTGCAACCCATGCGGTGGAGACAAATACCGCATCTGGTTATGCGCCGCAGTTCTTCGGGGCCGGTCGCGGCAACTTTACGCATAATGCGACCAGCACATTGAGCAGGATCAATGCCGGCGCGAAACTGTTTGCCGACCATTTCCATAAATCCAAACCATCCTTTAATCCGTTCCTCGGCTTCAATGGCAAAGTGCAGGGCGTCGTTCGGGATATGACCGACGATGAAAGCGTGTTCCGCACCGGCACTATTCCTGATTAGGGAGGCAATCAGTGGCGAAAACACAGAAAAAGATGAATGTCGTGCAACTGACATTCCTTGTCACCGTCAATATGATGGGTTCCGGCATTATCATGTTGCCCGCGAATATGGCGCAGGTTGGTGCGATTTCACTGCTTTCATGGCTGGTGACCGCGCTTGGTTCGCTGGCCATTGCCTGGGGTTTCGCGCAGGCCGGGCTTTTCAGCCGCAGCAGCGGCGGTTTGGCGGGCTATGCAGAAGAAGCTTATGGGAAAGACGGGTATTTCCACGTCTTTTTCCTTTATTTCCTTTCCCTTGCGATTGCCAATGTGGCGGTGGCAAGTTCGGCGCTTGGCTATCTGGCGGCGTTTTTTCCGGGGCTGTCAGCAACCCCGGTCATCAGCAGCCTCAGCATTATCGGCTTGCTCTGGCTGACGACATTCGCCAATTTCGGCGGCCCCAGCATGACCGGAAAAATCGGCACTTTCTCGGTCTGGGGTGTGATCCTGCCTGTGGGCTTTATTTCGATCGCTGGCTGGTTCTGGTTCAGCAGCACCACCTTTGGCGAGGCATGGAATCCGCATGGCCTGACCCTCGGCGAGGGCATGGGTTCCAGCATTTCATTGACGCTCTGGGCCTTTCTGGGCATGGAATCCGCGTCACAGAACGCATCATCGGTCGAAAATCCAAAGCGCGACGTGCCAATCGCCGTCATGTTCGGCACGTTGGGCGCCGCCGTTATCTATATCCTGTCAACAACGGTCATTCAGGGCATTGTTCCAAATGCCGAACTCGCCCAGTCAAGCGGACCATTCGGGTTGGCTTTTGCCAAGATGTTCAGCCCGGCCGTCGGCCAGATCGTAATGGCGCTGGCGGTGATCGCCTGTATCGGCTCGCTGCTGGGTTGGCAGTTCACGCTGTCCTCTACCGCCAAGGACGCTGCGGATGCGCGTATGTTCCCGGCGGTATTCAGCAAGGTTAACGCCATGGGCGCACCCGTGCGGGGCATGATCATCATGGCCGTCATTCAATCAATCCTGGCGCTTTCGACGATTTCGCCCAATCTGAGCGAACAGTTTGCGGCGCTTGTAAATCTGGCGGTGGTGACCAACGTGGTGCCCTATATCGTTGCCTTGTCGGCGTTGTTCGTCATCATGCGCAATGCAAACGTCGATAAAAAGGCCTATTGGCGCAATGGCGCGGTCGCGATTATTGCGATGCTTTATTCAACCTATGCAGTCTATGCGGCGGGCGCGTCTGCGGTGATGGGCGGAATGCTTGTCATCTGCCTTGGCTACATCGTCTTTGGCTTCATCGCGCCGCGCTTTGTGCCGGCAACAGTCGAGCAGGAGGGACAGGCATGAGACACTTGATGCACAAGGGGCTTGGTGCTGTGGTGACTGCGGCTTTGCTTGCATTCACCCCACCCGCATTTGCAGATGCCACGCTTGATCGGATCAAAGATAGCGGCAAGCTGACATTGGGTTACCGGTCGGATATCCCGCCCTATTCCTTCGATAATGGCGGCAATCCGGACGGATTTTCCGTGGCACTGTGCCAGAGGATCGCACAGGCCGTGCAGACAGAGTTGAATCTGCCCGACCTTACGGTCGACTATGTTCCGTTGACAGCCGCGGACAGGTTGGATGCGATCCGGCAGGGCCGCGTCGATCTGAGTTGCGGCGATGATGAGCCGACGTTCGAGCACCGGCGGGAGGTTGAATTTTCGATTCCGATTTTGCTGTCTGGGACCGGGGCTATCCTGCACGCAGATGCCGGCAACAGATTACGCGATGCGCTCGATGATCGGACACGACAGACGCGGCCGATCTGGCGCGCAGCGCCTGGGGATCTCGGCATCAATCTGGTGGTCGCGGCCGTCGCCGGCACCTCAGTCGAAAAGGAACTGGTCGATCAGCTGAGCAGGCGACGCATCTCGATCACAGTCGAGTCGGTGCCTGATTATGCGGTCGGCGTGCAGATGGTCCATGACAGACGCGCGGCGGTCCTCTTTGGTGACAGGCCGGTATTGCTTTATGCGGCTGAGCACGATCCGGATGCCCGCGATCTTCGGGTATTGGACGCTCGTTTCTCGTTCAGGCCGGTCGCCCTGTCGATGCGCAGAGAGGACAATGATCTTCGCCTGCTGGTCGACAGAACTCTCGCCCAACTGTTCCAGTCGAGCGAGATCGGCCCGATCTACGCCAGATACTTCGGCGAACCGGATCAATTGGTGCTGGAGTTCTTCCAGTCCGCGGCTGCAATGGAATAGCGGGCGGCGCGCAGTTCGGACAGGCTTGGGAAAACAGGGGCTGGCGTGTTCATCACACGTCCCATTGGATAATTAAGAATACGCCGCACCCAGCCAGCGGCGTAGAGGGCCTTATCCTCGCGTTCGCGCCGCCTGCGCTCGTCACGCCCCGTCGCAAAAAGCTGGCGGTGATACATGACGGCAATTTCAAGCAGTCTGCTTTCAGGACTGATCCAACCATCACGGATCAGTCCGTCAGTCAGGGCGATGGCGTCATCAATATTGAGCGCCGGAGGCTGAGGTGGTGGCTCATAGGCGCAGACGCTCCTGTCGCCCTGATCGGTCATTTTCAGGCGCTTCTTCAGGGGGATCGGTGCCGGTGCCAAGGCCGGACCGTAAATGGTTCTGGTCATTCGCTCCCTGCCAGGTATCGGCCAGATATCTGTCGATCTGCGCGCGGGCCTTGGTCGGCGTGCCGGCCGTGTCCCACGCGCCGGGGGCCTCCCAGAAACAGGCGCCCCCCAATCGTGCAGGTGATGGATCGTGACGCCGCGATGGTGGTCTGATTCAGCGGCGCGGCGGATGTGGTTACCGTCAGTCATTGGTGGCCCCCGGCTTATGCGGATGCGCACCGGCCTCTTCCGGGTCAGCACCGGCGGGAAACAGGCGTCCGAGCCTTCGAAATGCGCCGCCCAATCATCGCGGGTCCGGGTGCGGAAGATCGCCTCGAAACGGGCACGAAGATTAGGGCCGGACGCGCCGGATCACAGCGCCACCGGCAGGGATTTTCCGCGAACCTGAAACCCGGTGCGAAGTTGCAGTTCACGCCAGAGCGCGGCCAAGCAGGTTCATGGTTTGCGCGGTGGTTCGGGATCGGGGCTTGAGGCATATTCCCTGGCCGCAAGGAAGAACATGTCGGTCAGTTTGTGGCGGTCCTCGGCGAGGGCAAAGACGACCTCCTCCGAGCCGGCGCCCATTCCCGCCACCGGGACGCGCTGAACGGAATCGAACCTGTGTGTGCCGCGGTGCCACATGAAGCCGACACCTATGCCGAGGCTGACGGCTTCATAGACCGCGTCCCGGGTGTCCGCGATGACGCGTGGCTGCGGGGTCAGTCCGGCCCGGGCAAAGGCGCGATCGACCACCTTCTGCGTCGATGAACCACGGGACCGAAAAATCAGCGCTTCCTGAGAGAGTTGATGCAGGCTCAACTCCCGCCGCCCGGCAAGCGGATGATTCTCGGCCATGATCGCCACGACCTGCTGGTGCTGGATCGGCTGACGACGGAACCGCCGGTCCGGCGGGATATCGGGAAGGATCGCCACATCCACCTCGCGGCGCAGGACGGCAGACAGGATCGCCTGATGTGCGCCGCTTTCGACGGTAACGGAAACCCCGGGGTGACTGGCAATCACGCGGCCGACGATGGCGATGCCGGGCATCGAGTTTCCAAGACCCACGCGCATCCGAAGCTGACCGGACGAATCGCGGCGCGCGAGCAGACGGGACACCTCGGCCTCGACCTCGTTCAAACGCTCGGCCGCCTCGGCCAGGTCGGTGCAGAACGGCGTCGGAACGAAGCGGCCCTGAACGCGATCGAACAGGCGGGTGCCGTGACGCTGTTCGAATCCACGAATCTGCTGGGCAATGGCGGCATGAGACAGGCCGATGGCGCGACCGGCGCCCGTAAAAGTGCCCTCCTGCACGACGGCGTTGATCGCCCGAAGACAGGCGCGGCTGAGCTGTTCAGGCAGCATTTCAGGTTTTCCTTTCGAGATTTGAAACAATACCTTTCAATCGTAACGGTGCGGTTACATCGCCATCGCATCTGTCCGGCAGACATTAACAGCCGGCTGGACTGATGAACCTGCACCAACAACCCGACGCGACCGATGATCGCCTGCTGCCACAGGCAAAAATCCGTATGGCCGATTTTCTGGACGGTGACGGAGCCGAGACCGATGCGGTCCTGGCTGATCTGGATGGCTGTCTGATCTCAGGCGACGTGGTCCTGCCGGGAGCGGGCGAACTGGCCCGGCGGGCAGGCAGGCGCCTGTGGATCGTCTCCAACAATTCCGCTGATACCGCCGAGACGCTGTCACAGCGCCTCTCGCGGCTCGGTCTGGACATCGGTTCCGACCGTATCCTGCTGGCCGGAGAAGAGGCGGTGCGCGATCTTGCCGCCGCGCAGCCGGGTGCCAGAGTCGCGCTGTTCGCGGCCCCGCAGTTGACGGCGCTGGCAACCGCTCTGGGGCTTGATGTCTGCCGGGGGCAGGCGGACGCGCGGCTGACCCTGCTGGCCCGCGACCCGGCCCTGACGCTGCTGGAGATCGAGCGGCTGATGCGTCTGCTGCATCGGGGGGCTGTCCTGCATCTTGCCAACCCCGACATGACACATCCCGCCGCCGATGGCGTGCCCGTGCCCGAGACGGGGGCAATCCTGGCGGCGATGCGGGCGGGGCTGCCGGGATTGCAGTTCGTCTGTCAGGGCAAGCCTTCGCCCGCGATGATCTTTCGGGCACTGGACCGGGCGAAGGTGGCGCCCGAGCGTGCGGTGTTCCTTGGCGATACCGACGAGACCGACGGCCGGGCTGCGCGCGCCGCCGGGGTTCCTTTCGTGCTGTTACAGCGGCCGGGTGAAGGGGGCGCGTCATGATCCGCCTCGTCCTGACGCGCCTGTTTCGGATGCTGCTGACCTTTTGGGTGATCGTGACGCTGGTCTTCTTTGCCACCCGGATCAGCGGCAATCCGATTGATTTCATCGCCGGCGAGGGGCTTGGCGCGGCCGAACGCGAGCTGATGATCCGCTATTACAAGCTGGATCAGCCGATCTGGACCCAATACTGGACCTATCTCGACAGCCTCTGGCGCGGTGATTTCGGTCTGTCGCTGCGAGAGCGCCGGCCTGTCGTGACCATGGTGGCCGAGCGGGTCTGGCCGACGGCACAACTGCTGTTCGCCTCGGTCCTGTTCACGACTGCGGTTGCCCTGCCGCTGGGCGTCATCGCCGCACTTGGCCGGGGGCGGGCCAGCGGCACGATTGCGATGACCATCGCCTTTCTGGGCTATGCCGTGCCGAATTTCGTGCTGGCCGTGATCCTGATCCTTGTCTTTTCCTATTGGCTGAACTGGCTGCCGGTGATGGGCAATGCGACGGCGGCGCATTTCGTCTTGCCGGTTCTGGTGATGTCGGGCCTGATGATCGGCTCGCTGACGCGCTTTACCCGCAACGCGATGCTGGACGTGCTGGGGCAGGATTTCATGCGCACGGCCCGCGCCAAGGGCCTGCCCGAACGGCAGGTCATCCTGCGCCACGGCCTGGGAAATGCCGCGATCACCATCCTGTCGGTGATCGGCCTGCAAATCGCGACCACCGCCGCCGCCGGCTCGGTCGTCGTCGAGACGGTATTCGCCTGGCCGGGGATCGGTGAATTGCTGGTCAACGCCGCCATCCGCCGTGATTACCCGGTGCTGCAATTCGGCGTGCTGAGCGTCGCGCTGGCGGTGATCGTCATCAACGCGTTGGTTGATCTGGCCTATGGCTGGGCCGACCCCCGGCTGCGCACCGGCCATCTGAAACGCAGCTAGGCGGAGATCATGATGAGCATTCCCCTCCAATTACCGCGCCGTCTGCCGGGCTTCTGGACCGAGGCCGGTCCAACGCAGCGCGGGGCCATGGCGCTTGGCCTCATGCTGGTGTTGGCGGCCATCCTCGCCCCCGTGCTGACACCGTTCGAGCCGAATGCACAAAGCCTGCTGTCCCGCCTGCGCCCGCCGCTGGGGTTCGAACGCGCGGCGGCGGGTCATCTGCTGGGCACGGATGAGCTGGGCCGCGACGTGCTGACGCGCTGTCTTTACGGGCTGCGCCTGACGTTGGGGCTGGCGCTTTTGGGCGCGACGATCGGGCTGCTGATCGGCGGCAGTATCGGCCTGATCGCGGGAATGATCGGCGGGCGCACCGAGGCCGCGCTGATGGCCGCCGTCGATGTGCAGATTTCGGTTCCCTTCACGCTGATCGCGCTGCTGGTGCTGGCGATTTTCGGGGCAAGCCTGCCGGTGCTGGTCCTTGTCCTTGGCCTGAACGGCTGGGAGCAATATGCCCGCATCGTCCGCGCCGAGGTGCGCCGGCTGATGTCGCTGCCCTTTATCGAGGCGGCCCGGCTGTCCGGGGCCGGCACCTTCATGCTGGCGCGCGAACATGTGCTGCCCAATATCGTCTCGCCGCTGGTGGTTCAGTTCACGCTGGCGCTTGCCAATATCATCCTTTTGGAAAGCACGCTGTCCTTTCTGGGCCTTGGCGTGCAGCCGCCCACGGCCACGCTGGGCGCGATGGTCGGTGTCGGGCGCAACTTCCTTCAGACCGCGCCGTGGATCGTGCTGGCGCCGGCCTTTCTCATTCTTGCGGTGACATTCGTCGTTCAGATCCTGGGCGACTGGCTGCGTGACCGCACGGATATCCGCCTTCGCGGGCGCTGATGCGTGCCCGTATTCCCTTGCTTCTCAACAGGAAAGACCCCGATCATGAAACATCTGCTTTCCGCGACGGCGGTGATCGCCATAGCCCTTGGTACCGGTGCCGCGCAGGCGCGCGAGCTGACCGTGGCCGCGCAGAACCTTGCGGCCTATCTGGATCCGGCGCGTGACCATTCCAACGTCGGCCAGCAATTCTATCACAACGCCTTTGACACGCTGATCCTGAAGGATCCGACCACCACCGAGCGCGTCTGGCAGCCGGGTCTGGCCACCGAATGGCACCTGATCGAACCGACCGTGATGGAGCTGAAGCTGCGCGAGGGCGTCAGGTTCCACAATGGCGAGACGATGACCGCCGATGACGTGGTCTTTTCGCTGAACCGCATGTTCCAGCCGACCTTTCCGCCCTATGTCGTGCGGGCCAAGGACCGGTTTTCGAACTTTGACCGGGCGGAAAAGGTCGATGAGACGACGATCCGCGTCCATTCCAAGCGCGCCGAACCGCTGTGGGAAACGCTGCTGAACCTGCAACAGCTTGCCATCGTCCCCGAGGCTTATGTCGCCGCGCTGACGGGCGATCCGGCAGTGGTCGAGGACAGCGATTACGAGGCCCTCTCGCTGGCGCCGGTCGGCACCGGTCCCTATCGCATCGCCGAATATGTCCCCGGTCAGCGCGTCGTCTATGAACGTTTCGCGGATTTCTGGGGCGAGCCGGCGCCGCTGGACAAGGTGACCGTCGTCAGCGTGCCCGAGGTCGCCGCGCGTCTGACCGCCCTGCGCACGGGCGAGGCCGATATCGCCACCAATATCGCCCCCGATCAGCTTGCCGTGGTCGAAAACGACCCGGCGCTCAAGGTCGAGGGCGCGGCGACGGCGCTGTTTCACATGCTGATCCTGAACCAGAACCACCCCAAGCTTGAGGACCCGCGGATGCGTCAGGCGCTGATCCTTTCGGTGGATCGCGACCTGCTGAACGAGGCGCTGTGGCTCGGCAAGGCGATCGTGCCCGACAGCCACACCATGTCCGAGTTCGGCGAGATGTATATGCCCGAGCTTGCAACCTTCAGCTACGACCCGGAACGGGCCAAGGCGCTGCTGGAAGAGGTGGGCTATGACGGCTCTGAGATCACCTTTGATACGATGGGCAGCTATTACACCAACGGCCTTTTCGCCGCACAGGCCATTACCGAGATGTGGCAGGCCATCGGCATCAATGCCTCGGTCCGCGATCTGCCGAAATGGTCGGGCGGCGATCCCGAGATGATGACCCGCAACTGGTCGAACCCGATGTATTTTACCGATCCGGTCGGTTCCTTCGGCGTCATGTGGGCACCGGGCGGCCCGTCCGAGGGCGAGGGCCGTTTCAACACGGACGAGAAATACGCCGAGATCTGGGACCGCTTCCGCTTTTCGGAAAAGACCGAGGATCGCAAGGCCGCCTATGCCGAATTGATGGAGATTTCGGCCGAGAACCCCGCCTTTCTGCCGCTGTATCGCCCCTATGAATCCTGGGCGATGCGCAAGGAAGTGAACTGGAAGCCGCTGCCCGGCAACATTCCCTATGTGCTGGATTTCCGCGCCGGTTCGATTTCCTTCGCCGATTGATTGACCCATGGGCGGACCTTCGGGTCCGCCCCATCAACGGAGATATTCTCATGCCCCTTCGCCTTGCCGTTGTCGCCGACATCCACCATGGTGCCCCCTCGCTGACCAAGCGCGGGGATGCTGCTGGCCGATTGATGGAGGAGTTCGCCCGTTTCGCCGCCGATCAGGGTGCCGACCGGGTTCTGGATCTGGGAGACCGGATATCGGACATTGATCACGACACCGATCTGCGCCTTGAACGCGACGTGGCCGAGATGTTCCGCGCCTTGCCGGTGCCCGCCTGGCATCTGAACGGCAATCATGACCGCGACCATCTCAGCGTGGCCGAGAACGAACAGATTCTGGGCACGAGCCTGGGGCATGAGGTTCATGACATCGACGGCTGGCGTATCCTGCTGTGGCGTGCCGACAGCAAGATCAGGCGCGATGGTCCGATCAGCTTTGACCTGCCCGAGGCGGATTTTCTGTGGCTGGCGGCCCAGATGCATCGCGCCGATCGCCCGGTTCTGATCGCCAGCCATGTTCCCGTGTCCGGCCACAGCCAGATCGGGAACTATTATTTCGAGCGCAATCCCGCGATCTCGACCTATCCGCAGGCGGATCGTGTGCGCGCGGCACTTGGGCAGGCGCGGGTGCCGGTCGTCTGCCTGTCCGGGCATGTGCATTGGAACACCGTGACCACGGTCGGCGGCATCACCCATCTGACGCAGCAATCCCTGACCGAAAGCTTTACAACCGGGGGCGAGCCGGCGGCGGCGATGGGGATTTTGGAACTGCGCCCGGACGGCCTCAACTGGCAGGTGATGGGCGAGGATCCATTCGCCTTTTCGACCAGCCTCGACGCACGCCGCTGGGTGCCCCCGCTGCCGCCATTCAACGAAGTGGCCAGCCTGCGCCGCTTTACCGAGGGCTGATCCATGACCGGCGCGCCACTTTTGCAGGTTGAAAACCTGTCGCTTGCTTTCGCCGACCAGCCGGTGATGCGTGATCTGTCGTTTTCTGTCGCGGCCGGCGAAACCGTGGCACTGGTCGGAGAAAGCGGCTCGGGCAAGTCGGTCAGCGCGCTGGCGGTCATGCGCCTGATCGAACGCGAGGGCGGGCGCATCACCTCGGGCCGGATCCTGTTGAATGGCCGGGGTGGTCCGGTCGAAATCACCGCACAGACGGATGTGCAGATGCGCCGTATCCGCGGCGCGCGCATCGCGATGATCTTTCAAGAGCCGATGACGGCCCTGAACCCCGTCATGCGTCTGGGCGATCAGGTGGCCGAAGCACTGGCCCTGCACCGGGGCCTGCGTGGCCGCGCGGCGCGTCAAGCGGTCATCGGGGCTTTCGAGAGGGTCCAGATCCCCCAACCCGAACGTCGCGCCGATCAGTATCCGCATGAGTTGTCAGGCGGGATGCGTCAGCGCGTGATGATCGCTATGGCCCTGGCCTGCCGCCCGGATCTGCTGATCGCTGATGAGCCGACAACGGCACTGGACGTCACCACGCAGGCCGAGATCCTGGCCCTGATCCGCGATTTGCAGTCCGAGACGGGAATGGGGGTGATATTCATCACCCATGACATGGGCATCGTGGCCGAGATCGCCGACCGCACCGTCGTTCTGTGTCAGGGTCGGGCGGTCGAGACCGACACGACAACGCGGCTGTTTGCCGCGCCCAGACAAACCTATACGCGTGAACTTTTGTCCGCCGCGCCCAGTCTGGGCAGTGTCCGCGCGCCCGCGCGGTCACGCCCCGCCGATGACCGCGCGGTGCTGAAGGTCGAAAATCTGCATGTCCGCTTTCCGGTGCAGCGGGGCTTGCGCCCGCTGGACTATCACGCCGTCAATGGGGTGGACCTGACCATCGGTCGCGGCGAAATCCTTGGCCTTGTCGGCGAATCCGGCTGCGGCAAATCCACACTGGCACGGGCGGTCACGCGGCTGATTCCGTCGACCGCCGGACATATCTGGCTGGACGGGCATGAAATCACGCGCAGTTCGGACAAGGCGCTGCGGCCGCTGCGCGAGCGCATGCAGATGGTCTTTCAGGACCCCCACGCCAGCCTCGATCCGCGGCTGCCGGTGCATCGGCTGATTACCGAACCCGCCCGTCTGGCCGGCAAGGTTCGCTCGGGCGCCGAGACCCATGCGCTGGCCCGGCATCTGCTTGCCCGCGTCTCGCTGCCTGCCGAAGTCGCCGATCGCTATCCGCATCAGTTTTCCGGCGGCCAGCGCCAACGCCTGTGTATCGCACGTGCGCTGTCGGCGGGTCCGTCGCTGATCGTCGCCGATGAACCGGTCTCGGCGCTGGATGTGACCGTCGCGCGCCGCATCACCGATCTTCTGGCGCGGCTTCAGGCCGAGGACGGCCTGTCCTGCCTGTTCATTTCACACGATCTTGCCGTCGTGGAACGGCTTTGCCACCGCATCGCCGTGATGTTCGCCGGCCGGATCGTCGAGACCGGGCCGACCGGATCGGTCCTGCGCAATGCGTATCACCCCTATACCCGGCGGCTGCTCGCCGCTGTGCCGCGCCCCGATCCGACGCAGCACCGCCAGCCTTTGCCACCGGCCTATCCCCGCCCTGAACTGGTCGGACCGGCCGGAATGATCGAACCGGCAGCGGCGTTGATCGAGATTGCCCCGGGCCATTTCGCCGCTCCGGTCACGCCTGAATGGACGGCGATGCACGGCGGCAAGACAGGCGATTCCCGGCAATCAACGACGCAGCTACGAAATGAGGCAGGGGCCGGACAAACAGAATGCCGCCTCCGTTTGCCCGGCACTGTATCTGGCTAGGGCCGTTGAGAGGGCGCACGCGGCCCGGCGTCCTGCGAGGGTAAGCTCTTTGTCTATCTCAGGCGGTATTTGGCCGAATGCGCATCCTTTCGCCTGCGCTGAAACGTTTGCCTGACGCTGATTGCGGCCGGGCCTTTTGGTGCAGAAACGGCAGGGCGCACGCGTGAGGCGCGGCAAGTTCGCCGGCATCACGCCATCGCGGAAGGTTCGCTTTACAGGCTGGCCGATCTACCCCGCGCCTGTTTGGGCCTTGCTGCTGAAAACATGCAACTGGTGTTGCTCAAGCAGAAAGGATCCGCCCGACGCCAGCGCCGCCCTCGGCGATGGCGAAATGCTTTGCTTTCTGGTGGTCTTATCGTCCGCATGCCTTCCGCGAAGCAGTCCGGGATCGTGCCGAACGCGAAAACGACGTCCCCGCAGGATGATCCTGCGTATGATGTTCATCTGATCGCTCATCATTGTCCGCCCGAGTTGTGGTATGGACGGGTGCGATGGCAACACCTGATGATGAAGCGGCGCGTTCGGAGAAGCGCAGGTGTGATCCTCTGCTTCATTGGCTTCAGCCCGCCAGCCGCCCTTATGCCGGACTGCGCGGGCATGGTCCCAATGGGGGGCCATCATGGCCGCCGGTGGTCCGGCCGTGCGCGCAAGAAGGGGCGGCCGGGTCGCAATCAGCCGTCGCTGCACCCGTTTGCCCCTGTTTTGCCTGCCGGCCCGTTGCCCATGCACGGGCGCGGCCGTGCCGCGCGAGTTTACTGCCCGGGCGCCGCGTCTCTGGCCGGCAAGACGGGTTGCACGGTGACACAGAGAAACGCCGCCCCGTCCGGAAGCGGGCCGAAATGCGTGCTGTCCGTGCGCAGCAGCACATCGCCCGGTGTCATCTGGTGCGCCATATATTCCGCATGGCCCGCCCGGCACAGGATGGCCAGACAGTCCGGCGGCGGCTGCGTGCCGGCGGGTGGCATCAGCACCTGATGCATGAACAGGCCCCGGCGGGTCATGACGTTGAAATCCACAATCGGGCCATCCGGGACGCGGCCGGTCACGGCCGCCTCGCCGGGAAAGGACAGCGGTGCGGCGCCGCGGCGCAAGACAACGCTGCCGCCGCCGGCAAAGTCGAGGCTGATGCCCGGCCCCTCCAGCAGCGTCAGCGTCCGGTCGGTGCCGGCAAAGACCGAGAACGGCCCGTCCGTGGCGACCCCGGCGAGGCTCAGCCGCCAGAGGAAATCATCGAACCCGGCCCCGTCCGGGGCCGCAGCGATGTCCCATGTCGTGCCGCCGCCGTTCTTCCATGGGCGGCCGGTCAGATCGGCGCGGCGGATCAGGCGCATCAAGGATCAGCCCCGGTTCAGAATGCCCGGCAGGTTCAGCCGGTGTTCGCGGGCGCAATCCAGCGCGATGTCATAACCCGCATCGGCGTGGCGCATGACGCCGGTGGCCGGGTCGTTCCACAGCACACGCTCGATCCGGCGGTCGGCGTCGTCAGAGCCGTCACAGCAGATCACCATGCCGGAATGCTGGCTGAACCCCATGCCGACACCGCCGCCGTGATGCAGGCTGACCCAGGTCGCCCCTGATGCGGTATTCAAGAGCGCATTCAGCAGCGGCCAGTCGCTGACGGCATCCGAGCCGTCCCGCATCGCCTCGGTCTCGCGGTTGGGCGAGGCAACGGAACCGCTGTCCAGATGGTCGCGGCCGATGACCACGGGGGCCTTCAGCTCGCCATTGCGCACCATCTCGTTGATCGCCAGCCCCGCGCGGTGGCGGTCGCCCAGCCCGATCCACATGATCCGCGCCGGCAGGCCCTGAAACGCGATCCGCTCGCGCGCCATGTCCAGCCAGTTGTGCAGATGGGTGTTCTCGGGGAAGAGTTCCTTCATCTTCTGGTCGGTTTTATAGATATCCTCAGGATCGCCCGACAGCGCGGCCCAACGGAACGGCCCGATGCCCCGGCAGAACAGCGGGCGGATATAGGCGGGAACAAAGCCGGGGAAGGCAAAGGCGTTGTCCAATCCTTCCTCCAGCGCCATCTGGCGGATATTATTGCCATAATCGACCGTCGGCACGCCCGCCTCGTGGAACCCGACCATCGCCGCGACCTGCGTTTTCATGCTGGCGCGGGCGGCTGCCTCGACGCCCTTGGGATCGGTTTCCTGACGCGCGCGCCAGTCGGCGACGGTCCAGCCCTGCGGCAGATAGCCATGCACCGGGTCATGCGCCGAAGTCTGGTCGGTGACGATATCGGGGCGCATCCCGCCGGCCTGCATGCGGCGCAGCAGTTCGGGAAAGACATCGGCGGCATTACCGATCAGGGCGACGGATTTCGCCTCTCCCGCCTTGGTCCAGCGGTCGATCATCGCCAGCGCCTCGTCCAGCGAATGCGCCTTTGCGTCGCAATAGCGGGTGCGGATGCGGAAATCGGCGCGGGTCTCGTCGCATTCGACCGCCAGACAGCAGGCCCCCGCCATCACCGCCGCCAGAGGCTGCGCGCCGCCCATGCCGCCAAGCCCCGCCGTCAGGATCCAGCGCCCCGTCAGATCGCCGCCGTAATGCTGGCGCCCGGCCTCGGCAAAGGTCTCATAAGTGCCCTGAACGATGCCCTGCGTTCCAATGTAAATCCACGACCCGGCGGTCATCTGGCCATACATCGCCAGACCCTTTTTATCGAGTTCGTTGAAATGATCCCAGTTCGCCCAATGCGGCACGAGGTTGCTGTTCGCAATCAGCACGCGCGGCGCGTCTTTGTGGGTGCGGAACACGCCGACCGGCTTGCCCGACTGGACCAGCAGCGTCTCATCCTCGTTCAGGTCGCGCAGGCTGGCGCAGATCTGATCGAAATCGGCCCAGGTCCGCGCCGCCCGCCCGATGCCGCCGTAAACCACCAGCTCATGCGGGTTTTCGGCCACATCGGGATGCAGGTTGTTCATCAGCATCCGCAAGGGGGCCTCGGTCAGCCAGCTTTTGGCGCTGATTTCGGTCCCGGTGGGGGGAAAGATATCGCGGGCGTTATGGCGGGGGTCGGTCATGTCAGATGGTCCTTGCTGACCGGGCATTGACCCGGTGGTGATATGGCGCGGCATGTGCCGGGGCGCATCCCGCGACGGGCTGCGCGCTGCGGGGGTGCCACGGGGCCGGTCTGCGCGGCGCGCGGCCGCGCGCCTCCGGCGCGGGGGATGGCCCGGCGGTCACGGATGCAGCTCTGCCAGAATCTCCGCCGGCACCGCAGCCGCCAGAGCGTCCGAGCTGATCAGCCCGGCGGCTGTCGTGAGATCCGGCGCGAGGTAGCGGTCGCGGCCCAAAGCCGCCACATCCTGCCGCAGCCGTGCCAGCGCGGCACCCAGCACGGGCGAGGTCGCCAGCGGCGCGCGGGCCTCGATCCCGGCGCTGGCGCATATCGCCTCGATCCCGATGATATGGGCAAGATTGGCATTCATGCGCCGCAACCGGCGCGCGCCATGGGCGGCCATCGAGACGTGGTCCTCCTGATTGGCGCTGGTGGGCGTCGAATCGGTCGAGCAGGGATTGGCGAGATGCTTGTTCTCGCTCATCAGCGCGGCCGATGTGACTTCGGCGATCATCAGCCCGCTGTTGAGGCCCGGATCAGGGGTCAGAAACGGCGGCAGGCCAAAGCTCATCGCGGGATCGACCATCAACGCGATGCGGCGCTGCGAGATCGCGCCGATCTCGGCCAGTGCCAGCGCGATCTGATCGGCGGCAAGCGCGACCGGCTCGGCGTGGAAATTGCCGCCCGAGACGATCAGGTCGGCATCCGTCAGGACCAGCGGATTGTCGGTTGCGGCATTGGCCTCGATTTCCAGCGTCGCGGCGGCCTGCCACAGCAGATCAATACAGGCGCCCGTGACCTGCGGCTGGCAGCGGATGCAATAGGGATCCTGGACGCGGCTGTCGCCCTCGCGGTGGCTTTCGCGGATTTCTGATCCCTCCATCAGCGCGCGGATCACCCGTGCGGCCAGGATCTGGCCGCGATGGCCGCGCAATCTGTGGATTTCGTCGATGAAGGGGGCGCTTGATCCCATGATCGCATCTGTCGACATCGCCGAGGTGACAAGCGCCGCGCGCGCCGCGCGGAACCCGTCAAACAGCCCCGCCAGCGCGAAAGCGGTCGAGACCTGCGTGCCGTTGATCAGCGCCAGCCCCTCTTTTGCGGCCAGCGTCAGGGGTGTCAGCCCGGCGGCCGCCAGTGCCTCGGCCCCGCCCGTTTCGTGGCCGGCGTGGGTGGCGCGGCCCTCGCCCAGCATCACCGCGGCCAGATGCGCCAGAGGCGCCAGATCCCCCGAGGCGCCGACCGAGCCTTGCGAGGGGATCACCGGCAGGACGTCGCGGGCCAGCATGTCCTCCAGCAGCGTCACCACCTCGGGGCGCACCCCCGATGCACCACGCCCGAGGCTGAGCAGCTTCAGCACCATGATCAGGCGGACGGTGTCGGCCTCGACCGGTTCGCCGACACCGCAGCAATGCGACAGGATCAGGTTGCGTTGCAGCGTCGCGGTATCCTGCGCCGCGATACGGACCGAGGCCAGCTTGCCAAAGCCCGTATTGACCCCGTAAACCGGCGCGTCTCCGGCGGCGGCGGCGGCGATGCGTGCGGCCGATGCCGCAATGCCGGCCCGCGCGCTGCCATGCAGGCGGACGGCCAGCCCGTCGCGCCAGACCTGTTCCAGCTCGGTCAGGGTGGTTCGGCCGGGGGTCAGGATCAGTTCATCAGGCATAGCGGCCTCCGAAGATGCGGGCGTGAAGGGGATTGAAGCCGATGCGATAGGACAGCTCTGCCGGATGGGCGACGTTCCAGACGGCCAGATCGGCGATCTGGCCGGCGGCAATGCGGCCACGGTCGTGATCAAGCCCCAATGCGCGCGCCCCGTTGACCGTAACCCCCGCCAGACATTCCGCCGGCGTCATGCGAAACAGGGTCGCGCCCATGTTCATCGTCAGCAAGAGCGAGGTCAGCGGCGAGGTGCCGGGGTTGCTGTCGGTTGCCAGCGCAATCGGCACCCCGGCGGCGCGCAGCCCGTCCAGAGGCGGGTATCTGGTCTCGCGCAGCGTGTAAAAGGCGCCCGGCAACAGCACCGCGACGGTGCCCGCCTGCGCCATGGCCCGGATCCCGCTGTCGGACAGCCATTCCAGATGATCCGCCGACATCGCACCGTGGCGTGCCGCCAGTGCCGCGCCGCCAAGATCGGACAGCTGTTCCGCATGCAGCTTGACCGGCAGGCCAAGCCGCGTGGCATGGGTCAGGATGCGGTCCATCTCGTCCACGCTGAAGGCGATGCCCTCGCAAAAACCGTCCACGGCGTCGATCAGCCCCTGATCCTGCGCGGCCTCCATCCCGGCGATAACGACCTGATTGATATATCCGTCGCGGTCGCCGGCAAATTCCGGGGGCAGCGCATGGGCAGCCAGCCAGGAGGTCACGACGCGCAGAGGGCGCGCGCGGCCGATCTGGCGGGCGACCCGCAGCATGCGCAATTCGGTTTCCGTATCCAGCCCGTATCCGGACTTGATCTCGACCGTGGTGACGCCTTCGGCGATCAGGTGGTCGGCGCGGGTCAGGGCCGCGGCCAGCAAGGTGTCCTCGTCCGCGTCGCGGGTCGCGCGCACCGATGACAGGATACCGCCGCCGGCGCGGGCGATGTCCTCATAGCCGGCGCCGTTCAGGCGCATGTCGAATTCACGCGCGCGGTTGCCGCCATAGACCAGATGCGTATGGCAGTCGACCAGCCCCGGCGTGACAAGCCGCCCCCCGAGTGATTCGGCCTTTTGATCTGCGTGATGTGGCGCAAGCGCCGCGCGCGGGCCGGCCCACAGGATGCGTTCGCCGTCCAGAACGATGGCGGCGTCGTCAATGATGCCGAAATCGGCGCCATCGGCGGGGCTGGCGATGACAAGATCGGTGAGAAGCATGGATCACCTTGTTATATGCAAGTAAAACGGTATTATGAGCAATCATAATTTGTCAAGCGAGTGTTCACATGACCGATCAGCGGACAGGCGGCAAAGCAAAGGGACAGACCAGAATATGGGCGGAGCAGGCGCTGCTGGCGGATGGCTGGGCCAGGGATGTCGCTTTCGAGATCGGGGCCGACGGGCGCATTCTTGCCCTGATGCGTGATGCGGTCCCCGCCCCGGATGCCTGCCGCCATGCGCTGATTATACCCGCCCCCGCCAACAGCCATTCCCATGCGTTTCAGCGCGCCATGGCCGGGTTGACCGAACGGCGGGGCAGCGACGGGCAGGACAGCTTCTGGACCTGGCGGCGGCTGATGTATCGCTTTCTCGACCAGCTGACACCCGCGCAGGTGCAGGCCATCGCGGCCTTTGTGCAGATGGAGATGCTCGAGGCCGGATATGCGGCCAATGTCGAGTTTCATTATGTGCATCATGGGCGGGACGGGCGGCCCTATGACGATCTGGCGGAAATGTCGGGCCGCATTACCGCTGCTGCCGCGCAAAGCGGCATCGGTCTGACGCTGCTGCCGGTGCATTACCAATATGGCGGTTGCGATCTTCGGCCGCTGGCCGGGGGTCAGGTGCGGTTTGGCAATGATCCCGACCGTTTTGCCCGCCTGCTGGACGCTGCGCGCCGGCATCTGGCGGCGCTGCCGGGTGATGCGCGGCTGGGGGTGGCGCCCCATTCGCTGCGTGCGGTGGCGCCCGGCGATCTGGCGGCGATTGCCGCGCTGTTGCCGGACGGTCCCGTCCATATGCATCTGGCCGAACAGCAGGCCGAGGTTGACGAGGTTCTGGCGGCGCGCGGCGCGCGTCCGGTCGAATGGGCGCTGGCCAATCTCGACCTGTCGCCGCGCTGGTGCATGATCCATTGCACACAGATGCTGCCCCATGAGACCGAGGCGCTGGCACGCAGCGGTGCGGCCGCCGGCCTGTGCCCGCTGACCGAGGCGAGTCTGGGTGACGGTATCTTTGACGGGTTGCGCTGGGTTGGCGCGGGGGGTGCGCTGTCGGTCGGCTCGGACAGCAATATCCGCATCTCGCTGGCCGAGGAGCTGCGCCAGCTTGATACCAGCCAGCGGTTGCGTGATCACAGCCGCGCGGCATTTGCCACGGCGGATCTCTCGACCGGGCGGCGGCTGCTGGATGCGGTGGCGGCGGGCGGCGCACAGGCGGCGGGCCGCGGCAAGGGCGGGCTTGCCGTCGGTGAATATGCCGATCTGCTGGCGCTGGATATGAACCATGTCGATCTGGCGGGGCTGGCCGGTGATGCGGTGATTGACACCTTCGTCTTTGCCGGCGGTTCGGACATGGTCAGTGATGTATGGTCGGCAGGCCGCCATATGGTGCAGTCCGGCCGGCATGTGAGCCGCGACGCGATCATCGGGGCATATCGCGGGGCGGTGCGCGCGCTGCGGACCGAGGGCGGGGCGGGCTAGGCTGTGCGGCCCGCCTGAAACGGGACAGGACGGGCGGCCCGTCCAGCCCCGCGCGCGGGGTATTCGTGGGCCAACCTGCCGCCGTGGCTGCATCGCATATCGTTCGGCCCCGCACGGGCTATTCGTCCGCAGCCGGGCCATCAGCCCGACCACGGAACGTCCGGCCCCGCGCAGGGGGGTATTCCTGGGCTTGAAATGATAATCGACCGTCTCGAATGCTCCATCCCGCGCGCGGGGTATTCGAGATGTCGAACGCCGTGCTGACCTTCTACCAGCAGCTCCATCCCCGCGCGCGGGGTATTCGATCTCCGAACGGACGGTCAGGGTGAGCGACCCGCTCCAGCCCGCGCGCGCCGGGGGGCATTCAGGCCGGGCGAGGTCAGGGAGGATAGGCTGCCCGCTCCCTCCCCGCGCGCGGGGTATTCCGGCCCGATACTGCATTGCGGCTCATTGCCCGGCGCGCGCGCCCGGATCCGGCCGGCCACATCATTGTGCGGCCCCTGCCGGCCCGCGCGCCCTGCGGGCACGGCCCGGCGGTTCATGCCCTAATAGCGCGTCGTCATCCGGTGATCGCGGCGGTAGATCAGGCTGACATAGGTCAGGATCTCGTCCTGCCAGCTGGTCTGGCGTTCGATCCTGAACAGCGCGTCCCCGGCCGCACAGTTCAGCAAAAGGGCCTGTTCGCGATCCGCCAAGGTTGCGGAAAAGCTGATCTCGACATTCGAAAACGGCATCTGCTGGACCAGCCATTCATTGGGTCCGGCGGCCGAGAAATCCACATCCCGCGCCTGGGGCACCGAGCCGAGATTGATCCAGCGGTCTTCCAGCTGATAGGGCTGGCCATCCGCGAAATGCATGCAGGTCAGATGCAGAACCTCGGTGTCGGTTTGCAGATTCATGCGGACGCGTTGCCAGTCATGCGGCACCACAACCTGAGAGCGCACAAGCGCATAGCGATAGGCGGCGCCCTGTTCCTCGATCTCCTTGCGCACCAGCGGGATCTCAAAGCGGACCTGCCGCACGGGCGTCAGGCGAACCCGTGTTCCCGCCTTGCGCTTGCGCTCGACGATGCCCTCTTCGACCAGTTCGCGCATGGCGCGGCTGACTGTGGCGCGGGCTGATCCGTATTCGGCCGCCAGATCCTGTTCATTCGGGACCAGACTGCCGGGCGGCCATTGGCCGGAATGGATCTTGTTGAGAATATCGGCCTTGATATCGCGATAGGTCGTGGTCACGCTTTGTCTCCGGCAACTGCCGCGCTGATTGCCCAGGGCTTAAGCGGCGCATGTATTTGTCATCCTTACGCCATTGAAGGTCCATTTAATTCTGGACTGCTGGCTGAACTTGGGCATTATAGCTATGCATATTCAGGTCAAAGTCCAGACAAATGACAGCCAAGATATCCCCGATTCCGAAACTCATTCTCAAAAGGCTGGCAATCGGGGTTCTTACGCTTCTGGTTGTGTCGGCGGTCATCTTCTGGGCGGTCGAGCTGTTGCCCGGCGATATCGCGACCGAGGTGCTGGGCCAGTCCGCCACGCCCGAGACGATTGCCGCCTTTCGTGACCGCTTTGGCCTGAACGACCCGGCCGGGGTTCGCTATATCAACTGGCTGAGCGGTGCGCTGCGGCTGGATTTCGGCCTGTCGATATCCAGCCAGCGCCCGATTGCGGAACTGATCGGGGACCGGGCGTTCAATACGTTCTTTCTTGCCGGCTATGCCGCGCTGATCGCTGTTCCGGTCGCGGTATTTCTGGGCCTGATCGCGGCGCTTCATCGCGATTCGCTGCTGGACCGCACGATCTCCAGCCTGACACTGGCCGTCATCTCATTTCCCGAATATTTCGTCGCCTATATCCTTATCCTGCTGTTCGCGGTCCAGATGCAGTGGTTCCCCAGCCTGGCAAGCGTGACGCCGGACATGTCGCTGGGCCAACGGCTCTATGTGACCTTTCTGCCGGCGATGACCATGGTGCTGATCGTGGTCGCGCATATGATGCGGATGACGCGCGCGGCCATCGTGAACCTGCTGGCGATGCCCTATATCGAGATGGCGGAACTGAAAGGGCTGAGGCGCTGGCGGGTGATTGCCGTGCATGCGCTGCCCAATGCGGTCGCGCCCATCGTGACCGTGATCGCGCTGAACCTTGCCTATCTGATCGTGGGTGTGGTGCTGGTCGAAGTGGTCTTTGTCTATCCGGGGCTGGGTCAGCTTCTGGTTGACAGCGTGTCCAAGCGCGACATTCCGATGGTGCAGGCGGCCTGCATGATCTTTGCGGCGACCTATATCCTGCTGAACCTCGCGGCGGATATCGTGGGCATCGCCTCTAACCCCCGCCTTTTGCATCCGAGGTAAGCACGTGAAGCTGAACCAGCTGCGGCACGCGCCGCTTTCGGCAAAAATCGGTCTGGGGCTGATCGCGATCTATACGATCCTTGCGATATTCGCGCCGCTGATTGCGCCTTTCCCGGAAAAAGAGGTCGTCGGACGCGTCTATCAGCCATGGGCCGCGCCGCATTATCTGGGCACGGATGCGGTCGGCCGTGATGTGCTGTCGCGCCTGATCTTTGGCGCGCGCAACACGGTCGGGATCGCGCTGGCGACGACGGTGCTGGCCTTTGCGATCGGCACCAGTCTGGGGCTGCTGGCGGCAACGCTGGGGGGTTGGTTCGACACGCTGTCATCGCGGCTGGTCGATGTCCTGATGGCGATTCCCTCGCTGATATTCGCGCTGCTGATCCTGACCATCACCGGGACGAATGTGATCGCGCTTGTGCTGGTCATTGCGGTGCTGGACAGCACGCGGGTCTTTCGGCTGTCGCGCGCCGTGGCGCAGGGTATCCTGACCATGGATTATATCGAGGTCGCGCGGATGCGGGGCGAGGGTCTGGGCTGGATCATCCGGCGCGAGATCCTGCCCAATGCCGCAGCGCCGCTGATCGCGGAATTCGGGCTGCGATTTTGCTTTGTGTTTCTGTTTATCTCGGCGCTCAGCTTTCTGGGGCTGGGATTACAGCCGCCGACCGCTGACTGGGGGTCGATGGTGCGCGATAGCGCGCGGCTGATCTCATTTGCCAATTTCTCGACCTGGCAATCGGCCACCTTTGGTCTGGCGCCGCTGTTGCCGGCGGGGGCGATCGCGATACTGACTGTCGCGGTCAATCTGGTGGTGGACTGGGTGCTGCATCTGTCCAGCGGGCTGAAGGACTGATCCGATGACCAAGCTTCTTGAAATCCGCGATCTGCGGGTCGAGGCCCGCACGGGCGAAAGCTGGACCGAAATCGTCCGCGGTGTTGATCTGGACCTCAGCCGCGGCGAGATCCTTGGCCTGATCGGCGAAAGCGGGGCGGGCAAATCCACGCTGGGTCTGATGGCGATGGGGCATGTGCGGCCGGGCTGCCGGATCTCGGGCGGCTCGATCCGCTTTGACGGGCAGGAACTGGTCGGCGCGCGCCCCGAAACCTTGCGCCGGCTGCACGGCAGGCGGATCGCCTATGTGGCGCAAAGCTCGGCCGCGGCCTTTAACCCGGCGTGGAAACTGATCGACCAGCATTGCGAGGCGCCCCTCCAGCACAAGGTGATGTCGAAATCGCAGGCAATGGCCGAGGCGATCCGCCTTTACAGCGAGATGCGGCTGCCTGATCCCGAACATATCGGCCTGCGCTATCCGCATCAGGTATCCGGCGGACAGCTTCAGCGTGCGATGACGGCGATGGCCATGGCCTGCCGTCCCGATCTGATCATCTTTGACGAGCCGACGACCGCGCTGGATGTCACCACCCAGATCGAGGTGCTGGCGGCGATCCGCGATGTCGTGCGCCACCATGGCACTGCGGCGATCTATATCACCCATGATCTTGCCGTGGTTGCGCAGATGGCCGACCGGGTCAAGGTTCTGCTGAAAGGGCAGGAGGTCGAAGAGGCGCCCACCCGTGACATGCTGGCCGCCCCGCGCGAGGATTACACCCGCTCGCTCTGGGCGGTGCGCGAGTTCCGCCCCGCACCGCGCGACCCCGGACCCGAGGGCGCGCCCCTGCTGCGGATCGAAAGGGTCAGCGCATCTTATGGCACGTTCAAGGTTCTGGATAACGTCTCGATCGACGTGCCGCGTGGCCGGACGGTGGCTGTGGTCGGTGAAAGCGGATCGGGAAAATCCACCACCGCGCGGGTGGTGATGGGCCTGCTGGCGCCGACCGGGGGCCGGGTCAGCTTTGACGGCCGGCCCTTGCCCCTCACCAGCCGCGAACGGCCGCGCGCCCTGCTGCAACGCGTCCAGATGATTCACCAGATGGCGGATACCGCGCTGAACCCGCGCCAACGCATCCGCGATGTGATCGGCAGACCGCTGGAGTTCTATCTGGGCCTGCGCGGCGCGCGCAAAGAGGCGCGTATCCGCGAACTTCTGACCGAGATCGAGCTTGATCCCGATCTGTTCATGGACCGCCTGCCGGGCGAGTTGTCAGGCGGGCAAAAGCAGCGCGTCTGCATCGCGCGGGCGCTGGCGGCGGAACCCGATCTCATCATCTGTGACGAGGTGACGAGCGCGCTGGATCAGATCGTCGCCGAGGGCATTTTGCGGCTGCTGGACCGTTTGCAGCGCGAGCGCGGGCTGAGCTATCTGTTCATCACCCATGATCTGGCAACCGTGCGCGCGATTGCGGATCAGGTCGTCGTGATGCAGCAGGGCCGCGTGATTGATCAGGGCAGCCGCGACGAGATCTTTGCCCCGCCCTATCAGCCCTATACCGAATTGCTGCTGTCCTCGGTTCCCGAGATGGACCCGGACTGGCTGGATCAGGTTCTCGCCCGCCGCGAAAAGGTCTGATCCCGCCCGCCGGGGCCAGCGGCAGGCCGCGCGTCGTGGGAATGCGGGCCGGCCGGAGCGGGTCCGGTGCCGGATTGAACTGCGCCATTTCCGATATATGCGCCGGCAGGCGCGGTCACGTTTCGCCCGATGCGAAAACTCCGCTCCCCGCCGGCGGGGCGGCGCAGCAGGCCGCGCCTTGCGGAAATCTCCGCGGGCCAGACCGGCCTGCGGCGGGATGGCCCTATGCCGCCAGGACCTGACGCAGGGCCTCAAGAAAGGCGTCGTTCTCGGCCGGCAGGGCGATGGTGACCCGCGCCCAGTCGCGCCAGCCCTCTTCCTGCCAGCCCTTGATCAGGATGCCGTGATGACGCAGGGCTTCGGCGAATGCCTGACCTGTGGTGCCATTCGGGGTCTGGAAGAACAGGAAATTTCCCTGCGCGGGCGCCACCGCCAGCCCCAGATCGGCAAGGGCGGCGCTCACGCGGTCCCTTTCTGACAGCGTCAGCGCGACACCACGGGCAAGATGCGCATCATCGGCCAATGCGGCAATCGCGGCGGTGCCGGCAAGGGCGTTGACGGCAAAGGGATTGCGGGTCTTGCGCAGGGCCAGTGCCATCGCGGGGTGCGAACACAGGCCATATCCGACGCGCGCACCAGCCAGACCATAGGCTTTGGAAAATGTGCGCAGGCTGATCCATGCCCGCCCCGACGCCGCCAGCACCGCCAGCGCGTCAAAGGCGAATGCGCCCGAAAGATATTCGC
The DNA here is from genome assembly GCA_030538705.1 of Paracoccus sp. (in: a-proteobacteria). GTDB lineage: Bacteria > Pseudomonadota > Alphaproteobacteria > Rhodobacterales > Rhodobacteraceae > Paracoccus. Next base: position 58,381 of record JAUNTL010000002.1, on the reverse strand, counting down.
GATAGGCCTCGTCAAAGACGACCAGCGTCGCGGCCGGCACCGCGCCGAGCAGTTGTTCAAGCTGCGCGCGCGTGATCGCCGGCCCTGCCGGGTTGGACGGCGAAGAGAACATCAACACCCGCGCCGGCCGTGCCAGTGCCGCGATCAGCCCTTCCAGCGGAAAAGCCCAGTCGGCGCCGAAATGCACCTTTTCGACCGTCGCGCCGCAACCCTGAGCCGCAAATTCATGCAGGCCGAAACTGGGGCAGATCGTGACCACCCTGTCGCCCGGACGCAGCACCGCGCGATAGATCGCGCCGATCAGATCCTCGGACCCGTTGCCGATGATGACCCGGTCAGCCGGGGTGCCGCTTGCCGCGCCGATGGCCATGCGCAGGGCGGTGTCACCGGCATCGGGATAGCGGGCGACACCCGCAGCACCCTCGCGCATCACCGCGATGGCCTGCGGCGAGGGGCCGTAAGGGTTCTCGTTGCTGTCCAGCTTGGCCACCGCATCGCGGCCGTAAAGCTCGCGGAAACGGTCGAGCGCCAGACCGGCGTTATAGTCCGGCAGTTGCGCGATTTCATCGCGGATGAGGTCGTCGGGAAGTGATGTCATGTTGTTACCTGTCACGGATCAAAGATCTTGCCGGGGTTAAGGATGTCTGCCGGATCGAGTGCGCGCTTCACGCGCCGCATCACGTCAAGCGCGGGGCCGTGTTCGGCCTCCATATAGGGCTTTTTGCCAAGACCGACGCCATGTTCGCCGGTTGCGGTTCCCCCCATCGACTGGGCGATGGCGACCAGGCGTGCATTGATCCGCCGCGCGGTCGCGGTCTCATCGGGATCGTCGGGGTCGAACATCAGCACCAGATGAAAATTGCCGTCTCCCGCATGGCCCATCAGCGGCGCCAGCATGCCGGCCGCGTCGATGTCCTTGCGGATCTCGGCGATGCATTCGGGCAGGCGCGATACCGGCACACAGACATCGGTCGACAGGCCCTTGATCCCCGGACGCAAGGCACGCGTGGCATAAAGCGCGTTGTGGCGGATGCGCCAGATGCGGTTCGCATCCTCGTGATCGCGTGCCGGTTCGACACGCAACGCGCCGCAATCCTGTGCCAGCTCGGTAAAGAAACCGGCATCATGGGCGACCGCCGGTTCCGATCCGGTGATTTCGGTCCACAACGTCGGCGCCTCGGGCAGTTGCGCGCCGCCATGGGCGTTGATTGCCTGCATCTGGACCTGATCGGCAAGCTCGATCCGTTGCAGGCCCAGACCGGCCTGCATTGCGGCGACCACGCAGGCGGTGGCGCTGTCGAGATCGGGAAAGGCGCACAGGATGGTGCGGCTGGCCTCGGGCAGGCCGAACAGGCGCAGCGTGACCTCGGTGATGACGCCCAATGTGCCCTCGGCCCCGACAAAGAGATGGGTCAGGTCATAGCCGGCGGCCGATTTGCGCGCGCGGCCGCCGGTTTTGATCACGGTGCCATCGGCCATGACCACGGTCAGCCCCAGAACCAACTCGCGCATGGAGCCATAGCGCACCGTCGTCGTGCCCGAGGCGCGGGTGGATGCCATGCCGCCCAGCGTTGCATGGGCGCCGGGATCGACCGGGAAAAACAGGCCGTGGCGGCGGAGATGTTCGTTCAGTGTCTGGCGGATGACGCCGGCCTCGACGATGCAATCCATATCCTCGGGATTGATGGCAAGGATGCGGTCCATCCCCGTCAGATCAAGGCAGATCCCGCCGCGGAGCGCGATGACCTGCCCCTCGAGCGAAGAGCCGGCGCCAAAGGGCACCACCGGCACGCCGTAACGGTTGCAAAGCGCAAGCACCCGCGCCACCTCGTCGGTCGAGCGGGCAAAGATCACCGCCTCGGGCAGCGCTTCGGGCAGCCAGCTTTCAACTGCGCCATGCTGGGCGCGGATGGCATCGGCCTGTGACAGGCGATCACCAAACAGCGGGCCAAGTTCGGCCAGCACGGCGCCAAGGCCGGTGACCTGCCCCGCAGGCGCTGTAGGATGATGCGGATCGCGGGTGGTCATGGGGGTCTCTGCGTCATTGGGCCGCCACGGATGACGGGCGGCCGAAAAAATGGGGTCCGTCACCGGATCAGTGCTGTGTGCGGGCCGGCGCAGGGTTGCCGGGGCCGGCAGGTGGCGGCGCGCCCGATATCAGGGCGCGCCACGCAAAGGGCGGTCAGGTCTTGAACCACCAGCGTTCGCCGCAGCGCGCGCCGTCCAGTGCCCAGTCATTGGCGATCTCGCCATGGCCGATCTTGTCGCTGGTGGCATCAAGAATGTCGGCCCAGATCGGCGCGACCATGCCGCCATCTTCCCAGATCAGGCGCTGGCATTCCCAATAGAGTTCGCGGCGCTTGTCGTCATCGGCTTCGGAACGGGCGGCGACAAGGGCGTTGTTGAATGCCTCGTTGTCCCAACTGGTTTCGTTCCACGATCCGACGCTCTGGCGCGAATAGGCGAGCGTCAGCATCGCGTCCTCGCTGACGCGGCCCGACCAGCGGGTCGCGAACATCGGGCGCTTGCCCCAGATGTTGGACCAATACCCGTCATCGGGTTCGCGGCGCACCTCGATGGTGATCCCGGCGCGCGCCGCCTGCTCGGCATAAAGCTGTGCCATGTTCAGCGCGCCGGTAAACGGCACTTCGGAGACATGCAGCGGCACGGTCAGCCCGGTGGCGCCTGCCTGTTCCAGCAGATAGCGGGCGCGGTCGGGATCATAGCTGTGCTGTTCAAGATCGGGGTTGTGATAGGCATAGGCTTTTGACAGCGGCTGATCATTGGCGATCGAGCCATAGCCCGCCTGAATCTTGTCGAGAATCTCGTCACGGTCGATGGCCAGCTTCATCGCCAGGCGGACATCACGTTCGGCGAAACGCGGATCGGTGACATTCATGCTGAAGGCATGGTGCTGCTTGCCTTGGGTTTGCAACAGCGCCACGCCCGGCAGCGCCGAAAGCAGGGCGGCCGTGGTGGTGTCGACCGAATCCATGGCGTCGATCTGACCGGTCTGCAAGGCCGTGGTCCGGGCGTTGATGTCGGCGATGCAATGCGTCTCGATTGCGTCGAAATGGGCGCGGCCCTCTTTCCAGTAATTCGGGTTCTTGCGCACAAGGCTGCGCACGCCCGGCGTATAATTGTCCAGAATATAACCGCCGGTGCCGATCCCGGCCTCGAAATTGCGATCATCCGCGGGGACGATCAGCATGTTGATCATCGACAGAATGGCCGGAAAGCTTGCATTCGGGCCTTCAAGCGTGACCTTGACCTCCAAGGGGCCGGTCGCGGTGATATCGGTGATGGCCTGCATCAGCGATTTCGCGGCCGAGATGGTGTCCTCGCCGCGGTGCAGGTTCAGCGACCAGACCACATCCTCGGCGGTCAGGGTCTTGCCGTTGTGAAATTCGACATTCGGGCGGATCTTGAAGGTCCATTCCGACATGTCGCTGTTGGCGCCCCATTCGGTGGCCAGTTCGGGCACGAGAACGCCCCCCGGCCCGACCTCGATCAGGCAGTTTCGGATCTGATACTGAAGATGCATCATGAAACGGTATTCATTGACCTGGGGGTCAAGGTGGTCGGCCGTGCTGAAATCCGAAACGGCCAGACGAAAGGTGCCGCCCGACTGCGGGGCGTCCTGCGCCATCCCGCGCTGTGGTGCCAGCCCCAGTGCGGCGGCAGCGGACATCGCGCCTGCACCCAGCAATAATGACCGGCGATTGGTAATAAGTGCCATCGGATCCGTCTCCCTGCAAATGCCGCGCGTCGGCGCGCGGTCCTGTTGGTGGATGTCAGCGGCTTAGCTGTTGCTTATTATCATTATGTCTGATTTTAATATGTTACGAGCGCGGTTTCGCCCCCACAAATCAGAAGCTATCGTCGTTTGTGCAGCTCTTCTAAACAATTCTACAGGAAGGGATCAGAATATGGGCATGGGGCTGCCACCATTGCGTGCGATGCAGGCATTCGCCGCCTTTGGAAAGGCCGGATCGGTCCATGGGGCGGCGCGCGCGCTTGGTGTGACCCCCGGCGCGATCAGCCAGCAGCTGCGCCTGCTGGAGGAACATGTCGGCGTGCCGCTGATCCTGCGAGAGGGGCGGCGCATCACCATGACACCCGCCGCGATGATCTATTATGAGCTGATCGCACAGGGTTTCGACCGGCTGGATCGCGCGCAGGACTTTATCCTCAACCACCGCATCACCGAAGAACTGGTCGTGTCCGGCCTGCCGACGCTGCTGCAAAAATGGCTCAACCCGGTCATTCACAGGTTTCAGGCGATGGCGGGCGAGCCTGCGATCCGCATCATCGCGACCCATAAAGAGCCTGACCCACAGCTGATGGACCAGATGTTCCGTCTGACCTATGGGCGGGCGGCGCAGCGCTATCCCTATTCGCGTTCGCTGTTCACGGATGCCTGCTTTCCGGCCTGTGCGCCCGGCTTTCTGGCCGCCCATCCTGAGGCGGCCACGGCCGAAGGGCTGATGCGCCTGCCGCTGATCGGCATCGACTGGGGTATGGAAGAAAGTGTCGCGCCGGGCTGGGACGACTGGTTCACGCTGGCCGGGCTGGTCCCCGATCCGCCGGTCCGCACGGTTGCGGTCTATTCCATGTCCAGCCTCGCGCTTGAGGCGGCGGCCGCGGGGCAGGGGGTCGTTCTGGCGCAGGACGCCTTTGCGCAGCAGGATATCGACAGCGGCCGGCTGGTGCGGCTGTCCGAGGTCATGATGACCATGCCGGAAAGCTATTTCATCTGCTGGGGCAGCGGGACATTGTCACGCCGCGTCGCGCGCGATTTTCTGAACTGGTCGCTGACGGAAACCCGCAGCCGCCGCAGCATCAGGGTTGAGCCAGACTAAACAATCCCGGCCTTTTTCTGGGATATGCGAATGGCGCCAGTGCCTATACATATTAATCTGAGGAGCCAGCCACGAAAGGTCCAGCCGTGTTTCTGAAAAATGCTTGGTATGTCGCTGCCTGGAGCAGCGAAATCGACAATAATCTCAAGCAGGTTCTCGTTCTGGGCGAAAAGATTTGCGTGTTCCGCAACTCGCAGGGCGAGGTGATCGCGCTTGAGGATGCCTGCCCTCATCGCAAGCTGCCGCTGTCCAAAGGGCGGATCAAGGGCGACAATGTTGAATGCGGATATCATGGGCTGACCTTTGATTGTGCCGGCCAGTGCGTCTGGGCGCCGGGTGGCGGGCGCATCCCCTCGGCCGCCCGGGTGCGGCCCTATCCGATTCAGGAAAAATACGGTCTCGTCTGGATCTGGATGGGCAATGCCGCCATCGCCGATCCCGATGACATCATTGATATTCCCAATTTCGACAGCCCTGACTGGGGCATCAATCGCGGCGCCGCGATGGAGCTGAAGTGCAACTATCTGCTGATGTGCGACAACCTGCTTGATCCCACCCATGTCGCCTGGGTCCATGAAAGCAGCTTTGCGCAGGCCGCGACGCGCGACACGCCGCTGAAGGTGACGCGCACCGAGAACGGTGTCATCGTCCATCGCTGGATGATGAATGTCGAGCCGGCGCCCTTTTACGCCAAGATTGTCGAATTCGACGGGCCATGCGACCGGCTTCAGCATTATGAGGTCCGCTATCCCAGCCATGCGCTGATCCGCGCGGTGTTCACGCCGGCAGGAACCGGCGGTCCCGACGGCCAGCTGGATGAAAAGACCTTTGTCATGGACAGCTATAATTTCATGACGCCGACGACCGAGACGGAAACCCGGTATTACTGGTTCCAGCTGCGCAATATCCGGCCCGACGATGCCGAGCTGTCGCAGATGATGAGCGAGGATGTCCGCCACGCCTTTGAAGAGGACCGGGCCGTTCTCGATCAGGTCCAGATCGGCATGACGACCAAGACCTCGCCCCATATCGACCTGTCCATCGACGCAGGCCAGCTGCGTTTCCGCCGCCAGCTCGAGGCGATGATCGCCGAGGAACGGCTGGTCGATGAAAAGATGCAGGCCTGACCCATGACCGAGCCATTCCGGCGCTTCCGGCTGGTGCGCAAGCAGCGCGAAAGCGATGTCATCACCTCTTTCTATCTTGCTGCGACGGATGATGCGCCGCTTTGGCCGGCGCGACCGGGGCAATATCTGACCCTGCGCATCCCCGGACCCGCAGGGCCGGTGCTGCGGACCTATTCCATCTCGAATCCGGTGGATGCGGGCGATGTCTATCGCATCTCGGTCAAGCGCGAGGCCGGGGCGAATGGCGCGCCCGACGGGGTGGGGTCGGTCTGGCTGCATGATAACCTGCATGAAGGGGACGAAATCGAGGTTGCTGCCCCGCGCGGCGCCTTTTTCTTGGACGAGGACAGCACGCGCCCGGTGCTGCTGCTGGCCGGCGGGGTCGGGCTGACCCCGCTGTTGTCAATGCTGCACCGGCTGGCGGCAGAGGGTGAACGACCGGTGTGGATGGTTCACGCCAGCGAGAATGGCGCCGTTCAGGCGCTGCGCGGCGAGATGGTGGAACTGGCCGCGGCATCCGGGGGGCGCATCCGCTATACCGGCGTCCTGCGCAATCCCGGTGATGGCGATCATGCGGCCGGTATCGTCGATGCCCAAGGCGTGGTCGATCGCCCGCTGTTACAGCGCCTGCTGCCTCTGGACGACTATCAGGTTTATCTGTGCGGCCCGCAGCCCTTTATGGTGGCCATGTGGCGTCTGCTGACGGATATGGGCATCGCACCCGAACGCATCGCCTATGAGTTCTTTGGCCCCGGCGCATCGCTGCCTGCATTGGCGGCCAAGCTGGATGCCGCCCCGGCCCGTGATCTGCCGCGCATCCCGGCCAATGCGCCGAAATCCCTGTCGCGGCTGGATTTCCTGACCGATCCCGATCAGCGCGCCGTGGCCGGGCCGGCGCCGCGCCATACGGCCGTGGCCGCATCCGCCAGCGCTGCGGCGGGGGATGAGGTCGTCTTTGCCCGCTCGGGACTGACGCTGGCGTGGAACAGTGGCGTCGATTCCATCCTTGAACTTGCCGAGAGCGCCGGTCTCGATCCGGCCTTCGTCTGTCGCTCGGGGATTTGCGGTTCGTGCAAAAGCGGGCTGACCGAGGGCGAGGTCGAATATTTCAGCGATCCGCTGGACCCGCCCGGTCCCGGCGAGGCGCTGATCTGTTGCTCGCGGCCGCGCGGAAGGGTGGTTCTGGACCTCTGACCGCCGGTCAGGGCTGCGGCCTTGCCGATATGGCCGGCAACAGCGGCAGGCGCGCCTCTGTCGGTCTGATATCCGGCAGATGGCCCGCGCCTTGCGTGGTGGCGTATCGGCGCTGTTGCCGTCCGTCCGTCCGCCCGACCCGAGGCGGTGGGCAGGCGATGGATACCTTGCCCGCGTTTTGCCCGGTCGCGTATCCTGTTGCGAATATCTGTTACGATCCGGCGCGTAATCAACTAGATATACGGCAATCTGCCTGTCCGCGCGGTATCGCGCAAATTCCGCTGCCCGCGCCCGCGTGACCGGCCCATATGCGAAAGGAGACCGCCATGACCGTCAGACCCGAAGTAACCGGCTTCTTCGATCCGCGGACCTGGTCGATCCAGTATGTCGTCGCCGATCCTGAAACCGGGGATTGTGCGATCATTGACCCGGTTTACGATTATGATGAAAAATCGGGCCAGACCGGCAGCACAAGCGCCGACGAGATCCTGCGCTTTGTCGCGGACAAGGGCTATCGCGTTCAGTGGATTCTCGACACCCACCCCCATGCAGACCATTTTTCCGCCGCGCATTACCTGCACAGCAAGACCGGCGCGCCGACCGCCATCGGCGAAAAAGTGGTCGAGGTCCAAAAGCTGTGGAAGGGCTTTTACAACTGGCCCGGCTTTCCTGCCGACGGATCGCAATGGGACCGGCTGTTCGCGCATGGCGATACGTTCCGGGTCGGTTCGGTGCCGGCGCGGGTGATGTTTTCGCCGGGGCATACGCTGGCGTCGGTCACCTATGTCATCGGTGATGCGGCCTTTATCCATGACACGATGTTCATGCCCGACAGCGGCACGGCGCGGGCCGACTTTCCCGGCGGTGATGCGGCGGTGCTGTGGGATTCCATTCAGGCGATACTGGCGCTGCCCGACGAGACGCGGCTGTTCACCGGCCATGACTATCAGCCGGGCGGGCGCGAACCGATGTGGCAATCGAGCGTGGCCGAGCAGAAGGCCGCGAATATCCATATGTCGAAATACCGCACCGCGCCCGAATTCATCGCCGCCCGCGAGGCCCGCGACGCCACTTTGCCGATGCCCAAGCTGATCCTGCATGCGCTTCAGGTGAATATGAACGGCGGCCGCCTGCCCGAACCAGAGGCGAACGGCACCCGCTATATCAAGCTGCCGCTGGATGTGCTGAGCGGCGCGAACTGGGGCTGAACAGGCGCGGTCTGTTCCGGCCATTCCCCCCACGCGGCCCTGCCGCGCCGGGGTCGCACCCGGATCGCGCGGCGCTGATCGCCGGCGCGGCTGTCGCGGGCATGGGGCGCGCGCCATTGCCGGCCGGTATGTTCAGGCCGGGCGCTGATGGCACCCCGATCCTCAGGCCCCGCTTGGGCCTAGCCAAGCGCCAGCAGGGCGGCCAGCACGTCCGAGCGGCGCAGCAACCCGACCAGACGGTCGGCATCGGTCACGGGAAACAGGCGATGGGGATGTTCGATGAACGCCTCGCCGGCTGTGACCAGATCGGTGCCGGCGTCCAGCGTGCGTGGCTCACCTGACATGTGATCCGCGACCGTGCCCGACCATTGCCGGTAATAGCTGGCCTTCAGCGCCGGGCGGAAACAGTCCTTTTGCGTCAGCATCCCCATCAGGCTGTCATCGTCGCCCACCACCGGCGCGCCGGATATCCCGGCACCGACCAGCATCGCCACCGCGTCGCGGATCGGCATCGAGGGCGACAGGCGCGGAAAGTCACGCTGCATGACATCGGTGATCGTGGCGGTCATGGGTTGGTCCTTTCGCGGCGGTTGGGGCAGTCGTCGCAGGCGGGTTTGCCGGGCAGGCAGGCAATGCCGCCGCATGACCCCTGAACCGGAGGCCGGCCAAAAGCCAGCCCGAGCGCCAGCCCCCCGGCGGCAAGGGCAAAGATGACGATGGCGATCAGAAACTCCATATCACGTCTCAGGCCAGATGGGGGGCAAGGGCGGGGCTGTCGATACGCATCAGCCCGCCTTCGGGGCGATGGATCAGGAACAGCGCGGCCAGCCCCCGCGCCGCCGCCAGTTCGGGTCCGCGTTGCGGTCCGGCCGCCATCAGCGCGGTCGCCCAGCCATCGGCCTGTGCCCCGCTCGCCATGATGACCGAGACCGAGGCCACGCCACCCGCCGCAGGCGCCCCCGTGACCGGGTCGATGATATGGCTGATACGCTGTCCGCCGAGGTCATAGGCATTCACCCGGTCGCCCGAGGTCGCGACCGTCAGCCCGTCCAGTGCCAGCACCTCGGCCGCGCCCTCATGCCCGGGGCGGGGATCCTCGATGGCGATCTGCCAGTGCCGGCCCGAGGGATGGCGGCCGCGCGCCATCACTTCGCCGCCAAGGTCGATCAGGAAATCGTTCTCGCCGGCCGCCACCATCAGCGCGGCGAGGTGGTCAAGCGCATCGCCCTTGGCGATCCCGCACAGATCCAGCGTTTGCGCGGCATCGGTCTTGATGATCTCGTCTGCGCCGACCTGCAACCCGTCAAGACCGGGCCGGCCCTGACCGATGGGACCAAAGCCCCAGCGGGCAACCAGCGGCCCGACGCCGGGATCGAACGCCCCGCCGCTGTCGCCCTTCAGCGCCAGCGCGGCCGCGACCATGGCGGCGGTTTCGGCGCTGACCGCATGCCCGCCGGTCCCGGCACGGTTGACCCGCCCGATTTCGCTGTCGGCGCGCCATGGCGAAAAGCGGCGGTCGGTCAGATCAAGCGCGCGCGCGATGGCGGGGCCAAGCCGGGCGGCGTCACGTCCGGCCGGCAGGCTGACCTGCCAGCGGCTGCCGAATGCCGGCCCGCCGATGGTCTGGACGGGCGCGGCCCCATGCGCGATGGCCGGTGCCGCGAGGGACGGGGCCGCGCGCAGCATGACCGCGCCGCCAAGCGCCGCGCCGGTGCCCCAGATCAGGCCGCGACGGGTCATGCGGGTCGCGCGGGCGCGGGCTGCGGTGGGGTGTCGGGCGTCTGTCAGCTTCATGTCAGGCTCCGAAATCGTCGTTAAAGATTGACTGCGGCTCGACCCCGAGCCGGGCCAGCGTTGCCATCACCGCCGAAATCATCACCGGCGGGCCGCAAAGGTAATATTCGCAATCCTCAGGCGCGGGATGGCGGCGCAGCGCGTCGCGCAGGGTCTCGTGAATAAAGCCGGCCGGCCCGGTCCATTGATCCCCCGGCGCCGGATCGGTCAGGGCCACGGTCCAGTCGAAATTCGGATGCGCCCGCGCCAGCGCCTCGAACTCGTCGGTATAGAACAGATCAGCCGCCGTGCGCGCGCCATAGAAATAGCTGATCCGGCGCCCGGTCCCCTGTCCGAGCTGTTCATGGATCATCGCGCGCAGTGGCGCCATACCGACGCCGCCACCGATAAAGACCATCTCGGCCTGCGTCGGCTGGACGTGGAACTCACCGAACGGCCCGGCCGTCTCGACCTGATCGCCCGGCCGCAGCGAGAACAGCCAGGATGAGACGAGACCCGGCGGGATCGTGTCCTCCTGCCCGGCCGGGGGCACGGCAAGGCGGATATTGAAAACGATGGTGCCCTCGTCCTCGGGGCGGCTGGCAATGGAATAGGCGCGGCTGACCGGGGCGGGGTTATGGGCGCGCAGCCTGCTCCACCCGGCTTCGTGCCAGGCGTCGATATGGGCGGCATCGACGTCCATACGTGCGAAATCCAGCCGATAGGCCGGCGCGGTCAGCTGCGCGAACCCGCCGGCGCGGAAATCAAAACGCTGACCTTTGGGCAGTTCCAGCACCAGTTCGCGGATCAGCGGCGCGAGCATGCGGTTCGAGACGACCCGGCAGGTAAAGCTTTCGGCCGCCAGCACATCGCCCGCAACCCCGACCGAGACCGGCCCGCGCAGCGTCAGCTGGCATGCCAGCCGCACGCCGGCACGGCGGTCGGCGGCCGACAGCAGACCCTTTTCGGTCGCCTGCGCCTCGCCTGCGCCGGGGCCGGATGCGGTGACGCGGCACAGCCCGCAGGTGCCCGAGCCGCCGCAGGCCGCCGGGATCGGCAGGCCCGCCCCGTGCAGCACCGCCAGCAGCTTGTCGCCGCGCTGCGCGGCGATCTCGGTCGTATCATTGACCGTGACGGCCACCGCCTCGGCCGGTATCAGCCGGCGCCGCGCCGAAAGGATGATCAGCGTCAGCGCCAGAAGCAGCGCGATTATGGTCAGGCTGGCCAGAATAATCTCGGTCATTGGGCCACCATCTGCGCGAATGAGGCAAAGCCCAGCGACATCATCCCGGTCAGGACAAATGCGATGCCCAGCCCGCGCAGGCCGCCGGGCAGGTCGGCATAGGCCAGCCGCGCCCGGATCGCCGCCAGCATGATGACGGCAAGCGCAAAGCCGACCCCGCTGCCAAAGCCAAAGACAGCACTTTCGGTCAGGGTGTAACGACGCTCGACCATGAACAGGCTGCCGGCCAGCAGCGCGCATTGCACCGCCAGCAGCGGCAGGAAAACACCGAATGCGGCGTGGATCTGCGGCAGATAGCGGTCCAGCACCATTTCAAGCAGCTGCACAGTCGCGGCGATCACGCCGATGAAGGTCAGCAGCGACAGATAGGACAGATCCAGATCAGGCCGCCCCAGCCAGCCCCAGGCGCCGGGCGCCAGCAGCGTCTGATAGAGGAACTGGTTCAGCGGCACGGTCACGGACATGACCAGTATCATCGCCACGCCCAGCCCGACCGCCGTGGCCGGCTGGCGCGACAGGGCGATGAATGTGCAAAGGCCCAGAAACAGCGTCAGCGGCATATTGTCGACCAGTGCCGCGCGGATGAACAGGGCGGTCAGATCGTTCATGGCCGGGCCTCGTCCGCGTCATGACCGGGGATCGGAAACTCGCGCTGTTCGACCTGCGCGGGGTCCGCGCTGCGCAGCGCCCAGACCAGCAGGCCCAGCAAAAAGAACCCCGACGGCGCCAGCAGCATCAGATTCAGCGGCTCGAACCAGCCGCCCTGATCGGTTGTCGGCAGCACCTGCCAGCCCATCAGCTTGCCCGCGCCGAACAGCTCGCGCACAGCGCCGATGACGATCAGGATCAGCGAATAGCCCAGCCCGTTGCCAAGCGCGTCCACAGCCGAGGGCAGGGGCGGGTTGTGCAGCGCATAGGATTCGGTGCGCCCCAGGACCAGACAATTGGTGGTGATCAGGCTGACGAAAACCGACAGCCGCTGGCTGATATCATAAAACCACGCCTGCAATATCTGGTCGATCACGATCACCAGCGAGGCGATGATGGTGATCTGCACGATCAGCCGGATCGAGCCGGGCACATGGCGCCGGATCAGGCTGATGATGACCGCCGAGGCAACCACAACCGCCGTCAGCGAGGCCGCCATGGTCAGCGCCGTGACGACCGAGGTCGTCACCGCCAGCGCCGAACAGATCCCCAGAATCTGCAAGGTGATCGGGTTTTGCCGGATCAGCGGCCGGGTCAGCGTATCCCACAGCACGGGCATCAGAACTCTCCGCGCCGGATCGCATCCAGCAGGGGGCCATAGCCGTCCGGTCCCAGCCAGAAACGCAGCATCTGGGTCATCGCGTTGGATGTCCGGGTCGCACCGGTGATGCCATCCACCTCGAATTCCGATGCCGCCGGGCCACGGGCGACGGCAAAGCGCAGCGTGCCGTCAGGCGCGCTCGCGCGGGTGCCGGGGAATTGCGCCTGCCAGGCGGCTTCCTCGATCCGTGCGCCGAGGCCCGGCGTCTCGGACTGGCGTGTCACGGTCAGCCCGGCGATGGTGGCCAGATCACCGCGCAGCGCCAGCATCGCCTCGATCGGGCCGTTATAACCCTGCGACACCATGGGCAGGATCAGCAGCTCGATCCGGTCATCCCGGCGCAGAAGGTAAATCTGCGTCAGATCGGGCCGGCTGCCGATTCCGGCGGTATCCTGCGCGGCTGTCAGAACGGTCCAGTTGTCGTTATTCTGAAGCGCGCCCGCCAGTGTTTCGGGCGTGATCGCGGCATCTGCGCGGCCCGTCGATATGTTGATCACCGCCGTTGACAGGGCCGCGTCGGGCGATGCCGCCAGCAGTTCCGTCATGCCGGGAATGGCGGCAACCAGCGATTCCAGCCGCGCCTGCTGTTCGGCGGCGCGGTTCGCGGACTGGATCGGGCGCAGCACCACGGTCGCGCTGCTGACGGCGATGGCGCAGACTGCGGCCACGACAAAGGCCATGCCCACGGTCTTGCCGCGGCTGTCATTAGGCGCGGCCAGCAGCCGCCGCCATGCCGAGATGGGATTAAGCGTCGCCAAGCCGTTTCCTCCGTCTTGCATGCCAGATCGTCAGCGCGATTTCATCCAGAAGCGGTGCCGCCAGCGATGCCAGCAGCGCGGCCGATACCGCCGCCTGCACCGGTGCCACACCCTGCCACCAGCACAGAAAGATCAGCGCCAGAACCGCATAAAGCGCCCCGTTCAGCCACCGCCCGAGCGAGGTCGCGGCCGATGTCACCGGTTCCGCCACAAGCGCCGTCAGCACCAGTGCCGCAACCCATGTTCCCGCCGGCAGCGGGCCGAAAACCAGCCATGACGCCAGCGCCACCAGCCCCGCGCCGGCCAGCAGCCGCCAGCTCATGACGCCAAAGGCGATGCCCATCGCGGCGGCCGGCAGCGCCGCCCATGTGACCGGCAGTGCCAGATCGGGCCATGGCGCGGCGGGAAAGCCAAAGCCGAGAAAGGCCAGCGTCACCGTCGCCGGGTTCAGCACATTGCGCCCCCAGCCGCCAAAGACCAGCTCTGCCATGACGACACCAAAGCTGATCCCGAGGATCATCTGTAACGGTCCGACATCCGGGGCCAGCATGGCGACGAACAGCGCCGTCAGCGCCCCCGCGAAAGACGGCGCCTGCGCGCGTGCCAGCATGAATGCCAGATGCCAGATCCCCGCGACGATCAGCACCAGCACCAGCCGTCCGGCGGCGTCCAGCCCGCCGAACCACAGCCAGGCCAAGGCCATCGGCAGGGCGGCGGCGATCAGCAGCATGGCATTGGTTTCGCGGTGCCAGATTCCGGTGGTGGCGATGGTCATGCGCCCTCCTCGATGGCGGTGCGCTCCAGCAGGGCGCGGATCAGAGCGGCGAAACGCGGGTGGGCGGCGGTGATGTAATCGGCCAGTGCCAGATCCTCTTCGACCAGCGACAGCGCGCCCAGCCGGATCGCGGCCTCATCGTCGCCGGCGCCAAGCGCACGCAGCAGCGGCACGGCCGGGATACCGGCCGGCAGGGATTGCTCGACCGCCGCCGAGGGGATCAGCGGCACCGGGCGCGCGGCGCGGCCGAGTGCGGCGCGGAACCAGTGATCGCCGGCGCCGGCCGCTGGCCGGGGCATGGCCGTGACCAGACGCGCGCCGGGCATCAGATGGCGCGTCTCCTGCCCCGCCAGCGCATCGCCTGACAGGATCATCTTTGGCCCCGGCGTCAGCGCGCCCTGCACCAGGGCGCGCATATCCGCGCCGGGTTGCGTGCGGACCAGCCGTGCCCGTGCCAACCCCGGTCCGGCGACCGATACCAGACGCGCCGGGGGCAGATGCCCGGTCAGGATCAGGGCGCCAAGGGCGGCGACGTCCTGTGCCTCGATCTGCCAGACCGGGCGGCCGGGCAGGGCGGGGCGGATATGATGGATATGGCCGCCGATCAGCCCCGCCGGATGCAGCCCCCCGGCGCGGTGTATCCGCAGCCTGCCGCCGGCGGGAACCAGATCGGTGCCGTCATCCTGCACCAGATGGACCTCGCCGCCGGTCAGCAGCGCCAGCGCGTCCAGCCCGCGCCGGAACTCATCCATCTGTCCGGCCAGTGCGAGGCGCGGCGCGAGCGCCCCCGGACGGGTCTCGGCGGCGGCGACAAAGATCGCGGCAGGCATGACATCGGGGTCGGCCAGCCCGCCGCCCGGCCGCGACCGCAGCGCCAGCACCCACAGCCCGCTGTCGAGCATCAGCGCGCGCAGCCCCGGCGCCGTGTCAGCGGCAGAGGTATCAAATTGCCGCTGTCTGCCGCTGTCATCGCTGAATATCTCGATCCGCTCCAGCCGCCGGCCGGGGCCAAGGTCGATACGCGCGACCCGGCCGGCCATGGGCGCGCTCAGCACCAGCCGGGGATCGCGGCGCGATTGCGCCAGCGCATCGCCCTGCGCGACCACGGCATCAGGCTCGACCAGCATGTCCACACGGAAATCACGGCCGAGACCGGGTCCGATAATGGCTTCGGGGGTGATCAGCGTCTCGGCCTCTGCAACAGCGGCGGGAGAGTGAAGCGCGGCGAGTTCAGGACCGCCGGGCCGCATTTCCAGCCCTTTCTGCAACAGATGCTTCATGATCCGTCCTTATTGCTGCGTGGCGAGGTCACGTTTCCTTGATCCCTCGCCCCGGTCCCGGCTACGATCAGCCTAGCAACCCGGAACGGGATCATCAACCGCAGGAGGACGCCATGCCGCACTGGCCAGCCACTTTCTCGACGACCATTGCCACCGCGTTGTTGGCATTCACTTTTTCCGCCTCGGCCCAGACCCCGGCCGAGCCGGCCCCGCCCGATCCTGCGATTGTCGAACAGGCGGCCCGTGTCGCCCCCGGCGAGGCCGAAAACCCGACCGGGGCAGGGGCAGATGCGCCCTATGCCCTGCCGCCGATGACGCCTTTTGCCCCCGATCAGGTCAAGATCCCCAACGCGGCCGAGATCGCGGCCTGGTCGCGCTCGGGCCATGCGGATGCGCATTCACGCTCGTTCACCAACTGGAATGAACAGGGCGAGATCCCGCCGGTCTGTGCGACCTGCCATTCCGGCGCGGGCTTCCGCGCGCTTTACGGTCTGGACGGCAGCGAGCCGGGCATGCCCGAGCATCCCTTTCCAACCGGCGGCGTCGTCGATTGCGACACCTGCCACAACCCCGGCATCGGCGCGATCACCGAGATTTCGCTGCCCAACGGCATGATGCATCCGGTGCGCGGCGGCGAGGCCTCGTGCCTGACCTGCCATCAGGGCCGCAACTCGGGTGATGCCATCATCAAGGCGATCGCCGACAGGCTGGACGATCAGCCCGACGCGGAACTGCGCTTTATCAACCCGCATTATGCCGTTGCCGCGGCGACATGGCTGGGCGGTTATGCGCAGCTTGGCTATGAATATCCCGGCCGGCATTACGAGGGCCGGTTCACCCATGCCAAGCCGGTGGCGACCTGTGTTTCCTGCCACGAGCCGCATAGCCTGGAGGTCCGGGCCGAGACCTGTCAGACCTGCCATGACAGCGGCGATTCTGCGGTCATCCGCATCTCGCGTTACAGCCATGACGGCAGCGGCGATCTGTCAAAGGGGATCAAGGCTGATATCGCGGCCAATGCCGACCGGCTGAAAGCGATGCTGATCGACTATGCCGCCGAGGTTGCGGGCACGCCGATGATCTATAACGGCGAGCGCCATCCCTATTTCTTTGCCGATGCCAATGCCGACGGTCTGATCGACGAGGCCGAGGGCGCGCCGGTGGTCTATACGGCATGGACGCCGCGTCTGTTAAAGGCGGCCTATAACTGGAAATTCGTGACGGCCGACAAGGGCGCCCATGTCCACAACCCGCATTATGCGATCCAGCTTCTTTACGATTCGATGGAGGATCTGTCAGCGCCGATGGATCTGGACTTCAGCGGGCTTGGCCTGATCCGCTGAGGCCGTCCGCGCGCCCGGCCGGTCCGGGCGCGGCACTGTCTGCCAGCCACCACGCGCGGGCATTGCGGTGCGGTGCGATGATCGCCGCAGATGGGCACGCCCGGCGGTGGTAGAGCGGGTGCCGGCACCGTCCGGCCCCGTTATCGGCAAAGGCCGGACAGCAAAAAGCACAGCCGCGCGTGGATGCGGCTGTGCTTTCTTTTCGCCCCAATGCGGTGCCCCCGTGCAAAAAGGCCGCGCCGGGCAAAGGCCCTGTTTTACTGTGCCGGCAGGCGTGCGCGCACCAGAGCGCCCCAATATGACACCCCCCAGGCAATCGCGTCATCGGCGAAATCATAGGACGGGTTATGCAGACCGGCGCTGTCGCCATTGCCGATGTTGATCAATGCGCCGGGAACCTTGTTCAGCATAAAGCTGAAATCCTCGCCGCCCATGGTCGGCGGCATGTCGCGGCTGACCCGGCCGGCGCCGGCAACCGATTCGGCCGCAAGCGCGGCATATTCCGCATGCGCGTCGTGATTCACCGTCACCGGGTAATGGCGGGTGTAATCCAGCCGCCCCTCAGCGCCATAAGCCTGTGCGATGGCGGGGACCATCTCGGACATCCGCCGCTCGATCATGTCGCGCACCGATTCGCGCAAGGTGCGCACGGTGCCGGTCATGCGCAGGCTTTGCGGTATGACGTTATGGGCATCGCCGCCGTGAACCGTGGTGACGGAAATCACCGCGCCCTCGACCGGGTCCATATTGCGGGAATGAATGGTTTGCAGCCCCTGTATCAGCGCCGCCATGACCGGCATCGGGTCAACGCTGCGGTCGGGCTGGGCGGCATGGCCGCCGACGCCCTCGATCTCGATATCGAACATATCGACCGAGCCCATGATCGGGCCGGCGGCGATGGTGAATTCACCCACGGGCAGACCGGGGCGGTTGTGCATCCCGTAAACCTCGTCACAGGGAAAGCGGTCGAACAGCCCGTCCTCGATCATGGCGCGCGCGCCGGCGCCGCCCTCTTCGGCGGGCTGAAAGATCAGCACGACGGTGCCGTCAAAGGCACGCGACTGCACTAGCCCCATCGCCGCGCCCAGCAGCATGGTGGTATGGCCGTCATGGCCGCATGCATGCATCTTGCCGGGCACCTCGGATGCCCATGGCCTGCCCGTCGCCTCAAGGATGGGCAGCGCGTCCATATCGGATCGCAGACCGATCATGCGGCCGGAATTGTTGGTGCGCCCGCGGATCACGGCAACGACGCCCGTGCGGCCGATGCCCTCGTGGACCTCGTCAACGCCTGCCTCGCGCAACGCGGCGGCGACGCGGGACGAGGTTCGCGGCAGATCGTAAAGCAGTTCGGGGTTGCGGTGCAGATCGTGGCGGAACTCTGTCAGCTCGCCGATCCGGCCCGCGATCCAGTTCTCAACGGCCATTCTCTGCCTCCTCCTTCATGCGATAACGGAAATCACAATGGCTGGCGCCCTTCATGATGGTCTGGGTCCGGGTCAGTTCCATCTGCGGGTTATAGCCGATGCAGAAATCGCCGTCGCGGTTACAAGACAGCAGATGCCCGATCCGGCCCAGCCCCATCTCGCGATACATCTCGGCGTAACGGCAGCGTGTGACATTGAATTCCAGCCGGTCCTGACTGGCATGCAGCGTCTCGATCTCCAGCGAGCCGTTATGCGTCCAGTCGGGCAGGATCGCGGCGAAATCGTCGAAATCGGGGGTGTGGCCCAGCCGTTCGGCATAGGCGGCGCCCTGCTGGATGGCGGCGCGTGAAACCGCCTCGCCGATCACCGCATCGGCCTCGGCCGTGCCGGAACGGGTCTCGATCACCTCATGGACGTTTTTCAGGATGCGCGCCTCGATCCGGCGCTGTTCGATGATGGGAAGCTGGGTCATGTCCTGTCCTTCTGGCGGGCTTGCTGGCTGGCGGATGCGGTCATTTCATCTCTTGCAGATCCTTGCGCCGCAGCCATGCAAGATAGCCCGGCGCGATGCGGCGCGCGATGGAGTGACAGGGCAGCGGCCGCGGTGTGGACAGCGGCAGGGCCAGCTGATCCTCGGGCGTGCCATTGACCGCGCGCGCCATCTCGCGCCCCAGCGACAGGCCGAGCGCGACCCCCCGGCCGTTGCAGCCGATCCATGTCCAGGCGTCAGGCCCAAGGCGGTGGATGCGCGGAAAGCGGTCCCATGTCATCCCGATATAGCCCGACCAGACATGCGTCATATGCTGGTTGCCAAGGGCGGGAAATGCCTCGGCCAGATTGCGCGCGGCCTTTTCGGCGACGCGCCGGGCGATGTCATGGCGCCCGATCACGACGCCGCCGGTAATCAGCCGGTTGCGGGCGTCGTAACGGAAAAACCGCAGATCCCCGCGTGTATCAGAGATCGCCTGACGGCCGGGCAGGATCGTTGCGCGCAGATCATCGGGGATCGGCTGGGTCGACATCTGCCATGACAGCACCGGCACGATGGTATGGGCCAGCTTGCGGGCCAGACCGGGGATCAGTTCCCCGGTATAGGCATTGGTGGCCAGGATCATGTGGCGGGCACGGATGCGCGGACCTGCGGCGGTGGTCACGACCCAACGCCCGCCGTCGCGCGCCCAGCCGGTGACGGGGGTCGCCTCATGAATGCGCGCGCCATGGCTTTCGGCCGCGCCGGCAAGGGCGCGTGCGGTGGCCAGCGGGTTGATATGGCCGCCGCTGGGGTTCAGCATGCCGCCATACCAGAAATCCGACCCCAGCAGCGCCGAGGTCTGTGCCTGATCAAGATATTCGGCCGGAAACCCGAGACGCTGCCACGCCTCGACCCGGCGCTTTGACAGGGCGGTGCGGCCGGGCGAATGGGCGGGCTGGAACCAGCCGGCCTGTTCGCCCTCGGACGCGGTCTCGATCCCCTCGCGGCGCAGGATGTCGAAAAAAACCGTGCCGCTGTTGCCGATCAGCCGGGCAAAGCGTTCGCCGGCCGCACCCCAGCGGGCGGCGACGGCATCGGGCTCGGCGGCGGTCATCGTCGGGATGACCTGCCCGTTATTGCGCCCCGAGGCCCCCCATCCGACCGCCGCGCCCTCCAGCACGATGACCGATTGCCCGGCGCGCGCCAGCTCCAGCGCGGCCGAAAGACCGGTAAAGCCGGCCCCGATGACGACCGCATCGGCATCGGCATCGGTTTCGGGCGGTGCTGCGGGCGGGCGCGGTGCCGTTACGGCCGCCCAGATCGACGCGGGAAATTCGACCTCGGTCATGGGGACACCTTTCTGATCATGGCTTCAGGCGACATCATCCAGCCGCGGCGGCACCCAGTCACGACCGGGGATCGAGGCCAGCAACGCCTGCGTATAGGGGTGGGCCGGTGCGGCGAAAACCTGCGCGGTCGGGCCGGATTCGACGATCTCGCCCTTTTGCATGACGATGATATTGTCGCAAAGCTGTGCCGCGACACGCAGATCATGGGTCACGAACAGCAGCGACAGGTTCAGCCGTTCACGCAGATCGGCCAGCAGCCGCAGCACCTGCGCCTGCACCGACACATCAAGGGCCGAGACCGGTTCATCGGCCACGATCACACGCGGCTCCATCGCCAGGGCGCGGGCGATCCCGATGCGCTGGCGCTGTCCGCCCGAAAACTCATGCGGATAACGCTCGGCCGCCGAGGGCGAAAGCTCGACCAGCTCCAGCAATTCGCGGGCGCGGGCATGGGCCTGTGCGCGCGGGGTGCCGTGAACGATCGGACCTTGTGCGATCAGATCGACCACGCGCCGGCGCGGGTTGAGCGAGGCCATCGGATCCTGAAACACCATCTGGATCTCTTTGCGCAGCGCGCGCAGCTCGGCCCGCGAGGCCAGCGTCAGATCCTGGTCACACAGCATGACCTGCCCGGTATCCGGCTCCAGCAGCCGTGTGACGATGCGTGACACCGTGGTCTTGCCCGATCCGGATTCGCCGACGACCCCCAATGTCTCGCCGCGCCGCAGGCTGAAGCTCAGATCGCGCACCGCCGTCACCGCCTGACGCCGCCCCGAAAGAAAGCCGCCGCGTGCCGCAAAGGTTTTCGACAGACCGCGTGCCTCCAGCATCACGGGGGCGTCGGCGGGGATATGCGCGGGCGGCGGCGGGGTCAGCGCAGGCACGGCGGCGATCAGCGCGCGGGTATAGGGGTGGCGCGGCGCATTCAGGATCTGTTCGGCCGGCCCGGATTCGACCAGCTCACCCAGACGCAGAACCGCGATGCGGTCGGCGATTTCGGCCACGACGCCGAAATCATGGGTGATGAACAGGATGCCGGTGCCGTGTTTATGCTGCATCTCTTTGATGAGGCGCAGGATCTGCTTTTGCGTGGTGACATCCAGCGCCGTCGTCGGCTCGTCCGCGATCAGCAGGCGCGGGTTCAGCACAAGCGCCATGGCGATCATCACCCGCTGGCGCTGCCCGCCCGAGATCTGATGCGGATAGGCATTATAGGCCGAGGCAGGGTCCGGGATATGGACATCGCCCAAGATCTCCAGCACCCGGCTGCGGCGTTCGCGCCGGGTCATTCTGGTATGCAGGCGCAGCACCTCGTCGATCTGCCAGCCAACGGTTTTTTGCGGATTCAGCGCGGTCATCGGCTCTTGAAAGACCATGGCGACGCGGTCCCCGCGCAGGCGCTGCATCTCTGCCTCGGGCAGCTCGCAGACGTTTCTGCCGTCGAGCAGGATGCGCCCGGCCGAGATATGGACATGGGGTTCGGGCAAAAGCCGCATCACCGCCGAGGCCGCCAGCGACTTGCCCGAGCCGGATTCACCGACCAGACAGACGATCTCGCCGGGGTTTACCGTCAGGTCGAGATGTTCCAGCGCATGGGGCCGGTCCGATCCCGGCGGCAGCGAGATGCGCAGATCCTCGATACGCAGGATCGGTTCGGGGGGGGCGGTGGCGGTCATTTCTTCTGCCTCGGGTTCAGCGCGTCGTTCAGCCCCTCGCCCATCAGGCTGAAGGACAGCACCGTCAGCAGGATCGCGATGCCGGGAATGACGGTGCAATACCAGTCGGTGCGCAGCACGGCACGGCCCTGACCGATCATATTGCCCCAGCTTGCGTAATTCGGATCACCAAGCGCAAGAAAGGCAAGCGCGCTTTCCATCAGGATCGAGGTCGCCATGACGACCGAGGCGAATACGATCACCGGCGGCAGCGCATTGGGCAGGATCTCGCGAAAGATGATGGACAGGTTGCTGACGCCCAGATTGCGCGCCGCATCGACGAATTCGCGCTGGCGCAGGGTCATGAACTCGGCCCGGACCATCCGCGCGGGTGACGTCCATGAAACCACCCCGATCGCGATGACGATATTCTCGATGGTCGAGCCAAAGATCGCCACCAGCGTCAGCAGCAGGATAAAGCTGGGAATGGTCTGGAACGCCTCGGTCACGCGCATCAGAAGATCGTCGACCCAGCCCCCGAAATAGCCGGACAAGGCCCCGATGACGATCCCGATCGTGATCGAGATCAGCGTCGCCGCCACCCCGATCAAAAGCGAGATGCGCGCCCCGTGCATGATCCCGGCCAGAATGTCGCGGCCCAGCTGGTCGGTGCCCAGCGGGGTCGCGGCATTGACCAGCGGATGGGTCAGCGGATCGCCGGCGCGGCGCAGCGGGTTCCCGGGCGTGATCACATCGGCCAAAAGCGCGGCGGCAAGGACCGCAACGAAAAGGATCAGCCCCAGCACCGCCGCGCGGTTGCGCCGGAAACGGCGCCACAGCACACGCCAGCGGGCGGGTGCGGCCGGGGGAAGGGTCGTGTCTTGCGCGGTCATTTCAGCTCGATCCTCGGGTCCAGCCAGGCGTAGATCAGATCAGTCAGGATATTCACGATGATGACGATGATCGAGCAGATGAAGATAATCCCCATCAGCGTGTTCAGATCGCGCTTGATCACCGAAGTATAGGCAAGCTGTCCCAGACCGGGCAGCGAAAAGATCGTCTCGACCACGACCGACCCGCCCATGACCGTGGACAGTTGCAGACCCAGCAGCGTGACCACCGGCAGCAGTGCGTTGCGCATGATGTGATGACGCATCAGCCGCCCGCCGCCTGCGCCCTTGGCGCGTGCGGTGCGCACAAAATCGAGGTCCATCACCTCCAGCACCGAGGTCCGCATCAGCCGCATGTAAAAGGCCAGATAGATCAGCGACAGCGCCGCCACCGGCATGATAAGGTGGCGCGCAATGTCCAGCCACAGCCGCCAGCCGGTATGAAAGGCCGCGATGTCCTTGATCCCGCCGACCGGCAGCCAGCCCAGCTTGACCGAGAACGTCAGGATCAGAAGCAGGCTGAGAAAGAACGAAGGCGTTGCGTAAAAGACCAGCCCAAGCGTCGAGATCACATTATCGGTCAGCGAATAGGCGCGCCGTGCGGCAAAAGCGCCAAGCGCCACGCCAAAGACAAAGGCCGCCGTCAGCGAGGCCCCCATCAGCAGCAGCGTCACCCACAGCCGCGACATCAGCACCGCCGAGACGGGTTGTTCATAGACATAGGACCACCCCATGTCGAACTGTGCCAGCTTGACCAGATAGCGCCACAGCTGCACCAGAACCGGCTGATCCAGCCCGTATTCCTGACGCAGCCTGGCAACGAAATTCGGGTCAGCCCCGCCCATGTCACCGACAAGCGCGTCAACCGTGTCGCCGGGCGCCAGCTGGATCAGCAGGAACCCGCCCGCCATGATAAGCAGCACCACCGGGAGCGCCTGAAGGATGCGACGCAAGGCGTAGGTCAGTATCGCTGGCATGTTTTGTCCGTCTGTCTTGCCGGCCCCGGCGTGCTTGCTGGCAGAGGGGCCGGGCGTCTGGCCCCGCCCCTCCTGCCGTGTTTACTGCTCAAGCCAGAGGTCATACCAGCTGGAACTGTCCCAGCGCGGCATGTTGTGGTGATTTTGCAGCTTCTTGCTGGTGATGCCAAGGAACGGGTGTTCGATTGCAAAGATCACCGGCAGGTCGATCATCGCAAGCTGCTGGATCTGGTGGTAAAGCTCGGCGCGTTTTGCCGGGTCCAGTTCCTGGGCCGCATCGTCGATCAGCTTGTCCATCTCGGCCGATTCGTAGCCGAACTGGTTCGACCATGCCGTGCCGGCCGGTGCGCCCGAGCGCAGCCACACCGTGGTCGAGACCGCCGGGTCGGACCGGAACTGATGCCAGCCGTTCGCCGTGTCGAAATCATGGTCGCGATACACGCCATTGAGAAAGCCCGGCGCGTCATTCGTCAGCAGTTCGACATCAATGCCGATCTCGCGCATGGCCTGTGCGAAATACTCGCCCCAAAGCTGGGTATATTCACCCCATGGCGCGGGCCGGTGGCGCAGCTTGAACCGGATGCCGTTCGCGCCCTCGGGGTATCCGGCCTCGTCGAGCAGGGCCTTGGCCTTTTCGACATCATAGTCATAGGTCTGGACCTGATCAGTATAGTTGTCGCCGCCGATGCTGGGGACCGGGCCGCGACCCGGCTTGGCATGGCCGCGCATGATGTTGCGGATGGCAAAGTCGATATCCAGCCCGTGATACACCGCCTGCCGCACACGCAGATCGGCAAGGATCGGGTTGCGCAGATTGAACTCGACTGTGGAGTGGGCCACGTTGTTCTCGAACCCTTGCGAACCCATGTCGAAACGGTCGTCCTGGCCCAGACGCTCCATATCGGCCATTGAAATGCCGATGAAACCGGATTCGTGCAGCTCGCCCGCCTCAAGCGCCGCGGCGGCTGCCGCCTTGTCGGGGATAAAGCGCCATATCACGCGATCCAGATAGGGGTATTCCGACCCGCGCCAGTAATCCTCATTCCGCGTGCCGATGATGAACTGGCCGCGCTCATATTGATCGAACTTGAACGGGCCGGTGCCGACGGGGGCCTGATTATGCGGATTGCGCAGGATATCGGTGCCTTCATACAGATGTTTGGGCACCGGGTGACCCAGATCCGGCATGGCCGCGACCAAAAGGTCCAGCGGCATCGGCTGGGAATAATTGAATACCGCCGTCAGCGGATCGGGGCAGTCGACCGATTCCAGATTGGCCTGAAGCGTTGATGAATAGTTCAGCAGCGGCTTCCACAGCTCCATCGCGCTGAAGGCGACGTCCTCGCAGTCGAAAGTCTCGCCGTCATGCCAGCGCACACCGTCACGCAGCTTGAAGGTGATGGTCTTGCCATCCTCGGAAGAGGACCATTCCGTCGCCAGCACGCCGACATAGCCATCATAGGTCTTGTCAATCAGCGGCTCCATAAAGCGGCCGGTGATCTGATAAACCCCGGTCGACGCCCGCAGCGCCGGGTTCAGAACGCCCTGCTCGCTGTTCATATGGACGAATACCGTGCCGCCGCGCGTGACCTCTTGCGCAAATGCGGGCGCTGAAAGTGCTGCCGCAGCAGCGCCCGCCAGCAGCAGGCGGCTGGTGAATTTCTGCATCTCGAACCCTTCCCGTTGTGGAGTAAATTATCGGTCGCTTTGCGATCTTTTGGAACAGACGGTCTAGACTTACAAGGTTATCGCTCAGTAGTATGACGACAATAGCGGTGTTTGCTAGGTATTTTTTTCAATATATCTTGGTGGTCTGGAAATTTGTGCCAGCGGGGGCGTCGGTGGAGGAAGAACTGTCCGGGAATTATGCACAAACGGGGACGGTATGGATTACCGGTGCCGGCTCGGGCATCGGGGCCGCCATGGCGCGCCGCTTTGCGGCCGCCGGCTATCGTGTTGCGCTGTCGGCGCGCAATCCCGGCCCGATCGGCATGATTGCAGAGGAAATTGCAGCCGCCGGCGGGGCGGCACGGCCGTTCCCGCTGGATGTGCAGGATCGCGCCGCCTGCGCCGCAGTCGCGTCCGGGGTCGCGCAATGGGGCGGCGGTATCGCGGTGCTGTGCAATAATGCCGGGCTGAACACGCCACACCGCCGCTGGGATGACATCGACTTTGCCGAATGGGACGCCATTCTGGATATCAATATCAAGGGCGCGATCAATGTCATTGCGGCCGCGCTGCCGGTGATGCGCGCGGCCGGGGGCGGTGCGATGATCCACACCTCCAGCTGGGCCGGCCGCTTTCACTTGTCCGAAGGCGGCGTGCCCTATGGCGCCTCGAAACATGCGCTGAGCAACCTCAGCGCGACATTGAACGCGCAGGAGGGGGCGAACGGCATCCGCTCGACCGCGCTGCAACCGGCCGAGGTCGCGACGCCCCTGCTTTTGAAACGGCCCGGCTTTGACCCGGCGCGGGCGGCAGGGATGATACAGCCCGAGGATATCGCCGAACTGGCGCTGAGCGTGGCGCGGATGAACCCGGCCGTCGCGATCCATGAAATCACCCTCGCGCCGCTCAGGCGTGACAGAGAATGAAAGGAAATCCGATGACTCACCCCGTGAAAGGCGTCGATCATCTGTTCTTGCTGGCGTCGGATCTGGAAGGGGCGGCTGCGGCATGGCGGCGGCTGGGGTTCACGCTCTCGCCGCGCGGCACGCACAGCGTCGAAAAGGGCACGGCGAATTACACGATCATCTTTGGCAACGACTATTTCGAACTGCTGGGCATTATCGCCGATACCCCCGCCAATCAGCATCAGCGCGACATGATTGCCCGCGATGGGCAGGGATTGCGCGCCATTGCCTGCCGGATCGACGATGCCCGCGCGGCCCGTGCTGCGCTGGCGGATCTGGGCATTGCCACGGGCGAGGTGGCCGAGTTCTCGCGCCCCTTGCCCCTGCCCGGCGGCGGGCAGGGCGAGGCGGCCTTTGCCGTTGCGCATTTCGCCCCCGATGAAATTCCCGCCGGGCTGATCTTTATGTGCCAGCACAAGACGCCGGACATGGTCTGGCGGCCCGAGCTGCGCGACCATGCCAACGGCGCGGCGGCGCTTGCCGGGATCATCGCGGTGACAGCTGAACCCGAGGTGATGGCCGCCCGGCTGGCGCGGCTGTTTGCGGCCGGATACGTGCGGCCGGCGGGGCCGGGGGCGGTTACGGTGGCGACGGGTGTGGCATCGGCCCCCATCCTGTGCCTGACGCCGGCGGCCGCAGGGGCGCGCTTTGATGACGGGGTGGCGGCGGCGACCCCCGCATCGGCCTATGCCGGGGTGCAGTTCGCGGTCCGCGATCTGGACGTCACGCGGGCGGCGCTGGATGCGGCGGGCACGCCGTGGCGGGTATCGCCCGGCGGCATATGGGTCGCGCCTGAACATGCCGCCGGCACGATTGTCGAATTTATCCCCGAGACCCGTGCCGACCGGGGTGGTGCATGAAGCCGCAGACAGTTCGCCCCACCCGCCCGCGCCGCTCTGTCGCGGCCGAAGGCGCCAGTTTCGACGAGATCGACCGCCAGATCCTTGATCTGTTGCAGCAAAGCGACCGTTCGGTCGCCGTCATCGCCGAAGAGATCGGCCTGTCGCAGACGCCCTGCTGGCGCCGTATCCGCAAGCTGGAGGATGCCGGCGTCATCCGTGGCCGGGTCACGCTTGTCGATCCCCGCCATGCCGGGGTCGGGCTGACCATGTTCATCGGCATTACCGCCCCACGGCACGAAATCTCGTGGCTGGAGCAGTTCCGCGAGTTGATCGAGTCCATGCCCGAGGTCGTCGAGGCCTATCGTCTGACCGGATCGACCGATTACATCCTCAAGGTGCTGGTGCCCGATATCGAAACCTACGATCAGGTTTATAAATCCATGATCGCGCGGCTGGAGTTTTCGCAGATCAGTTCCTCCATCGCCATGGAAGAGCTGAAGTTCACCACGGCCGTTCCGACGAATTATCTTTAACCGGCGGAGAAAGGGGCCGTTGGTCCCGCGCCCGGACGCAAACCACCCGCCGGCGGGACGCAAGGCATAAACGGGTCCGCCGGCTTTGTGGCTGTCCGGGGCAGCGGCCCGGCCGCGCATGCGTGGCCGCCATCGCGCGATTGCCGGTCGCGGCTCAGCCCCAGTCGGGCGCGCTGTCCCCGCCCGCGCGGGCGGCCTCGCGGGCGCCGGCGATCAGCAGCGAGACATCATTCGGCCCGGCGATCAGCCGATAGCCCAGCTGTGCCAGCCCGGCCCATGTGCGGCCCGGCCCGGGGATGGTGCCCAATGCACAGCCGTTGCGCGCCGCTGCCGCCTCGATCTGCGTGAATGCCTCTGTCAGCGCGGGCGCGGTCAGATTCTCCAGCAGATCCATGGAGCCGGCCAGATCATTGGGGCCGACGAAAACCATGTCGATCCCCGGCACCGCCATGATCGCGTCAAGATCGGCCACCGCGTCAATATGCTCGCATTGCACGATCAGCAGCAGATCCCGCGCCGCTGCCTGCCGGGCGTAATCAGGCACCGTCCCAAAGCCCGAGCCGCGGACGATGGGCGCCGCATAGCCGCGCCGCCCTGCGCCCGGATAACGGCAGGCGGCGGCGATATCACGGGCTGCGGCGGCCGAGTTGACCATCGGCACGATGATCGAGCGGAATCCCCGGTCCAGCACGCGCTTGAGCAGGGCCTCGTCGCCATGGGGCACGCGCAGGACGGCATGACCGCCGGCAGCCTCGATCGCGCGGGCCATGGCGACCCAGGTTTCCAGATCGCCGATCCCATGTTCACCGTCGATGATAATGGTCGGCCAGCCGTGAAGGACCATGATCTCGGCGGCATCGGGGCTGCCCAGTTCTGCCCAGGCTGCGCGCACGCATTCACCCGCGGCAAGGCGCTGTTTCAGGCGGTTGCTCATTGCTCTTCTCCGGCGTGTCCCGGTCTGTCCCGGATGGCTTGATCTTCACTATTTCGCGCGTAATGTATACATGGATGTTCGGTTTGGCCGGGGGTGTCGGGAATGCGGATTTTGATTATCGGGGCGGCCGGAATGGTGGGCCGGCGACTGGCGCAGCGGCTGATTTCCGATGGCACGCTGGGCGGGCGGGCGATTGACCGCATTGCCGCCTTTGATGTGGTCCCCGCCGATCTGGACGCGGGTGACAGCTCTATCACGTTGGATATCACCGCGGGCGACATTTCCGACCCGGACATGGTCAACGGGCTGATTGCCGGGCGCCCGGATGTGATCTTTCATCTCGCGGCCGTCGTCTCGGGCGAGGCCGAAGCGGATTTCGACAAGGGATACCGGATCAATCTGGACGGAACCCGCCACCTGTTCGAGGCGATCCGGGCGCAGGACGACTATTGCCCGCGCGTGGTGTATACATCATCAATCGCCGTTTTCGGGGCACCGTTCGAGGACCGGATCAGCGACACCTTCCTGACCGCGCCGATGACCAGCTATGGCACCCAGAAAATGATCGGCGAATTGTTGCTGAACGACTATTCCCGGCGCGGTATCTTTGATGGCATCGGCATTCGGCTGCCCACCATCGTTGTGCGGCCGGGCCTGCCCAACAAGGCGGCCTCGGGGTTCTTTTCGGGGATCATCCGCGAGCCGCTGGCGGGGCAGGAGGCCATTCTGCCGGTCGATGACGATGTGCGCCACTGGCTGGCCAGCCCCGATTCCGGCGTGGGTTTCCTGCTGCATGCTGCGGTCATGGATCTGGCGCCTTTGGGTGCGCGTCGCTGCCTGACCATGCCGGGGATATCGGCGACCGTGGGCGAGATGCTGGAATCGCTGCGCCGCGTTGCGGGCGATGATACGGTGGCCCGGGTCCGGCGCGAACCCGATCCGACGATCCGCGCCATCGTCGCGGGCTGGCCGCGGGATTTTGACCCGGCGCGCGCGCTGGAATTTGGCTTTGCTGCGGATGCGGGGATGGATGATATCATCCGCGCCCATATCCGTGACAGCGCGCAGACAAGCGGTCGGGCGTGATGGGGTGAATGGCGATCTTCTGACCCGGCGGGGCCGCCGCGCCGCGCGGCCAGAGCCGAGCATGGCCGGCGTGGCCGGCATGCCCGCGCGCGAACGTGCCTATCACGAGCTGCGCTATCGCATTCTGACCGGCCGGCTGGCGCCGGGCACGACCTTGCTGGAAACCGAGCTGGCGGCGCTGCTGGGCCTGTCGCGCACCCCCGTGCGCGAGGCCGTCATCCGGCTGGCCGAGGAGGGTCTGGTGACCATTCGCCCGCGTCATGGCATCACCGTCATGGCAATGACGCTGAGCGATGTGCGTGACGTGCTGGACGTGTTTTCGGCGCTGGAGATCCGGGCCGTCGAACTGGTTGCCCGGCGCGGGCTGAGCGATGCGGAACATGCTCATCTGGCCCAGATGCTCGACCGGATGGAACGTGCGACCGAGGCCGGCGATATCGACCGCTGGTCGGACATGGATGACGACTGGCATGCG
The DNA here is from genome assembly GCA_030538705.1 of Paracoccus sp. (in: a-proteobacteria). Lineage (GTDB taxonomy): Bacteria > Pseudomonadota > Alphaproteobacteria > Rhodobacterales > Rhodobacteraceae > Paracoccus. The sequence continues at coordinate 28,236 of JAUNTL010000002.1, read as the reverse complement.
ACCACGGTGGCGCTGTGCGGCAATCCCCGGCTGCTCAGGACATTGGGCGATTACTGGGGGCAGCAATATCGCGCCCGCGTGCTGATCCAGCGGCTGCGCCCGCGGCCGCTGGTTTCGGACGCGGAACATCGCCGCATCCTTGCCGCGATTGCCGCCGGCGACCCGGTGGCGGCGCGCGACGCCCATCAGGCCCACCGCGACCGTGCCGATGCCCAGCAGCTTGAGCTGCTGCGCGGGCGGCTGGCTGAAACCCTTGGCTGAACCTGAAAGAGGATAGCATGAACCAGATCGACCTTCGGGGGCGCCGCGCGGTGGTGACCGGTGCAGCACAGGGCATCGGCCTTGCCATCGCCCGGCGCCTGCATGCCAGCGGTGCCGGGCTGGTATTGTGGGACGTCCAGCAAGAGCCGCTGGAACGCGCGGCGGCCGAACTTGGCGCCGAATGGCGGGTGCTTGATCTGTGCGACGATGCGGCTGTGGCTCAGGCGGCGCAGGACGCGGGGGCGGTGGATATCCTGATCAACAATGCCGGGATCACCGGCGGCAATGCCCCCGTGACCGCGCTTGAACCCGAGGTCTGGCGGCAGGTCATGGCGGTCAACCTGACCGCGCCTTTCGTGATCTGTCAGGCGCTGCTGCCGGGTATGACCGCGCGCGGCTACGGGCGCATCGTCAATATCGCATCCATCGCCGGCAAAGAGGGCAACCCCAATGCCGCGCATTATTCGGCCTCCAAGGCCGGGCTGATCGCGCTGACCAAATCGCTGGGCAAGGAACTGGCCGGAACGGGCGTCATCGCCAATTGCATCACCCCTGCGGTCGCGCGCACCCCGATCTTTGATCAGATGACGCAAGAGCATATCGACTATATGCTGTCGAAGATCCCGCTGAGCCGCTTTCTGGAACCTGACGAGGCGGCGGCGCTTGTGGCCTGGCTGGCGTCAGAGGAATGCTCTTTCTCGACCGGCGCCGTATTCGACATCTCGGGCGGCCGGGCGACCTATTGAAAGAAAGGGGGCTTTTGCCCCCTATTCCTTGACCGCACCGGTCATCGAGCTGACATAGTAATCGACAAAGAACGAATAGAGGATCACCACCGGCAGCGATCCCAGCAGCGCGCCTGACATCAGCGCGCCCCATTCATAGATATCGCCGCGCACCAGTTCGGTCAGAACACCGACCGGAACGGTCTTGTTTTCCGAACTGGAAATGAATGTCAGCGCATAAATGAATTCATTCCATGACAGCGTAAAGGCAAAGATCCCCGCCGAGATCAGCCCGGGCACGGCCAGCGGCAGCACGACCTTGGTCAGGATCTGCCAGCGGGTCGCCCCGTCGACCAGTGCCGATTCCTCCAGCTCATAGGGGATCGAGCGGAAATAGCCCATCAGCAGCCAGGTGCAAAAGGGGATCAGAAAGGTCGGATAGGTCAGGATCAGGGCCAGCCGCGAATCAAAGATGCCGACCTGAAAGACGATAAAGGCCAGGGGAATGAACAGGATCGAGGGCGGCACCAGATAGGCCAGAAAGATCATCAGCCCGGTGACCCGCGCCCCGCGAAAGCGCAGCCGCTCGATCGCATAGGCGGCGAATACGGATGCCACCAGAGATATCACCGTCGAACAGACCGAGACGATGATCGTGTTCCACATCCACGCCGGATACGAGGTTTCGAACAGCAGATATTTCATATGCCGCAGTGTCGGGCCGACCACCCAGAACGGGTTATGATTGCGGTAATCGGTCAGCTGGTTGTCCGGCTTGATGGCGGTGATCGCCATCCAGTAGAACGGAAACAGCAGCACGAACATAAAGCAAAACAGCGGCAGCCATACCGTCAGGATGCGGCGCGCCCGGCTTTCATACTGGTCCATGCCTTCGTGGTTGTCTTCGGTGGTGGACATCGCGCGCTCCTTAATCCTGCCCCTGCTGCCATTTGCGCCGTTGCAGCCCGAAAAAGCTGAACAGGATCGCCGCCAGCAAAAAGGGGATCATCGCGACCGCGATGGCCGCGCCCTCGCCCAGTTGCCCGCCGGGAATGGCCCGCTGGAACGACAGCGTGGCCATCAGATGCGTGGCGTTCACCGGCCCGCCACGGGTCAGCACATAGATCAGCTGGAAATCGGTAAAGGTGAACAGCACCGAAAATGTCATGACCACAGCGATGATCGGCGTCAGCAGGGGCAGTGTGACCTTGGTGAACATCTGCCAGCGGGTGGCGCCGTCAATGGCGGCGGCCTCGTTCAGGGACTGCGGTATGGTCTGAAGCCCGGCCAGCAGCGAGATGGCGACAAAGGGGATGCCGCGCCAGATATTGGCTGAGACCACGGACCAGCGGGCGTTCCACGGATCACCAAGAAAGTTGATCGGCCGGTCGATCAACCCCCATTTCTGCAACACCCAGGAGATGATCGAGAATTGCGAATCGAATATCCACCAGAATGCCATCGCCGACAGCACGGTCGGCACCACCCAGGGCAGCAGGATCACCGCGCGGAAGAAATTCTTGAACGCCAGATTGCGGTTCAGCAGCAGCGCCAGCCACAGCCCCAGCCCGAATTTTGCGAATGAGGCGACGGTTGTATAGAACAGCGTATTGAACACCGACAGCCAAAAGACCCGGTCGTTCCACAGCCACTGATAGTTATCCAGACCGACAAACTCACCGGGCCGGCCGATGCGGGTATCGGTGAAACCCAGCCAGACGCCCAGCCCCAGCGGATAGGTCAGAAAACACAGCAAAAACACCGCCGCCGGCAGCATGAACATCAGCCCCATGCCATTGCGGCTTTCCATCAGGCGCCGCATCAGCGGTCGGCGCGGGCTGGCTGTGGTGGGGGTGCTGTCTGCCATGGGTTGCTCCTGTCGGTTGAACCGGGCGGCGGCCGCCCGGTTCGGGATGCGCAGGCCGCCTAGCGATAGTAGCGCTGGATGCGGCGGGCCGCCTCGGTGATCGCGGTATCGGCAGAGGACTGGCCGGTTACGGCGCTGGCGAACATGTCGACCAGAACATAATCGGCCATCACCCCGGCCGATGCCGGCCCCAGCGGCCCGGCATAGCCGTTCGGCCGCAGCGATTCCGACGCCTTGGCATAGGGCGCATGGATCGGGTTGTCGGTCCAGACCGGGTTATCGGCAAAGCCCTTGAGCGCCTGACAGCAATAGGCGCTTGCGCCCAACAGCCAGGCATTCATCTGATCACGGCCATACATCCATTCCAGATAGGCTTTGGCTGCATTGGGGAATTTGCAATGGCTGAAGATCGAGATGGTCGAGGTCTGATGCAGCTCGACCGAGGTGCCGACCGGGCCGATGGGCATGATGCTGGTGCGGATATCCTGCGCGATCTCTTGCAGGTTGGGATCATTGATCGCCGCATAATACAGCGACACCCCGTTCGCGGTCAGCGATACATCACCGGCAAGGAAGGCGCGGTTATTGTTGATATCCAGCCAGCTTTCCGTGCCGGCGATAAAGACCGCATACAGCTTTTTCGCGTATTCGATGGCGGCCCGCGTCTCGGGGCTGTCGATGGCGACCTGCCCGTTTTCATCGACCGTGCTACCGCCGTGGCTCCACAGCAGCCAATGGGCAAAGTTGTTCCCATCGCCCACCGCCTTGCCAAACGGGAAACCGGCCGGCGTGCCCTTTTCGTTCAGCGCCGTACACAGCGCAAGGAAGGCATCGGTATCGGTCGGAAACTCGTCAAAGCCGGCGGCCTTCATATGGCTTTCGCGATAGCAGATGGCGTTGCCGATGGCGCAGAGCGGCGTCGAGATCCAGGCGTTGCGCTGGCGGTCAAAGCCATAGCCTTTCAGCCCGTCATACCAGCCGCCGTTCAGCTCGCCCAGATGTTCACACAGGTCGGTGACATCAACCAGCTTGTCGGGATACTGGAACGGGTCGTCAAACCAGCTCATCACCATATCCGGGCCAGAGCCGACATTGGCGGCGACGGCGGCCTTGGGGCGCACATCCTCCCAGCTTTCCTGGTCGATGCGGACCTCGACACCGGTTGCCTCGGTAAAGGCGGCGGTGTTGGCGTTCCAGGCATCTTCCTCGCCCTTGACGAAGGGCACCCAGCGCAGCAGGCGCAGGCTGGCGCCTTCTTCGGGGGTGAACTTCGGCGCGCCCTGTGCCAATGCGCGGGTCGCGCGGAACGGTCCCATGATGGTGCCGGCGGCGGCAAGGGCCGCACCGCTTTGTAGCAGTCTTCTGCGGTCGATCGTCATGCTGGAGTCCTCCTCATCTCCTGCTGGCTCATCTATATGCGGCGCGGACGCCGCTGCGAAAATCAGATGCCCGTCAAACGGATGCCGGTCTCGGCATCGAACAGATGCACGGCGCCGGGATCGACGCCGATCATCAATGTGCCGCCGGGCGGCGCGCTGACACGTTCACGGAATACTGCGGTGATTTCGGACCCGCCGAGAGAGCCGACCACATGGGTTTCGGCACCGGTGGGTTCTGTCACCTCGACCTTCAGCGGGATATCACCGCCGATCGACATGGCTTCGGGGCGGATGCCATAGACCAGCTTTTGCCCCGCCACGGCGCGGCCCGGATTGGTCACGGGCAGGCGGGTGCCATCCCCGGCGACAAAGACCCCGCCCTCCAGCGTGCCGTGGATCATGCTCATCGCCGGGCTGCCGATAAAGCCGGCGACGAACAGATTGGCGGGACGGTCATACAGTTCCAGCGGCGCGCCGATCTGTTCGACGCGGCCATCATGCATGACGACGATCTTGTCGGCCATGGTCATCGCCTCGATCTGGTCGTGGGTGACATAGACGGTCGTCGTCTTCAGCCGCTGGTGCAGGTTCTTGATCTCGGTGCGCATCGAAACGCGCAGCTTGGCGTCAAGGTTGGACAGCGGCTCGTCGAACAAAAAGACCTGCGGCTTGCGCACGATGGCGCGGCCCATGGCGACGCGCTGGCGCTGGCCGCCCGACAGCTGGCGCGGATAGCGTTCCAGCAGATGCGCAAGGCCCAGGATCTCGGCGGCGGGGCGGACCTTTTCGGCGATCTCGGCCTTGCCGGCGCCGGCCAGCTTTAGCGAAAAGCCCATATTCTCGGCCACGGTCAGATGCGGATAAAGCGCATAGTTCTGGAACACCATCGCGATGTCGCGTTCCTTGGGCGGCAGGTCGTTGACCACCCGTTCACCGATGCGGATCTGCCCCGAGGTGATATGTTCCAGCCCCGCCAGCATCCGCAGAAGCGTCGATTTTCCACAGCCCGAGGGACCGACCAGAACGACGAACTCCCCTTCGTCGATATCGACGCTGACGCCATGCATTACCTCGACCGCGCCATAGGACTTCCGCACGTCGTCAATGGTCACAGTAGCCAAGGATTCCTCCTCCTCAAAGGTATCCATTAAGGCGGATGTTACAGTGATCTGACAGTATGACAAGCGTTTATGCGAATGCCTGCACAGAGGTTCCCCACCCTGCCATCTCTGATTTGCGGGGATATATGGTGGATTGACAATGTATACATACGACCAGCATTCTTGCCTTGTCCGCCGTGCTGATCGCAGCCCAGGCGCCGGCAACCCGAGGAGGAGGAACGATGAACAGACGTGGATTGGTGATGTTGGCTGCCAGCGCGGCCATGGCGGCGGCAACGGCCGGGGCCCCGGCCTTCGCGCAGGACTTTCCCCAACGTCCGATCGAGATGATCGTGCCATGGGGCGCGGGCGGCGGCACCGATGCGGTGGGCCGAATCTTTGCCGAACTGATGCAGCAAAATCTGGGCCAGCCGGTGAATGTGGTGAACCGCACCGGCGGTTCGGGCGTGGTTGGCCATACCGCCATCGCGCGGGCCAATGCCGACGGCTATACCATCGGGGTGATGACCATCGAGATCGACATGATGCACTGGCAGGGCCTGACGGACCTGACCTATGAGGATTTCGACATTCTCGGCATGGTGAACGCCGATCCGGGCGGGCTGATGGTTTCGGCCTCCAGCGACTGGGCGACGGCGGCCGATCTGCTGGCGGCGATCAAGGAACAGCCGGCCGGCGCGCTGAAAGCCTCGGGCACCGGGCAGGGCGGGATCTGGCATCTGAACATGCTGGGCTGGCTGATGAGCGAGGATGTCGCCGTGACCCAGGTGCCGTGGGTTCCGTCGGACGGCTCTGTTGCCGGGCTGACGGACATGGTCGCGGGCGGGGTGGAGCTGGTGACCAGTTCGCTCGCCGAGGGCCGCGCCCTGATCGAGGCCGGCCGTGTGCTGCCATTGGCCACCATGTCCGACGCGCGTCAGGAGATGTTCCCCGACGTGCCCACCATCAAAGAGGTCACCGGCTCGGACTGGACCTTGTCGGTCTGGCGCACGATCGTTGCCCCCAAGGGCCTGCCTGATGATGTCAAGGCGCGGTTGGTCGAGGCCGTGCAGGCCGCCTATGAAAGCCCTGAATACAAAGAGTTCATGGATGGCCGCGGCTTTGGCATGCGCTGGGCCGGCCCCGAAGAGGCCACCCGGATCGTCGCCGAGGATGACGCAAGCCTCGGCGCGGTGATGAAGGCCGCGGGCCTCGCCAACTGATCACCACCGCATCAGGCGGCCATCTGGCTGCCTGATGCCTGCCCTCGGCCTCGTATGATCGCGTTGCGGCGCCTGTGCGCAGCCGGGGGCAGAGCGCCGGCAGGCGCGCGCGCCAGGGCAACAGCGGGGGTAAGGAATGCGCAACCGGGTCAACAGGACTGATCTGATTATCGGCGCGCTGGCCATCATGGCCGGGCTGATTCTGTTTTTTGCCGCCCGCTCGCTGATCGCGATTCCGGGGCAGCAATATGGCGCCGGCAGCATGCCACGGATGATCGCCTTTTTGTCGATCCTGATCGGTGCGGCCATGGTCTGGACCGGGCTGCGCGGCGGGGACGCGCCCGCAGATACCGACGAGCCGCGCCACGACTGGGCCAGCCAGCCCGCCGCCTGGGGCCGGCTGCTGGCGGCGATCGGGCTGATGCTGTTCTACATCATTGCCTCGCGGCCGCTGGGTTTTCTGCCGGTGGCCTTTGTCATTGTCGCCGGTATGGCCCTGCTGCTGGATGTGCGGCTCTGGGTGGCGGTGCTGCTGGGCGTCGTCTCGGCGCTGGTGCTGCGCTATATCTTCGGCGTTCTGCTGATGGTGCCGCTGCCGCGCGGCGAGTGGTTCACGATACCGGGGATCTGACGGGATGATACTGGCTCAGGCAATGGAACTGGTGATGACGCCGCAGGTCATCCTGACGATGATGGCGGCGGGTGCCTTTGGTCTGTTTGTCGGCGCTGTGCCGGGGCTGACCGCGACGATGGCCACGGCCCTGCTGGTTCCGGTCACATTCTTTATGGACCCGGTGCCGGCCATCGCCGCTATCGTCACCGCCGCGGCCATGGCGATATTCGCCGGGGATCTGCCCGGCGCGTTGCTGCGTATTCCCGGCACACCGGCAAGCGCGGCCTATGTTGAAGATTCGTGGCGCATGACGCGCCAGGGCCGCGCGGCCGAGGCATTGGGCGCGCTGCTGGTCTTTTCCGTGATCGGCGGCGTGTTCGGCACGCTGGTCCTGATATTCGCCGCCCCGCTGCTGGCCGAGGTGGCGCTGAAATTCTCGAGCTTTGAATATTTCTGGCTGGTTGTGCTGGGGCTGAGCTGTGCGGTCTTTATCTCGCCGGGATCGGCCATGCGCGGGCTGATATCGCTGATGATCGGGCTGATGGTGGCCAGCATCGGGATGGATAACCCGGCAGGGCAGGCGCGGTTTACCTTTGGCAATGTCGATCTGCTGGGCGGTGTTCCCTTTATCCCGGCGCTGATCGGGCTGTTTGCCGCCGCCGAGGTGTTTCGCGCCGTCGTCGCGCCCGCGCGGCTGGCCAAGGCCGAGCGCCCGGCCCTTGGCGGCATGTTCCGCGCACAATGGGCCAATCTGAAACGCTATCCGAAGCAGGTGCTGCGCGGCTCGGCGGCGGGCACGCTGATCGGCGCGCTGCCGGGTGCGGGGGCCGATATCGCGGCCTGGATCAGCTATGCGATCTCGAAACGCTTTTCGCGCACACCTGAAAAGTTCGGCAAGGGCCATCCCGAAGGTCTGGTCGAGGCCGGATCATCGAATAACGCAGCAATTTCGGGGGCTTGGATTCCGACGCTGGTCTTTGGCATTCCGGGCGACTCGATCACGGCGATCGTGATCGGCGTGCTTTATGTCAAGGGCCTGAACCCCGGTCCGACGGTATTTCTGATGCAGCCGCAGCTGATCTATGCGCTGTTTCTGGTCTTTTTGCTGGCCAATCTGATGATGCTGCCGCTGGGCTGGCTGGCGATCCGGCTTGGCTCGCGTATTCTTCAGGTGCCGCAGCGCCTGCTGATGCCGGTGATCTTGCTGTTTTGCATCGTCGGCGCCTATGCGATCACCAATTCGATCTTTGGTGTGGTGGTGATGCTGGTCTTTGGCATCCTCGGCTTTATCATGGAAGAGGTTCGCCTGCCGGTCGCGCCGGCGATTCTGGGCATGGTGCTGGGACCGATGCTGGAAAAGAACTTTGTGACCTCGATGATCAAGGCGGATGGCAATCTTCTGGCCTTCTTTGACCGGCCGATTGCGGCCGGGCTGGGGGTGGCGGCGATCCTGTTCTGGGTGCTGCCGCTGATACGGATGGTTCTGGCGCGGCGCAACAGCGGGGCAGGGGCATGAAAGCGGCGGTGATCGGGCTGGGTTCGATGGGGCTGGGGGCGGCGCTGTCGCTGGCGCGCGCAGGCATCGGGGTCGCCGGCTGCGACCTGCGGCCCGAACCGCTGGCGCGTCTGACCGCGGCCGGTGGCCGGGCGGCGGCGGACCCGGCGGATGCCGCGCGCGATGCCGATGTCGTATTCGTCTATGTCGTCAGCGCGGCCCAGACCGCACAGGTTCTGTTCGGTCCCGGCGGTGCGGCGGGGGCCGCCGCGCCGGGCACGGTCTTTGTGCTATGCGCGACGGTCGAGCCTGCGGATGCCGAAGCGCTGTGCGCGCGGCTGGCAGATGCCGGGATGGCGGTGATTGATGCACCGGTTTCGGGCGGCGCGACGCGGGCCGAGGCGGGCGAGATTTCCATGATGGCGGCAGGGGACCCTGCGGCGTTCGAGCGTATCGCGCCGGCGCTGGGGGCGATCTCGGCCAAAGTGTTCCGGCTGGGCGATGAACCGGGCGCGGGATCGCGGATGAAGCTGATCAATCAGCTGCTGGCCGGTGTGCATATCGCCGCCATGGGCGAGGCGATGGCGCTGGCGGGCCGCATGGGCATGGATCTGGCCGAGGTTCACCGCGTCATTCAGGACTGCGCCGGCAACAGCTGGATGTTCGCAAATCGCGGTGAACATGTCGTCGCGGGCGATTATGCGCCGCGCTCGGCCGTGGATATTTTCGTCAAGGATCTGGGCATCGTGACCGGTGCCGCCGGCGCAATGGGGGCGTGTGTGCCGCTGTCGCAGACGGCACTGGAGATGTTCCGCGATGCCTCGGCCGCCGGGATGGGCCGCCGGGACGACGCGGCCGTGGCCCTGCTGCTGGCGCGCCGTGCCGGTGTGGTGCTGCCCGGGGACGACACCGGGAATGACGCGGACGGAGGCTGATATGACCTGGCTGGGTTGCATCGCGGATGATTTCACTGGGGCTACCGATCTGGCGGCGCTGGTGGCGCGTTCCGGCGCACCGGTCTCGCTGCGTATCGGCCTGCCGGAACCGGGGGCAGAGCCGCCGGGTCAGATCGAGGTCGTGGCGCTGAAGATCCGCTCCATCCCGGCCGCAGAGGCGGTTGCGCAGGCGCTTGCGGCGCTGGATTGGCTGACGGCGGCGGGTGCGGCGCGCATTTACTGGAAATACTGCTCGACCTTTGACAGCACGGCGGCGGGCAATATCGGGCCGGTGGCGGATGCTCTGGCCGCGCGTCTGGGTGCCGGGCCGGTGCTGCATGTGCCGTCATTCCCCGAGAACGGGCGGCGGGTGTTCATGGGCAATCTGTTCGTCGGCCGCCAGCCGCTGGCCGAAAGCCCGATGAAGGACCATCCCCTGAACCCGATGACCGACAGTGACCTGACGCGGTTGCTGGCGCTTCAGGTGCGGGGTCGTGTCGGGCTGATCGACTGGCCGGCGGTGGCGGCGGGCGATGCCGCGGTGCGGGCGGCGATTGCGGGCGATATGGCGCATCTGATCGCGGATGCGATCTGTGACGGCGATCTTGATGTTCTGGCCGGGCCGGGCGCCGAGGCCGCGCTCTGTGCCGGGGGCAGTGCCTTTGCCCGCGATCTGGCGCGGCAATGGCTGGATCAGGGCAGGCTGACACGGGCCGGGCGCGCTGATGCGCCGGTCATGCCGGTGGGGCCGGCGCTGTTGCTGTCGGGCAGCTGTTCGGACATGACCCGCCGGCAGGTCGCCGCTTATGTCGCAACTGGCGCGCCAGCATTGCGGCTGGACCCGGTGATGCTGGATGCACGGGGTTCCGACGCGGCGCTTGACTGGCTGGAGGCGCAGCGGCCGGACGGGCCGGCGCCGCTGATCTATGCCACGGCCGAACCCGACGAGGTCCGCGCGGCGCAGTCGCGTCTGGGGGCGGGGCGTGCCGGGCAGGTGGTCGAGGACGCGCTCGCCCGTATTGCCCGTGCGGCGCGGGCGGGCGGTGTGACACGGTTCGTCGTTGCGGGCGGCGAAAGTTCGGGCGCGGTGGCCTCGGCCCTTGGGGTGGGCCGGCTGCGCATCGGTGCCGAGATCGCGCCGGGTGTGCCATGGTGTCTGGCCCGCGACGGGCAGGGACCGCTGGCACTGGCGCTGAAATCCGGCAATTTCGGCGGCCCGGATTTCTTTGCGCGGGCGCTGGCGGGCTAGGCTGTGATCCCGGCGGCGGTAATGCGCGCTGACCGGCCCCTGCATCGCGCGCGAAACTCACATCGGGCGCCGCCGATGCCTGTGACCCGCCAGCCGGAACAGGCGGTGCTTTCCTGCCCGCTTTTCGGGATCGCGATCACGCAAGGCGGGCCATCCGCCCTAGGGTTGCCCGGCCGGGTGGGCGTCTGGTGCCCGCCAGCGGTCCATCCAGCCCAGCGAATCCGCCGTTTTGCCGCGCGGGCGGTATTCCGCACCCAGCGGGCGGGTCCAGCCCGAGGCGTCGATTGCGGCGAATATATGGTCATAGCACAGCTCTCCCTGATCGGGGGGGCCGCGGTCGGGGACGGATGCGAACTGGATATGGCCGGTCAGCGGGGCCATCTCTGCCAGCAGGCGCGTCAGGTCGCCGTGCTGAATTTGCAGGTGATAGCAGTCGAACATCAGCGCCAGATTGTCACGCCCCACAGCCGCGATGATATCGGCCGCCTGCCAGGCGCTATGCAGGAAATAGCCCGGCGCATCATAGCGGTTCAGCGGCTCGATCAGCAGCTTCAGCCCCTCGGCCTGATCGCAGGCATAGGCCAGATTATCGCGAAACACCGCCCCGGCCCCGGCGCTGTCGGTGATGCCGGCCATGACATGAACCGACCGGCAACCGATCTCGCGGGCATAGGTGATCGCGCGGTCGATCTCGGCGCGGGCCTCTGCCTTGCGGTCGGGCAGGGCGGCCAGCCCGTTCTCGCCGGCCTGACCGCGGCGGGTGTTCAGCCCCAGCATGACAAGGCCGGTTTCCTCAAGCGCCGCACGGACTGCGGCCGGGTCATGGTCATAGGGCCAATGGCATTCGACCGCGTTGAAACCTGCCTCATGCGCGGCGCGCACCGCATCCGGCAAGGGCAGCTCGGCCCAGAGAAAACCAAGGTTGGCGGAAAACCGGGGCATTCAGCTCTCCCATGCGATTTCATGGGCGCGCAGCAGGGGCGCGATCTGTGCCTCGTTCAGCATACGCGCCGGCAGGCCCCGCAGCATCAGGGCCAGCCGTGCCGTGGCCTCCAGCTCTTCGATGGCATTGCACGCGGTCTCGGGCGTGCGGCCGGCGACGACCGGGCCGTGATTGGCCAGCATGACCGCCGCCCGCCGCCCGTCCAGCCCGCGCACCGCATCGCCCATTGCCGCATCGCCGGGCTGGAAATAGGGCAGCAGGCTGACCCGGCCCAGCTGCATGATCGCATAGGGTGTGAGGGGCGGCAGAAAGTCATCGGGATCAGCATCAGGCAGCGTGGACAGCGCCACCGAATGACAGGAATGAAGATGAACCACAGCCCCGGTGCCGTGCCGGGTGTCGTAAAACGCCTGATGCAGCGTGATTTCCTTGGTCGGGCGGTCGCCGCCGATCTGGCGGCCCTGTGCATCGAAATGCGCCAGCCGCCCCGGATCGAGCGCCCCAAAGCTGGAGCCGGTGGGCGAAACCAGCAACCCGCCATCGGCTGTCCGGGCCGAAATATTGCCGGTCGAACCATGCGTCAGCCCGCGCGAAAACAGCGATGCGGCCAGATCGCACAGGGTTTCGCGCAGCTTTGCCTCGGCGCTCATCGGGGCAGGTTCGTGATCATGGAGCGGCCTTTATCTGTCATGGCTTTGCGCAGTCTGACACGCGGCTGCGTTGATGCCCAGACCCTGACAGCGACCGGCTCAAGATTGCGGCCGCGCATGTATGCCGTGCCGGGGATCGGCCTGTGGCCGCGTATTCCGGCGGGGCGCGCGCGGCCTTGCGTCATCGGGGGCGCTGTCATGCCGTCGGTGGCACATGGGGCCAGCCGGGCGCCGGGGCGGTATTGCAGGCTGAAGCGATGGCATCGGCAGATCCCGCGATATAGCGGGCGCCGGCTGCGGTTCTGTGGCTGTTCACCACCCGTCCGGGCGCCTTTGTGGCTGCGGTTCCGAGGACCGCCCTGATGCGAAATGAGCATGACCCGGATCGGTGCGCGATCACGGTGACTCCGCTCATGCCACGCCCCCGCCCCGCCCCGCCATGATGCGCCGGGCGCGGTTGGGCAACGGATGCCGCCGGACGCATATGGCCCGGCCGACCGGCCGGGGTGACATGGGCCACAGGATCACAGGCCGGATAGGCTGGTGGTATCGCCCCCGGCCTCGCGGTGGAAATGGGCCTCGATATTGGTCTGCATGGCCGCGCTGTGGCGGCTGATGCAGGCTTGCAGCGCGGTCGCATCGCGGCGCGCCAGTGCCTCGGCCATGCCGCGATGATCGGCCAGCACACGGTCCCTTTCATGGCGCTGGCGGGCCGACAGAAAGCGGATGCGCCACAGCCGCTGAAGGTATTCGCGATGCGTGCGGATCAGCGCGGCATTATGGCCGGCCTGAACGATGGCGCTGTGCAGGGCCATGTCCAGATTGAAAACGTCGATCTTGTCGCCGCTGTCATACTGGGCCTCGACCGCGCCGGCCAGTTTGGCCACCCGTTCGATATCGGCCACAGTCGCGCTCTCACAGGCGATTTTCCCCGATGCATGTTCGATGATGCGCAGCACCGCCAGCTCATCGCGCACCTCGTCCAGCGTCGGATTTGCGACCACGGGGCTACGCTGCGGCCGCAGGACGATCAGCCCTTCCTTGGCCAGTATCCGCACCGCCTCGCGCAGGGGGGTGCGGCTGATGCCCAGCCTTTCGGCGTGGTCGCGCTCTTTGATGGCGCTGCCGGGCGGAATGGCGCCGATCAGGATCTCGCGGCGCAGCTGTGCTGCGACGGATGCGGGGATGGTTGCACCGGTATCAAGGCCCGGTATGGCGTCATCGTGATCCATCAAGCCCCTTTTCCTGCCGCGCCGCTGCGTCAGTTGACCGGCGTGACCGCCGGCCGGCCGTCAAGAACGGCGCGCAGATTCTGCCGTTGCAGCGCACCCATCGCCGCCCGCGTTTCGGTCGTGGCAGAACCGATATGGGGCAGGGGGAACATGTTTTCCAGCCGGGCCAGCCGCGGATCAACCTCTGGCTCGTCGCGGAAAACATCCAGTGCCGCGCCGCGGATCCTGCGCTCGTGCAGGGCGCTCAGCAATGCGTCCTCATCTATGACCGTGCCGCGCGAGATATTCACCACGACGCCGTCGGGACCAAGCGCGCGCAGCACGGCGGCGTCAACCATGTCCTCGGTTTCGGCACCGCCGACAATGGCGATGACCAGATCATCGACCGCGCCGGCAAGGCTGACCGCATCGGCGTGAAAGGTCCAGCCGGCCGGCGTGTCCTTGGGCCGGCGCGACTGATAGTGAATCTCACATTTAAAGGCCGCCAGCCGGTCGGCGATCTCGCGTCCGATGCGGCCCATGCCCAGAATGCCGACCCGCCGGCCCGAGACCTTGCGCGCCAGTGGCTGCGCGCCCTCGCGTGCCCATGCGCCAGAACGCACCGCGGCCGCCGCCGCCTCAAATCCGCGCGACTGGGCGATCAGCATGCCCACCGCCAGATCGGCCACATCATCGTTCAGCACCTCGGGCGTATTGGTCACGGTGATCCCCCGCGCGGTGGCATCGGCGACATTGATCGCATCATAGCCCACGCCGAAATTCGCAATCACCCTGAGCGCGGGCAGCAGGTCCATATGCGACCCGTCAAGGGGGGCATGCCCCTTGTAGGCCAGCCCATGGATGCCGGCGCGCAATGCGCCGTCCAGCCGCGCCAGATCGTCAAGCGTGCCGATCATCCGCGCATCGAACTGATCACGCAGCGCGCTTTCTGCCTCGTCGGTATAGTCGCCGATGGCGAGCGTTTCGGTCATGCGGACCCTCCGTTCATTCAGACAGGTTCAGTTGCCTCAGCCGCGCCCGATAAAGGGCATGTTGGTCGCCATCACGGTCACGAACTGGACATTCGCGCCCTCGGGCAGGCTGGCCATATGCAGCACCATATCGGCCACGACCTGCACATCCATCACCGCCTCGATCCGGGTCGAGCCATCGGCCTGCGCGACGCCTTTGGTCATAGCGGCCGCCATGTCGGTCAGCGCATTGCCGATATCAATCTGCCCGCAGGCGATGTTAAAGGGCCGGCCGTCCAGGCTGACCGAGCGGGTGATCCCGGTCACCGCATGTTTTGACGTGGTATAGGCGATTGATCCCGGACGCGGCGCATGGGCCGAGATCGAGCCGTTATTGATGATCCGCCCGCCTTGCGGGGACTGGTTGCGCATGATGCGGAAACAGGCGCGGGCGCAGTTGAACACGCCGTTGACATTCACGTCGATGACCCGGCGGAACTCGTCGGGGTCGACCTCGTCGGGGGTTTGCGCCACCAGACCGGTGCCGGCATTGTTAAACAGCACGCCGACATGCCCCCATTGCGCCGCCGCCCGGTCAAAGGCCGCATCAACCGATGCGGCATCGGTCACGTCGCAGGGCAGGATCAGCGCATCCGCGCCGCCCGCCGTTTCGATCAGCGCATCCTCGCGCCGGCCGATCAGCCCGACACGCCAGCCGGCCGCCATGAATGTCCGTGCGGTGGCGCGCCCGATGCCGCTGCCCGCGCCGGTGATGATGATGCTGTTGGTCATGAACGTTTCCTAATGGTTGTCGCGCGGCAGGTTCTGGCGGATGCGCTGATAGGCGGTCGCCAGTTCCAGACAGCCGCCATCGGCAAGCTGGCCGACATTCTTGCGATAGATTTCCTCCCACGGGGTCTGGCTGACCAGTTCGGGCGGGGTCCATGCATCGCGGCGGCGCTGCCATTCGGCATCCTCCACCACCGCGTTCATGGTCCGCGCGTTCAGATCCAGCCGGACCATGTCGCCGGTCTCCAGCAGGGCCAGCCCGCCACCGACCACCGATTCCGGCGAGGCGTTCAGGATCGAGGGGCTTTCCGATGTGCCCGACTGCCGCCCGTCACCGACCGTCGGCAGGTGATTGATGCCCTGTTTCAACAGCGCGTCCGGGGGCTGCATATTCACCACCTCGGCGCTGCCGGGATAGCCGACGCAGCCGGTATTGCGGATGAACAGGATGCAGTTCTCGTCAATATTCAGTGCGGGATCGTTGATGCGTTCGTGATAATCCTCGGGGCCTTCGAAAACGATGGCGCGGGCCTCGAGGATGCCTTCGGACCCCGGCCGCGACAGGAAACGGCTGCGGAAATCATCTGAGATCACGCTGGTTTTCATCAGTGCCGAATTAAACAGGTTCCCCGACAGCACGAGAAAGCCGGCATTGGGCCGCAGCGGGCTGTCCACGGTGCGGATCACGTCCAGATCGCGGCTGGCCCAGCCGGTCAGGTTCTCGCCCATCGGCCGGCCCGAGACAGTCATCGCGTTTTCGCGGATCAGCCCGGCCTTGCGCAATTCGGCCATGACGGCGGGCACGCCGCCCGCGCGGAAAAAGCTCTCGCCCAGATATTCCCCGGCAGGCTGCATATTGACCAGCAGCGGGACCTCGAAACCGATGGTTTCCCAGTCGCGGACATTCAGATCAACCCCGGCGTGGCGGGCCACCGCCTGAAGATGGGGCGGCGCATTGGTCGAGCCGCCGATGGCCGCATTGACGACGATGGCGTTCTCGAATGCCTCGCGGGTCAGGATGTCGGAAGGTTTCAGATCGTCCAGCACCATCTGCACGATCCGCTTGCCGGTCTCATAGGCCATGGCCATGCGTTCGCGGAAAGGCGCCGGGATGGCCGAACAGCCGGGCAGGGACATGCCAAGGGCCTCGGCCATGGCGTTCATGGTGCTGGCGGTGCCCATGGTGTTGCAATGGCCCAGACTGGGGGCCGAGGCGCAGACGCGGCTCATGAATTCGTCATAGTCGATCTTGCCCTCGGCCAGCAGGCGCCGGCTTTCCCAGACGATGGTGCCCGATCCCGCGCGCTTGCCCTGCCACCAGCCGTCCAGCATCGGGCCGCCGTTCAGGGTGATGGCGGGAATGTCCATGGTCGCGGCACCCATGAGCATCGCCGGCGTGGTCTTGTCGCAGCCGGTGGTCAGCACCACCCCGTCGATCGGATAGCCGTGCAGCACCTCGACCAGCGACAGATAGGCAAGGTTGCGGTCAAGTGCGGCCGTCGGGCGCTTGCCGGTTTCCTGAATCGGGTGGACCGGAAATTCCATGGGGATCCCGCCGGCCTCGCGGATACCGGCCTTGATGCGGTCCATCAAAAAGACATGGATCTTGTTGCAGGGCGCGATATCGCTTCCGGTCTGGGCGATGCCGATGATGGGCCGCTCGCTTTCCAGTTCCTCGCGGGTGTATTCCTGATTTTGATAGCGCTCCAGATAAAGGGCGGTCATGCCCGGATTATTTGGATTGTCGAACCACTCCTGGCTGCGGAAACGCTTGTTGGCGCGCGTGTTGCTCATGTCGGTTCCTTCCCCCTCGGGTCTTGCTCTCAGCCCTGATCCTGGCCATCGGCGACGGCGCGGGCCAGATCGAGACCGTTTTCAGCGGCAATGAAATCCGCCAGCTCTGGCACGAAACCGGCGCCGTGCCCCTGTGCCTCGGCGGCGGCAAAGCTGTTGCGCATGGCGGCACCCAGCGGGTTCGCCATTCCTGCCGCCATCGCCATCGAGGCGGCATAGCGCATATCCTTGGCGGCGTTGGTGATGGTGAACTTATGGGCCTCGCGCTGGCGGTCGACGGCTGCGGCCATGAATGTGTCAAAGAACCCGTTCGACATCCGGCTGGATCCGATGACCTTGCGCACGGTCTGCGGTGCGATGCCCGACTTTGCCGCCATCACAAGCGCCTCGGCGTAGATCGCGGCATAGCCCATTGCGATAAAGTTCATCACCAGTTTCATCTTATGGGCCGAGCCGGTCGGGCCGATATGGTTGATGTTGCTGGCCCAGCATTCGATCACCGGGCGGATGCGTCCGAATGTGTCATCGTCGCAGCCGACCATCGCATCCAATGTGCCGGCCTCGGCCTCTTTGGGGGTGCGGCCCAGCGGCGCGTCGACATAGGTGCCGCCGCGTGCGGCCATCTCTGCCGCGAGCCGTTCGGTCGAGGCGGGATCAGCAGTGGTTGCGTCGATCACGACCAGCCCCGGCCGCGCACCGGCCAGAATGCCGTCAGGGCCGCCCATCACCGCCTCGACACTGGCCGAATTGGGCAGGCACATATGGATGATATCGACGGATGCCGCCATTTCGCGCGGGCTTGACGCCTCGGTCGCGCCACGTTCCAGCAGATCCTCGACCGGCTGGCGGTTGCGGTTGCCGATGATCTGCATGGGATGGCCGTGCTTCATCAGGTTGGCCGCCATGCCGTGACCCATATAGCCCACACCGATAAAACCGATGCTCTGCTTGCCGGACATGATCCCCCTCCTGTCTTGCTGTCGAGGAAATGGTATACCATAATTGCCGCAGCACAAGAGGAGGAAATCATGGCCCCGTATCCTGTAAGGCGCGCGGCGCCTCTGGCACGGCCGCGCCGCTTCGGTCCCGTGGCGTCGCACGCGGGGGCAGGGGCATGAGCATGAAACTCGACCTGCCCGGGACCGGCTGTTTTGCCGGCCGTATCTGGCGCCCGGGCACCGGCCCTTTGCTGGTGACGATCCGGGGTGGCGTGGTCCATGATGTGACCGGACCCGAGGCGCCGACCATGCGCGACCTGCTGGAAATGGATGACCCCGCCGGCTGGCTGGCGGCGCAGCCTGACCGGCCGGTCTGCGATCTGGCGGCTTTGGAAAATCCGGGGCCGGATGATGCGTATCTGATTTCGCCCGCGGATCTTCAGGCGATCAAGGCCAGCGGTGTGACTTTTGCCGAATCCATGGTCGAGCGCGTGATCGAAGAGCAGGCGGCCGGCGATCCCGACCGCGCCAGCGCCATCCGCGCCCGGATCGGTGCCCGCGTCGGGGATAATCTGCGCGGCATCATCCCCGGTTCGGACAAGGCGGCCGAGGTCAAGGCCGCGCTTCAGGCCGAAGGGCTGTGGTCGCAATATCTCGAGGTGGGGATCGGTCCCGATGCCGAGATATTCACCAAATGCCAGCCTATGGCCTCGGTCGGATGGGGGGCGGATGTCGGGCTGCATCCGATCAGCCGCTGGAACAATCCCGAACCCGAAATCGTGCTGGCGGTCGACAGCCGCGGCCGCATCCGCGGCGCGACATTGGGCAATGATGTCAATCTGCGCGATGTCGAGGGGCGTTCCGCCCTGCTGCTGGGCAAGGCCAAGGATAACAATGCCAGCGCCGCCATCGGACCCTTTATCCGGCTGTTTGACGCCGGATACAGCCTTGACGACACCCGCCGGGCCGAGCTGACCCTGCGTGTCGAGGGCGAGGACGGCTTTGTTCTGGACGGGCGTTCGTCCATGTCGCGGATCAGCCGTGACCCGGCCGATCTGGTCGCGCAGGCCATCGGCCGGCATCACCAGTATCCCGACGGCTTTTTGCTGTATCTGGGCACGCTGTTTGCACCCACGCAGGACCGCGATGGCGAGGGGCAGGGCTTTACCCATCATCCCGGCGATCTGGTGACGATATCCGAGGGCGCTCTTGGCTCGCTGGTGAACCGGGTCCGTCTGTCCACGCAATGCCCGCCATGGGATTTCGGCACCGCCGCATTGATGCGCAACCTTGCCGGCCGGGGGTTGCTGTCGCAGCACGGGGCGCGATGAACAGGGCGCGCTCGCAGCGTTGAGGCGCACGCGCGTGCGCGGCCCGAAGCGCCCGCAGGGGTGTCCGCCCGTGCGGCGATCCGCGCGTTGAGGCGCGCGCGTGCGCGGCCCGAAGGGTGATCAGCCCATCGCGATCATCCAGCGTGATCTCAACTGAGGATCGCACGCGCCCCGAGGATGAGTTGCGCGCCGCGATCCAGCCGGCGCGCGGGAGGATGCGCGCGCCCCCAAGCTCCGTTCCGGCGGGCGCCATTCCCGGACCGCTGGCCGGATCGTATGCCCTGAGCAGGGTTGTCGCGGCGCGGGGCCAAGAAGGCGCCACCGGGTATCGGCCGTATGAGGCCGCGCCAACCGGCGCCCATCCGGCCGGGTGGCCAAAAAGGCGATGTCGGGGGCCGATGCCTTATGCGGCCGGGGCGTTTTCGCTGCTGCCGCCGGTCCGCGCGTCTCATTGCCCCGGTGGCGGGTCTGCCCGGCCTGCTATGGCCTCCTGCTCCGGCCGGGATTATCCCAACTGCCGGCTGTTGCGGGCCTGACGCAGCCGCTGGCCCAGCGTTGGCGCCGGCCGGATGCCGGTCAGCGGGCCGGGCTGCAACGGATGCCGGGACAGCGCGGCTTGCAGGCGCGGCTCGATATCATCGGGCAGACGGCCCTCGCGCGGGACCAGAAACCGGATCATGCCGCGCCCCGGTTCGATCTGCGCCGGCGGGTCGAGCAGCCGGGCCATATACATCACCAGCCACAGCCGCGACGCCTGCCAGCGGTCCAGCGGCCCGAGATGGCTGCGGGTGCCGAAATCCTCGCCCGTGCTGCTCCATGCGGCCAGCGGGAACCAGCGGGTGCCGCCATTACCCTCGATATCGCTCAGCGCAAAGGCGGGCGCCGTGTTGCGCCCCGAGGCGGACATCACCATCTCGATCCCGTCCCATGCGGCGGCATGGATGCGGCCGCGCCGGGTGGAATAAACGATCTGCCGCGCGCGATCAAAGACCAGCGGCGCGCCCGGCCGGGTCAGCATCAGGGCAATCAGCGCAATCAGCGCCGCCAGCCCGACCCATGCGAACATCGCCTCGCCCATGATGCAATAGGACATGAAATAATCGGGCGTGGACAGGTTGGACAGACATTGATCGGTCTGCCGCCAGAGGTTGCGCAGATAGTTCATCACGCTCGGCTCGTAATAGCCGAACTCAAGCTGTGCCTCGCCGTTCACGACCACCTCGCGCGAGGTCATGCGCATACTTTCGGTGTTCAGAAAAAAGATCAGCTCGCGGAGGTTCACCACCATGGCGCTGATCACCATGGCCAGCAGCGGGATCATCCCGATCGAGCGCCGCATGTAACTGACCGCGCCGCCGCGCAGGATCGCGCGTTCCCCGTCCCCGGCCATCAGATGCGGTCCGGGATCCGGGTTGATATGGCCGGGCAGGTCACGCGGGCCAAGGGTGCCGCTTTGCCATGCGGAATAGGCGACGAGATCAAGGCCCAGCGGCGTGACCGGATGCGGCGCGCGCGGCATCGGCGTGTTTTCGGTCAAAAGCTGGTGCAGCGGGCTTGCACGCCGGACAAGGCGCAGCACGAACCATGCGACCGCCCCGGTCGTGACCGCTATGGCCAGCAGTATCACGACCATGATGGCATCATCGCTCATTTATCGTCCCAGGCATAAATCTCAAAGCCCTTGGGCGCACCGGCACCGCGCTCGGTCCATTCGCGACCGAACAGCGGGTCGTTATAGTTCATCGGCAGGGTGATCTCGGTCAGCGGGGTATAGGTCCAGCCCCTTTCCAGCCGCACCGAGTTGATATGCCAGCGGATCGGATTGGCATGCAGGATCGAATTGTTGCCACGCGGGACGCCGAACGTAATCGAGAATCTGCCGCTGACCACGCCGTCATCGTCGACGGAGATAGATTCCCTGAACTGGTCGGTGACGTCAAAATCCTGATAGCGGTTATGGCCATACCGGCCGTTGGCATTGTAGATCTGGGCGATGACGCGGCCATCAAACTCGGAATATCCGGGGATGAAATTGGGCAGCCGGAACCCGACGGTCAGAACCTTGACATGCGCGGCCGTCACCGAACTGTTGGTGCCGAAAGGCCATGAGCCTCTTCTCTCGGTCGGTTGCGTGGCCAGAGGCGTTTGCAGCTTTTGCGGCCAGTAAATGAACTCGTTGAACTCCTGCATCTCGCGGGCAAGATAGCGGCGGAAATCGCGCCGGCCCTGCTGAATCTCGGCTCGTTGTCCGCGGTGGATGCTGCCCCCCAGAATCATTCCGCCGCGCGTAGCCGAGTCCCAGTACAGATAGCTCGGCGAGATACCCCAATAACAGTTCTTGAGCCAGCGCGTGACCGGATCATCGGTAAAGAATGACAGAACCACGCCGAGAACGACCAGAATCAGGCCAACCACCGCGCCCACAATCGTCACCGAGGTCGAGGCCCCGCCGACCACGCCGACCGCCATCAGCAATCCGCCGACGCCCACCATCGCCGCAGAGGTCACCCCCAGACCATCGCCCCGGTTGAACGCCTCATTCGCCTTGAGCAGGTCCATCGCTGCCAGACCGATACCGACGCCGGTGGCGACGCGGCCGACCCAGCTCATGACCCGGCTGGCCCCGACCTCGGCGACGCCTTGGGCGGCCAGCCGGCCCTGCCCGGTCAGCGTCCGCACAAGGTCGTCCGAGGCCGCCTTGCCGGTGGTCAGCGCCGTCAGCTGTGTCCGCGTAAGCTGGCCCGAGACGAAATAGCTGCGATGTCCGGCGGTCGGTGCGCTCTGTAGTTCATTGCTGAGGGACATCAGCATGGTCATCGTTTCGATTGTGGTCAGCACCATCCCGATGTTCGGATCGCTGCCGATGCGCCCGGATTGTCCGGCCATCGTCGCGCGATCAGGCCCGCTGCTCAGCGAGATCAGGTTCAGCGCGTTGCCAAAGATGCCGAAACCCGCCGATGCAATCGCCGCTCGGTCGATCCGGCCCGGTCCGGCGACGTGGACCATGCCCGTGAACATGTATAGCCGCTGCGGGACGCGGATCGTATGCGTCGCGCTCTGCCCTCGTCTGCGGCCCCGTCTCAGCAATTTTGTCTGCTGAGCGCCGGTAGGCCGGCTGTGAATTTCGGCCATGACGTTGTCGATATCGACGATCTGCTGGGTAAATTGCTTGTTGATGATACCATTGCTGAAGCGGTTGACGGTTTGCAGCAGGTCGACCCGGCCAAGCTGGGCGATCTCCATCGCCAGCGGCATCGACAGATCACGCATCAATGCGCTGGAGGCGCTTATCGCAGCAGCTCTGTAGTTGCTGATACCGGCGATCACATCGACCGCCGATGCGCCCAGCTTCAGCAACTCGCCGCTTTCCATCGCTGCGACGATGGGGTTTTTCTCATGGGTCCAGTTGTCGGTGTTCAGCACGACCTCGCGGATCATCGCCTGCCCGGCCAGTGACGAAGAGATCGAGGCGACGCAGGACAGCGCAAACTCGATCAGCGCCACGATCTCGCGGGCGTGGCTGGGGTTACGGTCGTAATGCAGCAACTGGGTCTGCAATGAACCGGGCGTGTTGGCCGGTGCTGCCATACCCATGCGCAGATATTTTGCCCATGCCGCAAGGCTGCCGCGGGTATTTGTCTCGAAATTCTGCAAGGTCTCTTCGGCCTCGACCAGAAATGTGTCGCGCTCGGGCCGGGTCGAGGTGCCCCATTCGGCAAAAACCCGGCGGTCGAAAAACCCAAGATCGCCGGTGGCAATCTGGCTGCTGGCGTGGCGTTGCAAGACCTGCGACGCCCGCGCCGTGGTCAGCGCATAGGCGTTGGCCTCCAGATATTCGGCGCGCAGCGCGGTGCGGTTGGTGTGCGACATCGCCATCTCGCGCACCACGCCGATGGGGTCATGCAGCGCGACCATCACCGGCGGGACGCGCGCGTGTCTGACATATGCGCAATCGTTGAGAGCCTCGAGGCGGGCGCCTCGGGGTATCGGGATATCGCTCAGCGTGCTCCAGTCGGTGCGTGTCTGCACCACGCCTGCGCCAGAGAACTCCTCTACCCGCTCGGGCAGGTTGTTCAGCGGTGCCGAAAAAGTCGCATCCGAGGGCGCGGTCAGCGTCACCCGCGTCATCAGCTTGTCGCGAAAGCCGTCGGTATTGTAATGCGCGCGCATGAAGGTCTCGCGCGACCATGAATGTTCGACAAAGCAGATCTGGATTTCGGTCGCGCTGTCGGGAACATGGGGCATCCGTGTTGGCGGCGTCAGGGACTGTTGCCATTCGGTCTGTCCTTCGCGCCAGTGGTAATGGGTAAAGCTGCCCTCCGGTGAGCCGCCCGTGTAGGTGCACACGAACATCGACCAGACGCCTGCGGCAATATCATAAATCATGACATTGCCCTCGCGCAGCTTGCGCAGGGTAAAGCCGCCCGTGGCTTGCGGATTTGTGGCACCGTTGAACGGCGCGAGGCTGGTCGGATAGGTAAAGCCATCATCGACCTGACCCCGCAGATCGGCCCATGCGATGCGCACCGGATAGATGCCGATCGACTTTCGCGGTATGCAAGCTTCCGCCAGGCTTGAGCTGGTCGCCGGAAGCCTTTCGAGCGCGTCCAGACTCTCATCGGTTTCATAGGTCGTCGGAATCTCGGTCATCGGTCGGTCCAGATATCTGAATGAATGTCATCGGTAATAATGGGTCGGGCCTGCGCCGCTTCGGCCAGATGCCGGGCGCGTTGGGTCTGTTCGCCGGGGCTGGCGCCCGGCAGGCCCAGCGCGTGGGCAACCTCGGCCGCGCTCAGCGGGGTGCCACGCCGCAGCCCGGCCAGCGCGACATAGGCCAATGCGCGCTCCGGCTCGGTCCCGGCGCGCAATGCGGCATCAAGCCCGGCGTTGACATTGGCATGCCAGTCTTGCGTGCTGCGCCCGGCGGCGTTGCCCTCGCTGACAAGAACCGCCCGGGAAATGCGTTCCCGCATCCGGATGAGCCGGCCCTCCTGCAATGCGGCGTGATAAAAATCATCCAGCATGAAACGCGGCTGCGGGTGGCCATCCGTGCCGGGGTCATCATAATCATGCACGATCACGCGGGCGCGCCCGGCATCCGGGATCCATATGCTGTCGATGACCCGCGTGTCGCGATGAACGAACCAGCGCCGTTGCCGCGCCGGGTCACCTTCCAGCCGGTCCAGCAGGGCAGGTGCGGCATGGGGGCAATAAAAGCGCAGGAAATAGCGTTTGCCCCCGGCGTCGGCGATCTGGGTAAAGCGGCGCAGATGGGCGCGCAGCGCATCAAAGCCCGCGCCCGAACGGATCAGGATGCCCCAGTCGCGGCCCCAGTAACCCGCCCCCCCGCGCCCATGCGTGAACAGCAGCCGCGTCAGCCGGGCATCGGGATCAAGCTGGATCAGCCACGGGGCGGATGCGCCCAGCGTCTCGACCGCCTCACCGCCGAACAGGCAGGCATGGGGCTGATGCTGAGCGATCAGTTCGGCGTCGAAACCCTCGATCCGGGCGGCGTCGATGACGGCAAAGACCCCGGCGCCCGGCGCGAACAGGCGCCCTTGCAAGGCGTCAGGCAAGGTCTGGCGCGGGTGGCGTCCGAACTGATCGTCCAGCGGCGCGCCGATATTTATCTCGGTCCGGCTCATGCGCGCGTTCTCTCGACTGTCACGAAACTGCCGTCGGCCGCCGTCACCGCCAGGGCGTCGATGCCGGTGCAGAACTGCGCCAGATTTTCAGGGGCGAGGTTGACCATCAGCGTGCGAAAGATCATCGGATCATAAAAGCGAAAGAACACCCGGCGCCCGGCCTCGGGGTCCATCATCATGGTGAACTGGCGCAGATGCCGCCACAGCCCGCCAAGCGAGACCGGGCTGGCGATGAACAGCCCGTGTTGCAAAGCGTTGCCGCCGGTCCGGCCGGGGCGCAGCAGCCGCGCGGTCAGCGGGTTGCCGGCGGCCAGTTCGACCAGATAAGGCGCGGCGACGGCATGATCCTCGGCGGCACTGCCCTGAAACAGGCAGCGCCAGTCAAGGCCCGAGCCATCCAGCTGTTCGACCAGCCCAAAGATTTCGGCCCCGTCCAGCACCGCATGGATACGCCCGCCGCGCAGGATCTGCGGCAACAGGTCCAGCCCTTGCGCACCCTCGGGCGCAGCCGGCGCCGTGCCCGGCCGCAAGACGCCGTCCCCTGCGGGTCCGCGCACCGTTGCCCAGACCGGTGCCGAGGTTGCGACAGGGTTGGCATCATCCAGTGCGGCCAGCAATGCGGCCTCTTCATCCAGCGTGCAGTTCTCGCCGGTCTTTGTGCGCTGAACGACCACCTTGCCGCCCGCCCCGGCGGACAGCGCCGCTTGCAGGCGCTCTGCCGCGGCCTTGGCCGTCGGGGCCAGCACGGCTGCGCGCAGCCATTCGGGCCTGTCGCCGCGCAGCAGCTCGGCCTCGATCAGCCATGGCGATTGTGGTGGGCGCAGGATGTCGGATTCTTGCATTACCTGCCTTAGTAGAAATAATTGCACAGATGGGGGATCGCGACCCAGCCGCTGATACTGAGGCTGCCCTGCGATGCCTTTGGAAGGCTGTGGCCATCCGGCGCCATCTCAAAGACGACTTCATCAATGCGCACCCAGTCGCCCTGTGTCTCGCCGGTCATCGAGACGATGGTCAGCTGGTTCAGCTTGACGATCTCGGGGGCGGCGATCTCAGGCGCGCTGCGCAGCGACAGAAACGATGCCGGCGTGGCCAGCGCGCAGACCATGGCCCGCCCCTCAAGCGGGTTGCGTGCGCCACCGGCACGGATATCGCCGGTCAGCCTGACCTCGCCGATATCGGTGATGTCCGGCCCGGCGCCCGCCGGCGCGGCCGCCAGCAGCAGGCCGGCAAGGATCAGCCGCGCGATCACGTTTCCGATCCCCGCGCCTGCGTCAGGCCGGTGTAATCGGTCAACTCGCAACAGGAGTGATTATAGGATTTCGGCACCATGAAGGCAAAAAAATCCGAGGCCGGATACTCGCTGACATTGGTCGTATTGCTTTGGTTGCCGCCCAGAATCGCCAGATAGCCCGGCTTGCCCTTGACGCTGCCCATGACAAAGCCGACATGCCCGCCGCCCGCGCGGGTCTTGACCGCGATGGCGCCATAAATCGGGCGGCCGACACTCTTGCCATCATTCCAGCGATTGGCCCATTCCTTGGCGCGATAGGCCTCGGTGGCGATGTTATAGCCGGCCTTTTTCATGACAAAGGCGACCAGCGAGGCGCACCAGGCATTGTCTTTCCCCGAATCGTCCTTGCCCCAGAAACGTGCGGCCTTGAAATATTCGGCGATGCGCGGGTTCATCCTTGTTCCGGCATATTCGGTGACGCCGTGTTCGCCGATGGCGATGGGCATCCAGTCGGGCGGCGGGCAGCATGCGCCGGCGGCCTCTCCGGGTGTCGCGGACCCGGCCTGAGCGGCCCCCGTTTCTGCTGTCTGGCCGATTGAGCCGGCCTCCTGCGCCGCGCCGGGGGTGGCGGTTGCCGGCGATGCGGCAGCACCGGCCATCTGCCCGAGCTGCTGGGCCGCGGCGACCGCCCCGGCTGCCTGGGCCACGCTTCCCGCAGGCGCGGCAAAGCCGCCCAGAAGCTGTGTCCAGAAGGTTGCGCAGCCGGTGGCCGCTGTGGTCGTGGCCATGGTGGTCATGCTGTCTCCTCGGTGATTTGCTGCCAAAGCGCGACGACCGCCTGCCCCAGCGTGACACGTATCTCATCCGCGGCGCGCTGCGCGGGGCCGGCAAGGGCGGCCCGGATCCGGGGATGGAGCGGATTTTCCGCAAATCCCACGCCCAGCACCAGCCCGAGACAGGCAAACAGCGCATGATCGCGGACATCAGGCAGGTATCGGGCGGCATTCGCGCGCGCCGCCGCGCAATGGCCGGCGCGGGCCGGGTCGGGCATCAGCGACCACAACGCCGGGGCGAATGCCGCGCACCATGTCCCCGGATCGCGTCCGGCAAAGGCGGCCGCGCGCGGGTCGGCATAAAGCTGATGCAGCACTGACGCCGCGCGGTGGCGGTCGGCCAGATCGGTGCGGACAGCCCGGTCCCAGATATCCAGCCCGGCCAATGCGCGCGACAACTGTGCCCGCGGTGCCGGCTGGTCCCAGTTACCGGCCGCGGCCATCATCGCCGCCGGCATATCGTCATCCGCCCAGCCCGGCCCCCAGAACAGTTCCGGCACCATCGCGGTGAACTGGTCGCGGGGATTTTCAAGACCCCGCGTGGCGGCGTTGTCCAGCATTCGCGCAGTCTGATCCTGCAACGCCACATCGTCGAGATGCGCAACGCGCGGTGCAAAGCCTTCGCGCAGAAAGTCGGCGGCACGCCTTAGCCTGAGCGCCCGTTGCTCGGCGGCCAAGGCGGCGGTTCCGGCAGGGGTCATCACCCGGTCCAGAGAAAACATTACAGAGCCTGAAAGCAAATTTATCAAATTGCACGCAAACTACCAAGAATCGCCACAGGCGCAAGACCCGGGGCGACACCGCCGACCCGCAGGCATTGGCACAGGGACAGCCCGAACAGCCGGCACAGCGATCGCCGCGCTGACGGGGATATGGCCGCCCCGAGGTTCAGGAAATGTGCCATCGACGCCAGCATGCGGCTGTGCCCAAGGCAGACGGGATGCGCGGAATGACCGGCCCCCGGCCTGATCAATATGCGTCAGCTCTGCGGGTGGCGCAGAATGGCGGGTGCAGGGTCTTGACACGGCGCCGCGCACCCGCGCCCCTGTC
>JAUNTL010000075.1:2018-17472 GCA_030538705.1 Paracoccus sp. (in: a-proteobacteria) | reverse complement strand
GCAGAACGATAACCTGATCTGGGTTGATACGGATGCCTATTGTGTCCGCCGGTTCGAGACCCCGAATGGCCATTTCCATGCCTACGAATCAAAGCATGGCATCAATGGCGGCGTTCTCGGCCTGCCGCGTGACAGCGAAACACTGGCCGCCGTTCTGGACATGACCAAAGACCCCTACGGCATCCCCGAATGGTATAAAGGCCGCGACCGCGCCGAGCTGGAGGCCCTGGCAGCGGCCGGAACGCCGCGCCACGCCGGGGAAATGGCCTGGGGCGTCTGGGGTCCGCATGCGCTGACCCATTACCTGAAAAAGACCGGCGAGGTCAGGTTCACCATGCCGCAGGTGACGCTTTATCCGGTGCCCTATTCCGACCGCATGTCGATGACCCGCCCGGGATTTGCGGCGGACAGCTATCTGACGGATGAGACATTCTCTATTCACCTGTACGGCCGGCGGATGCGGGCGCGGCTGCTGGAAAAATTCGACGGGGTGCCGCGCCCGCGCAGCCTGATCGGGCGGCTGGTGCGCAAGCATGATATCGACGTCGCCGCCGCGCCGCTGAAACGCAAGCCCGCCGCCGCCCCTGCCGCCACCCCGGACAGCACGGAATGAACAGGGGCGCGCCCTCTGCCCCTGCGGTGACGGCCAAGGACGCGGCAGATTTCGATGCGGCGCTGAATGCGGCGCTGGCGGGGCTGGGCAGTTGCGGCTCGGTCATCGACATCGCGGGTCAGGCGCCCGGACAGGTCGTCGCGCTCTCGCAGCGCTTTGATTGCGACGTGCAGGTCGCCGATATGGGCAAGGATGGCCAGTTCGGCGCGCGCCGGCCCTGGCTTGATCGCTATCTCGACCGCATCAGGGCCGGGGGCGTGCCGCCCGAACGTATCCGCATCATCCGCCGCGTGCAGGATCTGCGCCCGGCGGATCTGATCCTTGCGCTGAACTCCTATGGTGATCGCTGGAAGATCCGCCATCTTCAGCCGGTCCTTGACCACGGGATTCACGCCGACAGCACGGTCTATCTTGATGTCGCCAAAGGTTCGGGCGCATTTCCCTTTTTGCGCGGACAGGGCCAGATCGGGACAGTCGCGCAAAGCGGGGCTGACGACGCGCGGCGCTGGCGGCTGCGCTTTATCCCCGATCCGCCGGCCCCGCGCAGCGATGACAACTGGTCGGCAATCGCACGCGACCTTGCCGGATCCGAGGGTTTTTACACCGAGGCCGAGGGCCACAGCTTTCTTTACATGCCGCGGTCAAAAGACGTGCTGGTCGTTACTTTTGACAATCTCGATCTGGCGATGAACAAGCGCGACACCCGCCGGCCCTGGGGGTTCGAGTTCATCGAGAAACAGGGTTGGTCGATGCTGGGCGTCATGGCGGGCGGATGGACCTGGTATCGCACCCCCTTTGTCCCCGCCGAATTTGACCGCCTGCGCGATCAGGGGTTTTTCAGCCAGTTCGGCCGTGTCGTCTTTTACGGCGCCTCGATGGGGGGCTATGCGGCAGCGGCCTTTTCGGCGGCCTGCCCCGGTGCCGATGTCGTCGCGATCAGCCCGCAGTCAACCCTCGACAAGACGCTGGTCCCCTGGGAGACGCGCTATCACAGCGCCTGGGGGCGCGACTTTTCCGGCCCTTACGGCGATGCCACCACAGCCAGCCTCGGGGCGCGCCGGGTCAATATCTTTTACGATCCCTATGAGCCGCTGGATGCCGGCCATGTCCGCCGCTTTGCCGGCCCGAATGTGGTGCGGCTGCGCTGCCCGCTGATGGGCCACCGGCTGGGTTCCATGCTGCATCAGATGGGGCTTTTGTCACCGACCATTCTCGCCGCCCTTGACGGCAGCTTTGACGAGCGCGACTTCTTTCACCGGCTGCGGGCGCGGCGGGATTTCCCGCGCTATCAGAAAGAGCTGTTTGCGCGTGCCGTCTCGCGCGGGCATATCACGCTGGCGCGGCGCATGGGTGCGCAGGTTCTGGCGCGCGGCGACAACCGCGCGATCAGGCTGGCCCTGAAAGAACTGGACGCGGCGCAGGCATTACCGGGCTGAGGCCGCGCCACCCGGCGACGGGACGTCACCACAGGCAAGGACAAGGCATCTCTTTGACCACCGGCATGATTTCGGATCATATGGCGCGAACCTCGCCCGTGCCCGGCCGGACGATCATATCACAACAACGGCTCGGCGCATGCCCGGTCAATGCCGCCCCTCAGACAGGACCATGATGATGAAAAACCTGCCCTCTGTCACATTTTCCATCCTTGCGGCATCCGCGCTGATCAGCGGCGCGGCATATGCGGGTGAGGCCGTCTCATTCGGCACCAACTGGGTCGCGCAGGCCGAGCATGGCGGTTTCTATCAGGCTGTCGCCGATGGCACTTATGCCGAATGCGGCCTTGATGTGACCATCGTGCCGGGCGGGCCGCAGGTCAACAACCGCGCCCGGCTGCTGGCCGGGCGGGTCGATTTCTATATGGGCGGCATGCTGGGCGTGCTGAGCGCGGTGGAACAGGGCATTCCCGTCGTCAGCATCGCGGCGATGTTCCAAAAAGACCCGCAGGTCATTCTCGCCCATCCCGGCAAGGCCGAGACATTCGAGGATCTGCGCGCGCTGCGCGTATTCATCGGCGACGAGGGTTTCGTCACCTATTACCGCTGGCTGATCGAGGAATACGGCTTCACCCCCGAACAGCGCGCGGTCTATACGTTCAACCCTGCCCCCTTTATCGCCGACGAGAACAGCGCCCAGCAGGGCATGGTCACGTCCGAGCCGCTGACAATCCGCAATCAGGCCGGCTGGGATCCCGAGATATTCCTGCTCAGCGATCAGGGTTATACGGCCTATTCGACCACGATCGAAACCATGGCCGCCACGCTGAACGAGCGTCCCGATGTCGTCAGCTGCTTTGTCGATGGCTCGATCAAGGGCTGGTATAATTACCTGTATGGCGACAACAGTGCCGCGAATGCCGCGATCAAGGCCGCAAACCCGGATATGAGCGACGAACGCATCGCCTATAGCATTGCCGCGATGAAGGAACGTGGCATCGTCGATTCAGGCGACGCGCTGGAAATGGGGATCGGCGCGCTTGACGCCGAACGCATCAGCGGCTTTGTCGCCAGCATGATCGCCGCCGGCGTGCTGCCCGAGGGGCCGGATTACAGCCGCGCCTTTGATCTCAGCTTTGTCAACAAGGGCGTCGGCCTTGATCTCAGACCGTGACCGGGCGGGGCCGCTGCCATCATCCCCGCAGGATGTGCTTGCCCCCCCCGGCCGGCGCGCGCCGCTTTTGTCGTTGCACGATGTCGCCAAGGTCTTTGACGGCAACCTGCCGGCGCTGCGCGGCATGTCGCTCGATATCGCGCAGGGCGATTTCATATCGCTGCTGGGGCCGTCCGGCTGTGGAAAATCGACGGCGCTGCGCCTGATTGCCGGGCTGATCAGGCCGAGCGCCGGGCGGATCATCTGGCATCAGCCCCCCCAGCACGGCCATCTCGGCGTTGTCTTTCAGGAACCGACGCTGATGCCCTGGGCGAGCGTGGCACAGAATGTCTGGCTGCCGCTGAGGCTGCGCGGTGCGGGTTTTGCCGCGATGCGTGACGAGATTGCACAGGTGCTGTCGCTGGTCGGCATCGCCGGCTTTGCCGATGCCTATCCGCGCGAGTTGTCGGGGGGGATGAAGATGCGGGTCTCGATCGCGCGCGCGCTGATCACCCGACCGCGCCTGATCCTGATGGACGAGCCATTCGCCGCCCTTGACGAGATTACCCGCAACCGGCTGAACAACGACCTGCTGGCGCTGCGCGACAAGATCGGCTGCACGATCATCTTTGTCACCCATTCGGTGATCGAAAGCGTGTTCCTGTCAGAACGTATCATCGTCATGGCCGCAAGGCCGGGCCGGGTCGTGCAGGAGTTGCGGGTTGACCCGCGCATTCCCCGCGACGATGCCTTTCGCGCCTCGCCCGAATATGCCGCGCTGTGCGGCGCGACCTCGCGGGCGCTGCATGATGCCATGGATACGGATGCCGGATGAGCCAGAGCCACGAGACATTGCCCCCCCTTTCCGCCGACCCCGGCGAGGCCGCCCGCCGGCGCCGCGCCCGGACCCTGCATATCAGCCGCTGGGCATTGCCGGTGACGATGATCGTCATTGCGATCCTCGCCTGGGACAGCCTGGTGCGCATCAACGGGATTCCGCATTACATCCTGCCCGGCCCGGGTCTGGTTGCCGAAACGCTGGTCGCGGATCGCGCGATCCTGCTGCCGGCGGCATGGGTGACGGCCAAAATCACGCTGATGGCGCTTGCCGTGGCGGTGATCGGCGGGGTCGGGCTGGCGCTGCTGTTCAGCCTCAGCCCGCTGGCGGAACGGTCATTCTATCCCTTTGCCGTCATCCTTCAGGTGACGCCGGTGGTCGCCATTGCGCCGCTGATCTTTATCTATATCGGCAATCATATGGTGGGATTGCTGCTCTGCGCCTGGCTGGTGGCATTTTTTCCGATCCTGTCGAATACATCGCTCGGGCTGCGCTCGGCCGATCATAATCTGAGGGATCTGTTCACGATCTATGGCGCCTCGCGCTGGCAGCGGCTGCGGCTGCTGCAAATCCCCTCTGCCCTGCCCTATTTCCTTGGCGGGTTGCGCATTGCCGGCGGGCTGGCGCTGATCGGGGCGGTGGTGGCGGAATATGTTGCCGGCACGGGTGGAATCGGATCGGGGCTGGCCTTTCGCATCCTTGAGGCCGGATACCGGCTGAATGTGCCGCGCATGTTTGCGGCCCTTGTGCTGATCGGCGCGCTCGGCGTCGCCGTCTTTCTCGCGACCTCGCTGGTATCGTGGCTGCTGCTGCGCCGCTGGCATGAAAGCGCCGTGCAAAAACAGAACTAGCGCCGGGGCCTCGGCATCCCTCATATAACGCAGAGCGGCAACCGGAATTTGGCCCGCGCCCGCGGCTTGCGGTGACGGATCAGCATCTTGGTGACGGGTCTGGCGGCACGGTCGCGGCAGGCGCCGGATATCAAAATCACCCATAACCACCGGATCATGACATATTGAATATTTTTGTCATAACGTCTTGAACCGGTCTTTGCGACAGCCCATCTGGCAGTCACAGCAAACCTGATCCGACCAAAGGACCGCCAAGATGCCTAAAACCGTTCTGATCACCGGCACATCAAAAGGGATTGGCCGCGACACCGTGCTGCGTTTTGCGCGGGCGGGCTGGAATGTCGCCGCGACCATGCGCGACCGCGCGGATGCCGACCCGGCCTTCGCCGGATTTCCCAATATCGCCGTCTTTCGGCTGGACGTGACCGATCCCTATACGATCGCCGACGCGATCGCGAAAACCGGGGATCGCTTTGGCCAGATCGACGCGGTGGTGAACAATGCCGGCTATGGTCAGGCCGGGTTTTTCGAGGCCGTGACCGATGCCGAGCTGCGCGCCAATTTCGAGACGAATTTCTTTGGCACCGCCAATGTCATGCGGGCGATTCTGCCCGGAATGCGGGCGCGGCGGGACGGGGTGATCCTGAACGTCACCTCGGTCGGGGCGACCTTCGGGATCCCCTCGTCGGGCAGCTATGTTGCGACCAAATGGGCGCTTGAGGGCCTGTGCGAAAGCATGTGGCACGAGTTGTCGGCGGCGGGCGTGCGGCTGAAGGTGCTGGAACCGGCGGGCGTCGCCACGCCCTTTCTGACCGCGCCGTCTTACAGCCGCGCCACGGTCGGCATCGACGATTACGAGGATTACTACGCCCGGTTCATGCAGGCGATGGGCGCCGATCACTGGGCGCTGGAACAGCCCGAGGTCATCGCGGATCGCATCTTTGACGCCGTGACCGATGGCTCCGACCGTTTCCGCTATTTCGCCGGGCCGCCGCTGCAATGGCTGCGCGACGCCAAACGCAGCATGACGGATCAGGATTACGAACAGTTCATGGCCGAACGGTTCCGCAGCCCGGTCAGCGTGACCGCCGGATGAAAGCCGCTGGGGTCCGCGCCCGCGCCGATGATGTGATGGGCGCGGCAACAGCTCAGCCCGGTGGCCTGATCGCCGTCCAGTTCAACCCGGCTCTGGCCGTTGAAATGCATGGTCACCGGATAGGTGTTGAGGTTGTCAAACACCGCGAACAGATCATCGCGGCCCCGCATGGCGAGATTTCGGAATGAATGGCCATGAGGATGTCCTTTTTGACTGATCAGGCAGGAACTTGCGACGAATTGACGAAGTTTGTCATCGTCATTAGCGATGTTAATATTTATCAGGGATTGGCCAATGTCTGACACGCCCGAACATATCGAACAGATCACCGTTTACCGCCACAAGGACGACCATTATTCCGTTTATACCGATGTGCTGATCGACGCGCCGGCCGCCGATGTCTGGGCCGTGCTGACCGATTTCGACCATATGGGCGATTGGAGCAGCACGCTCAAAGGCATCGTCGGCGACCGGCGCGATGGTGGCAAGGTGCAGTCGCAATTCTTCACCATGGGCCGTGTATGGGAGGCCGATCACACCTTCATCTATGTGCAGGGCGTGCAGTTCGGCTGGTCCGATCCGCTGACCGGCGGGTTCGAGGGCGTGCGCGATCATCATCTGTTCCGGGTCGAGGCGGTCACGCCCAGGCTGACCCGTTTCATCCAGTCCGACGAATTCACCGGCGAGAATGCGGCCCGGCATGGCGTGGCTTTGGCCCGTGTGGGGCTGGACGGCTATCCGGTTTTCAATGCGGAACTGCGCGGCGAAGTGCGCCGCCGGGCCGGCAAATAAGGAGAGTATCATGGCAAAAACCTGGTTCATCACGGGCGCGGCCCGTGGCTTCGGGCGGCGTTGGGCCGAGGGTGCGCTCGCGCGTGGCGACAAGGTGGCCGCGACCGTGCGCAATCTGGATAGTATCGCCGATCTGGTGGAAAAATACGGCGATGCGCTGCTGCCGATCCGTCTGGACGTGACCGACCGCGAGGGGGTTTTCGCGGCCGTGCGTCAGGCGCATGACCATTTCGGCCGGCTGGATATCGTGCTGTCGAACGCCGGTTTCGGCATGATGGGCGCGGTGGAAGAGGTCGGGATCGACGATGCCCGCGCCAATTTCGAAACCAATGTGTTCGGCACGCTGAACCTCATTCAGGCGGCGCTCCCGCTGATGCGGGCGCAGAAATCGGGGCATATCATTCTGGTCTCCTCGGTCGCGGGTGTGGTCGCGGTGCCCAATGCCGGCATCTATGAGGGCACGAAATTCGCCGTTGAGGGCATTGCCGAGGCTCTGGCCGCCGAGGTCGCGCAATTCGGCATCCATGTCACATTGATCGAGCCGGGCGCTTTCGCCACGGATTTCCTCAGCGATACCTCGATCCGCACGGCCACGCCGATGCCGATCTATGACAATGTGCGCGCGGCACTGGCGCGCGAGTTGACGCCCGATATGATGGGTGATCCGGCGGCAACTGTCCCCGCGATCATGAAACTGGTCGACAGCCCGAACCCGCCCCTGCGGCTGATGCTGGGCATCCTGTTGCCGATGGTCAAAGACCTTTATGCGCAGCGCATCAAGACATGGGAGGAATGGGACGACACCGCCCGCGCCGCCCATGGCAAGCCTGCGTGACAACCGGCGGCGGCCCTCGGGCCGCCGCTTGACGCTCAAATCACCTGATTTTACGCGAGCGTTATGGCAAAAGACCCCATGGACAGGTTCCACCATCTGCCTGTCCACGCCCCGGGCGCGACCATCGCAGGCGGGCTGATCCAGACAGGGCCGGCCGCCCGGCCATCGCAAAGGGGGCGCGACCCCGGCATCTTCTGTCGATAAATATCCATATCCTGAGCGCGCCCCCTCAGGAAAAGCGAACAGGGGGGGGCGCGGCGCGGGCCACCCCACCACCCGGAAGGAGACCCGATGAACGTTCTGATTTTCGGCGCAAGCGGCATGATCGGACAGGCGGTGCTGCACGCCGCTCTGGCTGACCCGCAGGTCAACAAGGTGCTGTCACTGGTGCGCAAACCCACCGGCATCACCAACCCCAGACTGACAGAAATCTCGCGCGACGATTTCACGACTTACGACGATCTTGACCTGAGCAGCGTGGATGCCTGCCTGTTCTGCCTTGGCGTTCTGTCCAGCAGTGTCACGCCCGAGGCTTACCGCGTTATCACCTATGATTATGCCGTGGCTGCCGCGCGCGCCTTGCTGGCTGCGAACCCGGATGCGCGTTTCCTCTATATCTCGGGCGCGGGCACGGATGCGAACAGCCGGACGCTGTGGCGCCGCGTCAAGGGCGAGACCGAAAACGCACTGATGGCGATGCCGTTTCGCGGGGCCTTCATGCTGAGGCCCGGCTTTATCCAGCCGATGGATGGCGTGACCTCGCGCACGCCGTCTTACCGGCTGCTTTACAAGGTGATCGCACCGCTGCTTGGCCCGTTGCGCCGGATCGCGCCGGGCGCGGCGATCACCTCGGCCGATCTGGCCCGTGCCATGCTGTTGCTGGGGCGCGAGGGCGCGGGCAAGCAGGTGCTGAACACGCGGCAATTGAACGACATCGCCGCGGCGGGCCGGGTCAGCGGCTGATCTGATTGGGGTGGGGTTACCCCCCGCCTGCGGCCCGCAGCTCATCGACCGTATCAATATCGCGCAGCCGGGCCACAGGCAGCACCAGCCGCCGGTCGGGCGCGATGTTTTTCAGATATGCCCCCGCACCCCGGTCCCCTGTCAGCACGTTCAGCCGGTCAGACCAACTTGCCGGGAAAATCGCCGGGGAGACGCGGGTGCCCCCGATGCCAGACCATGGCAGGCTGGTCCGAGCCAAGCGCCAGCAAAGCGACAAAATCAGCGGGCAGCAGAAAGGGCATATCGCCCAGTGCGATCACCACATGGGCCGTCTGCCGGATTGCCGCGATCCCGGCGGCAAGGCTGGCCGATTGCGCGGCGCCCGGCGGCACAGTGCAATCAAAAACCCACGCAGCCGACAGGCAGCCCGTCAGGAAAATGGCTTTGGCAAGCAGGCTCAAACCCGTTGTCAGATGTCAGCAACTCCCGACCCGATCGCGGCTGTTGTCGGGATGTCAGACAGGCCCCCGACAGGCATCCTGACCCCGGTCATCAGGCATTGGCCGACCCCGGACGCCCGACGCTGTCATCAGACGCAAGAGACGCCTGCCCAAACCTGCACACAGAGATCGCGCCCCGCGATGATGGCAGCGCTCACCCGCTTTCAGTGACGGCGCGGGAGCATTTCGCCCCCGCGCCAAGACTTGCCGCGCCATTGTCGATCGAAACCAAAGCCGGCACGCCTGAAAAACCGGCAGGCGGACCGCGTCAGTCCTCGTTCGCGCCTTTGGCGGTTTCGGGCAGCGGCGGTTTCTTCAGAAAGCGGCGCAGCACCATCGGCGCGAGAAAGCCCAGAATCGCCGCCGTCCACAGCCCGATCGTGATCGGAGAACTGACAAGATAGGTCCAGTCCCCGTTCGACAAGATCATGGCGCGGCGCAGGCTGTCCTCCATCTGGTTGCCCAGCAGGATGCCAAGGATCACCGGCACCGTCGGCATATCCAGCTTGCGCATGATATAGCCAAGCACGCCAAATCCCACCATCATCAGCATGTCAAAGCTGGACCCGGTCAGCGAATAGATACCCACAAAGGCCACCATCGTCACGCCGGGCAGCAAGACCCATGCAGGCACGGACAGGATTTTCACGAACACCTTGACCATCGGCACGTTCATCAACAGCAGCACGACGTTGGCGATCAGAAGCGAGGCGATCAGCGACCACACGACTTCCGGGCGCTCGGTGAACAGCAAGGGGCCGGGCGTGATGTTCAGCGTCAGCAGCAGCGCCAGCAGAACGGCGGTGGTGCCCGAACCCGGCACGCCCAGCGTCAGCATCGGCACAAGCGCGCCACCGGCAGCGGCGTTATTGCCCGCCTCGGGCGCGGCGACGCCCTTGGGGTTGCCCTTGCCGAAGCTGTCCTTGTCCCTGGCCACGGATTTTTCCGCCATATAGGCCAGAAACGACCCAAGGGACGCGCCTGCACCGGGCAGAACGCCCGCGACAAAGCCGATCCCCGTGCCGCGCATCATCGCGCCAAAGGTCTGCTTCAGCATCCGCCACGGGATCAGCAGCTTGCCCAGCTTGACCCCGATGGCGCTGTTCTTGCCGTGGCTTTCGATAAAGAAAAACACCTCGGCCACAGCGAACAGGCCGACGATGGCGACAAGGAAATCAACCCCATCCATCAGGTGCATCTCGCCAAAGGTGAACCGCGTCATGCCGGTGGTCTTGTCCATGCCGATCATGGCGATGCCAAGGCCGATGCAGGCCGCCAGCGCCGATTTCGCCTGATTATTCGCGCCCATCCCGCCAAGCGTGCAAAAGGCCAGCATGTAAAGCGCGAAATATTCCGCCGGGCCAAAACTGTATGCCACCCGCGCCAGCAGCGGCGCCAGAAACATCAGCGCAATCGTCGCCAGAAACGCCCCCACGAAAGACGCGACCCCGGACACGACAAGGGCCTCGCCCGCCTGTCCCTTTTTCGCCATGGGATAGCCGTCCAGCGTGGTCATCATTGCCGGCTCATCGCCCGGAATGTTCAGAAGGATCGACGAGATCCGCCCGCCATACATCGCACCGTAATAAACGCTGGTCAGCAAGACCAGTGCCGAGACCGCATCCAGACCCATCGAGAAGGAAATCGGGATCAGCAGCGCCACCCCGTTTGACGGGCCAAGGCCGGGCAGCACGCCGACAATCGTGCCGATAAAGGCCCCGATCACCGCCAGCATCAGCGTATAGGGCGACAGCGCGATGCCAAAGCCCATCATCAGGTTCGCAAACACGTCCATCTCAGAACCCCCATCCGTAGGGAAGCCCGCGCAGGCCAAGCCCCAGAACCGTCTTGAACAGCACAAAAAGCCCGATCCCGAGGCCAAGCCCGGTCAGGGCAGCCGCAACGGGGCGCGGGTTAATCAGATAGCTGATAATGCCAGAGGCCAGGATGGTCGGGGCAATAAATCCTGCATCATCAATGATATAAGCATATCCCAACAGCACCGCAAGCGCGACGCCAAGCCGGGCAAGCGTGCCGCCCACGGGCCATTCCGCATCCGGGTCAGGCCGCAGCACCATGACCAGAGAACACAGGATCGTCGCCACCCCGATCAGATAGGGGAACACGCGCGGGCCGACAGGGTCGGTCATGAAACTGGTCTGGATATTGCGGGCGCTGAGGATATACCCCAACGCCACAAAGATCATGACCAGCCCGAAGATCCGGTCGCCACGCATCACTGGATCAGCCCGATTTCCCGCGAGATTTCCTGAATCTCGGCGATGTTCTCATCCACGAATGTCTGGAAATCGGCGCCGAACAGGTCATAAGGCTCCAGCCCGTTTTCGACCATGGCCTGTTTCCATTCCTCGGATGCGCCGACTTTTTGCAGCCGCTCGATCCACAGGTTATATTCCTCGTCGCTGATGCCCTTGGGGACATAGATGCCGCGCCAGTTCATCGCGGTCAGATCGACGCCCTGTTCCTTTGCGGTCGGCACGTCCTCGAACCCTGCGACGCGGTTGTCGGCCAGAACCGCGATGGGGCGCACATCGCCCGATTTGATAAAGCCGGTGATCTCTGACAGATCGCCCGTCATCGCCTGAGCAAAGCCGCCGACGGTCTGGGTGATCGCCTCGGCCCCGCCATTAAGGCCCATATATTTGATCTGCCTGATGTCATCAAAGCCCGCGCGGTCCATCATCATCAGAACCTTGAGGTGGTCGAACCCGCCCACAGCCGAACCACCCGCAAAGGCCACCGAACCGGGATCGGCCTTCACGGCCTCGATCAGGTCGTTGAGGTTCTGGAACTCGCTGCTATTGGCGACGACGATCACGCCCGGATCACCGCCGATGGAACCCACCCAACGCACCTGATCGGCCGTGGCACCCGCAAACGCGTTCTGCGCCAGACGCGTCGTGGTGGCCGATGACGCGGCCACGAACAGGTCCGCATCCTTGTCGCGCTTGGAAACGACCTGCGCATAGGCCACGCCGCCGCCGGCGCCGGCAAGGTTGGTGACGCGCACCATATTCGGCACAAGGCCGATTTCCTGCATGATCTTGCCGATCTGGCGACAGGTGAAATCCCAGCCGCCACCGGGGTTGGCAGGCGCGATACACTCGGTCGCCATGGCAGGCACGGCAGACAGCAGCAAAGCCGCAGTCGCGGCGCGGAACGTGATTTTCATGATGTCCTCCCAGACAAGTCAGCGGGCAATCGCCCTTGCGACGATCACAATTTGCTGAAAAGCTGACACGAACCTGTCACGATATGCGGAAATTCCGGGCAGATGCGATTTCTTCTGGTCGAGGATAACGACGATCTGGCCCGTGCGGTGGTGGCGCGGCTGACCATGGACGGGCATGCGGTGGATCGTGCGGCGACGCTTGAGGACGCCGGATATCTAAGTGATGCCGCGCCTTATGATCTGATATTGCTTGATCTTTCGCTTCCCGATGGCGACGGGCGCGGCTTTCTGGCCGATGCGCGCCGGCGCGGGCTGGATACGCCGGTGATCGCGCTGACGGCCAGTTCGGCGGTCAGCGACCGGGTGGATACGCTTGACGTTGGTGCGGATGATTATGTCACCAAACCTTTCGATTTCACCGAGCTGGAGGCCCGCTGCCGTGCCGTTTTGCGCCGTCGCGGGGGTGCTGCGCAAAGCCTGCGCCAGTTCGCGGGCTTCGCCTTCGACCCCCTCGCCGCGACCCTGACCGTGGCGGGCGAGACCCGCGAACTCCGCGCCCGAGAGTTGCGCCTGCTGGAAATCCTGCTGACGCGCCCCGGCCAGACCTTCAGCAAATCCCATCTCATCGACCGGCTGTTTTCCTATGATGAGGCCGTCAGCGATAACGCGATCGAGGTCTATGTTGGCCGACTGCGGCGCAAGCTGGACGGATCGGGCGCGCGGCTGGAAACCCTGCGCGGGCTGGGATACCGGCTGTTCCCCGAATGAAACGGGGGTCTTTGCGGCAGCGGCTGGCGCTGCAATGGGTGGTGCTGGCGCTCCTGCTGGCACTGGCTTTGTTCTTCGCCGTGCGGCTGACGGCGGAACGCGCCTCTCGTGCGGCGTCGGATGCGGTGCTTCAGGCGGCGGCGCGCGCGATCAGTGATTCCGTGCGCGCGCAGGATGAGGGGCTGGAGATTGACCTGCCCTATGCCAGTTTTTCGATGCTGGGCGCGATGGGCAGCGAGCGCGTGTTCTACCGCATCGCCCTGGATGGCATGCCGGTGACGGGCTATGACGATCTGCCGCTGCCGCCCGACCCCGACCTTGGCGCGCCCCAGCTTTATTCCGCGCTTTACCGCGATGCCGATCTGCGGCTGGCGGCTTTGTCGCGCAATCTGCTGGTGGAAGGGCGCAGCCAGCAATTAAGCGTCATTCTGGGCCAGACGCGGCAGGGTCAGGCCCAGATCGCACGCACCACGGCGCGCAATGCGGCGGCTGTGGGCCTTGGTTTTCTGGCGCTCAGCCTGCCTCTGGCGCTGTGGGCGGGCGCCGCCGCCCTGCGCCCGGTTGAACGCCTGGCCGAGGCCGTGCGCCGCCGCGGCCCCCATGATCTGCGCCCCGTGCGCCACCCGGCCCCGCGCGAACTGGATCCTCTGGTCACGGCACTGAACGGGCTGATCGCGCGGCTTCGCGCCACGCTTCTGGGTGCCGAGCAATTCATCCACGAGGCCGCGCACCGCATCCGCACGCCCTTGTCGCTGGTGCGCACCGAGGCCGAGATCGCCCTGCGCCACGCCGAAACCGACGCCGCCCGCGACCGCCTGCGCCGGATGCTGCGC
Source organism: Paracoccus sp. (in: a-proteobacteria) (assembly GCA_030538705.1). Lineage (GTDB taxonomy): Bacteria > Pseudomonadota > Alphaproteobacteria > Rhodobacterales > Rhodobacteraceae > Paracoccus. Next base: position 3,622 of record JAUNTL010000075.1, on the reverse strand, counting down.
GCGATCGAGGAAACCAGCCGTTCCGCCAATCAGATCCTCGATCACGCCATGGTGCTTTACCGCGCCGAGCATCCCGAAAACCTGCCGCTTGACCTTGCCCGGCTGACCGCGGGCGTCGTGGCGGGCTGCGAGGCCGTGGCCGAGATGCGCGATATCGACATCAGCGCCCATGGCCTTGACGCGCCGGTGATGATGCGCGGAGATGCCCGTATGATCGAGGTGGCGCTGCGCAATCTGCTGGATAATGCCGTGAAATACTCGCATCCCGAGGGGCGCGTGCGCCTGCGCCTGTCGGTGGCGGGTGGCATGGCGGTGATCGCGCTGCGCGATCAGGGGCGCGGCCTTGCGGGCGGGGGGATCGGCAGCCCTTTTCAGCGCGGCGATAATGTGGGCGATGTCGTCGGCTCGGGCCTTGGGCTGGCGATTGTGGAAGAAGTCGCGCGCACCCATCAGGGCAGCTTTTCACTGACCGCAACCACGGAGGGCACATGCGCGCGTTTCTCCTTGCCGCTGTGACGGCGCTGATGCCGGCCGGTCCGGCCACCGCCTTTGAGATCGAGGCCGAGGCCGCTTTCGGCACCGGCCCGCGCCAGATCACCGTGCTGTCCACAACCGATATCGCCGCGCTTGACGAGGTGCTGAGCGATTTCGCGGCAGCCCATCCCGGCCACCGCCTGCGCTATCTTCAGGCCGCCAGCAGCGAGATCGCGGCGGCTGTGCAATCGGGCGCGGCGCAGGCCGATCTGGTGATTTCCTCGGCCGTGGGGTTGCAGGTCAAGCTGGTCAATGACGGTTTCGCCCAAAGCCTGACCATTGATGCGCCGGGCCTGCCCGAATGGGCGCGCTGGCGCGATCAGCTTTTCGGCATGGGGCTGGAGCCGGTGGTGACGCTGATCTCGCGCGAGGCATTGGGCGGGCTGCCGCCACCTGCCACGCGGCGCGACCTGACCGCCTTTTTGCGCGAACATCCCGCCCGGTTCGAGGGCCGCATCGGCACCTATGACCCGGCCATATCCGGCGTGGGCTATTTCCTGCTGGCGCAGGACGCGCGCAAATCCGAAGGCTTCTGGCGGCTGGCCGAGGTGATGGGGCGGCTCAATACCCGGCTTTACTGCTGCTCGGGCGAGATGATCGAGGATCTCGGCGCGGGCCGGCTGGCGCTGGCTTACAATATCGTGGCCAGCTATACCGCGCGCACGGTGCCCGATAATCCCGATGTGCTGAGGCTTGATTTCGCCGATTATACGCTGGCGATCCTGCGCACCGGCTTTGTGCCGCGCGACGCGCCCGACCCAGAGGGCGGGGCGCTGCTGCTCGGCTGGCTGCTGTCACCTGCGGCGCAGGCGCAGATCGCGGATCTGTCGGGCGTGGCCCTGCTGGATGCCCCCGGCGGCACGCCCGCGCATCTGCACACCATCCCGCTTGACGTGGGCCTGCTGGTCGATGAGGACCGCGCGCGGCGCAGCAACCTGCTGGCCGAATGGGTCGCCGCCATGACCCAGCCCTGAGCCGCGATCTTCCGTGCCGCATTCTGCACACCATCCCGCTCGACGTGGGCCTGCTGGTCGATGAGGACCGCGCGCGGCGCAGCAACCTGCTGGCCG
>JAUNTL010000075.1:1125-1918 GCA_030538705.1 Paracoccus sp. (in: a-proteobacteria) | reverse complement strand
AATGGGTCGCCGCCATGACCCAGCCCTGAGCCGCAATCTTTCGTGCCGCATTCCTTCATCATCCGGCGCTGAATCCTGTCCCGACCTCGTCAGGCTTGCCCCCCGGTGCCTGCGTTGACCGCCGGCCTCCCTCGGGGCATCCACAGGCGCAGCGCGCAGCCGCGCAAAGCTGCACGCAAGCGCCCCATGGACCTGCTGATCGCTGGCGCGGCTTTCCCGTTCGACCCGCATCCCGGCCGGATGGGCGTCAAAGACGGCACGATGATGCATGACGCACTGGCCTGCCTCGCGGGCGGTCTGACCTTTCTTGAAGCGCGGGAGAAGGTGCCAGCGTGAAAGGCATTCGCAACACCATCAATGATGCCGCGGTATCAGCCGGGCCGACGAGAAAGACGGCTCACGGGCTGCGCAAGGCGCGCCTGTCGATGATCGCTGAAGCGGGCGGGACGGCCCATGCAATCATGGCTTGGGACGGGCACAAAACGCTGGACGAGGTGCAGCATTATACCACCAGCGCGGCCATGAAGGCGCTGGCTTCAGGAACAGGAACAGAACGGAATGGAGTCAACCAGCCCGAAAGTGCTGCCAACCTGGTTAAATAATTTATAAAAAACAATGATTTATAGTCATGCTGGCGACCCCGGAAGGAATCGAACCCTCAACCTTGGACTTAGAAGGTCCCTGCTCTATCCAGTTGAGCTACGGGGCCGCACGGCGGTCTTGATGGCGGAAATTGCCGCGCAGCGCAATGGTTAAGGGCCGGGCATGATACCCGGCCCGCAGCCCGGCCCGC
>JAUNTL010000075.1:0-1075 GCA_030538705.1 Paracoccus sp. (in: a-proteobacteria) | reverse complement strand
AGGCGACCAGCGGCTTGGCATTGGCGGCGTGACGCTGGGCCAGTTTGCGCGCCATACGTCCCGGCACGATAAAGCGCGCGGCGACCGGGCTGTAATCATGCAGGCGCAGTTCGGGGAAGATCGCAAAGATCTCTTCCTGCGCGGCACGGCCGACCGATTTCAGCGCCTCGGGTCCGGTATACAGGCTTTCGCTTTCGGCACCGTTGGAGATCACGATCTCATGGCGGTCAAACAGCATATGGACATAGGTCACGCGCTCGACCGGCATGAGGTCAATGCCCTCCAGCGAAAGCAGCTGTTTGGCCGCGACCAGAACCTCGGGCGCGCCAAACATCTTCTGCGCGATCTTTGAGCGCACCAGCACCCGGTGCTGCGGGCTGACCACCAGATCATTCAGCGGTAATCCGGCACCCAGTGCCCCGGCACGGATACGGACCGGCCGCAGATTGTCGCTCAGCCGCGCCCCGGCCAGCACCGTCCGCCCGATCCAGCGGATCGGCTGCAACCCGTGATCGCGCGTCACCACCAGATCGCCCGTCACAAGATCACCGATCGCCACCGCGCCACGGCAGGTTTCGATCAGCGTATCCTCGGCGAAACAGGCGACATTGGTGTTATCCCATGTCAGCTCTGCGCCATCGACCGCCGAACCGCCATTCTGGATGGTAAAGACCAGCGGTGTATGGCTGCCATCGGGGTTGATGATAAAGCCCTGGTTCAGAACCCCGTCATCTTTCTGATCGTCGCGCATCCATTGCAGCGGATAGGTGTAATGCGTGCCATGCGCAGCGTTATAGGCCCGCATCGAGTCATAGTTGTAATAGGGCGACAGGTCGACAAAGTCGTTATTGCTCTGATCGCCGTCATTGATGTCCTGATTATCGCCGGTATTGAAATCGGCGATCAGGTCATGCTGGCCGACGGCAAAGGTATCATTGCCGGCACCGCCGATCAGGGTATCGGCCTCCAGATCGTCGATCAGCGTATTGGTGCCGTTCGCGGCCGTATAGGAACCGCCGATGACATAGTCATTGCCCGTGCCGCCATCGACCGTATCGTTGCCCCTGCCGCCGAT
>JAUNTL010000074.1:9850-17513 GCA_030538705.1 Paracoccus sp. (in: a-proteobacteria) | reverse complement strand
GCATCCGCGGGGGCTTCCGTGGTCACGGGGGCTTCGGTCACGGGGGCCTCGACGGCGGGCGGCTCGGCCGCGGGGGTGGTGTCGGTCGCGGTCTGAGCGACAGCCGGTGCGGCAAGCGCGATCACGGCGGCGGTCAACATGAGGTTCTTCATCCAATGCTCCTTTCAGGACAGGATTACTTTCACAGGCAGGCTGAACACCTGCATCACCGCCTCAACCGCCGCGCCGCATGGGGCGTTCCGTTGATAATTATCAACGGAACCGTGCCGGGTTGCTGATCCGCCCGCCGCAGACCGGGCCGGGCGCGCCCGTGGTCGCCGGCCCCGAGGTCGGCAGGCCACGCAGCACCCGCACCGCCAGCCAGCCGAATGCCTGCGCCTCGAGCATGTCGCCATCCAGCCCGATATCCTCGACCGGGGCGACCGGGCATTCCAGCACCGCCGCCAAGGCCGTCATGATCGCCCGGTTGTGCCGCCCGCCGCCGCAGACCAGCAGACGTTCAGGCGGCGACGGCAGCCAGCGCCAGCCCGCCGCAACCGATGCCGCCAGCACAGCGGTCAGCGTGGCGGCGGCATCGGCATCATCCAGCCCGGCCACCGCGCCGGCCAGCCCGCCGAAGGTATCCCTGTCCAGAGATTTCGGCGGTGGTGCCTCGAAAAAGGGATGACGCAGGAAGTCCGCGATGATGCCCGCATCCGGCCGCCCCGCGCGGGCCAGCCGCCCGCCCTCGTCCCGCGCGCCAAGGCTGCGGTTGCGCATCAGATCATTCAGCGGCGCATTGGCCGGGCCGGTATCGAAGGCCAGACAGGCGCCGGGCGCCTCGGGCGCGGGGGCGGCGGGATCGACCCAGGTGATATTCCCCACGCCGCCAAGGTTCAGAAACGCCAGTGGCGCGCGCCCGATCACACCCTGCCCCGCCGCCCAATCGGCGCAGGCCCAGTGAAAGAACGGCACCAGTGGCGCGCCCTGCCCGCCCTGCCGCACGTCCTCGGTGCGGAAATCCCAGACCACCGGACGGCCGGTCTCGCGCGCCAAGGCCGCGCCGTCGCCTGTCTGATGCGTGCCGCGCCCGCCCGGATCATGGGCCAGGGTCTGGCCGTGAAAACCGATCAGCTCGGCCTCGGGGAAGCCCTCGGCCAATGCGGCATGGCTGGCCTGCGTGATCGCCGCCGCATCGGCGACCGCCGGCCCCGCCGGCCACTGGCCGAGGGCCGCATGCAATGCGCCCGCCTCGTTTCCCGAATAGGCGCGATAGCCGGAGCGGCCAAACCCGCCGATGCGCCGCCCGTCAGTTTCGATCATCGCCGCATCGACCCCGTCGAGCGAAGTTCCCGACATCATGCCCAGTGCCCTGATCATTCTGTCCGCCATGGCTTTCCCTTCATTGCCCGGACCAGTATATGCGGCCCATCGAAAAGGAATGTAAGCCATGGCACCCACCCCGAAATCAGAGTTCCTGAACATCATCATGGAGCGCGGCTTTCTGGCCGATTGCACCGATCTTCAGGCGCTGGACGACACGCTGACGCAGGGGCCGGTGACGGCATATATCGGCTATGACGCGACGGCGGCATCGCTGCATGTGGGGCATCTGCTGAATATCATGCTGCTGCGCTGGTTTCAGAAAACCGGCAACCGCCCTGTCACGCTGATGGGCGGGGGCACGACCAAGGTGGGCGATCCGTCTTTCCGCAGCGACGAGCGTCCGCTGCTGGATGATGCCGCGATTGCCGCCAATATCGACGGGATGCAGCGGGTCTTTGCGCGCTATCTCGATTACGGGGACGGCGGCGCGCAGATGCTGAACAATGCCGACTGGCTGGTCGGGCTGAACTACCTCGATTTTCTGCGCGACATCGGGCGGCATTTTTCGGTCAACCGGATGCTGTCGTTTGAATCGGTGAAATCGCGGCTGGACCGGGAGCAGTCGCTGTCCTTTCTTGAGTTCAACTATATGATCCTGCAAGCCTATGACTTTATGGAACTTTATCGCCGCCACGGGGTCACGCTGCAAATGGGCGGGTCCGATCAGTGGGGCAATATCGTTAACGGCATCGACCTGACGCGTCGGGTGCTGGACCGCGAGGTCTGGGGGCTGACCACGCCGCTGCTGACCACCTCGGACGGGCGCAAGATGGGCAAATCGGCGGGCGGGGCGACCTGGCTGAATGCGGAGATGTTGTCGCCTTATGAGTTCTGGCAGTTCTGGCGCAACACCACCGATGCCGATGTGGGCCGGTTCCTCAAGCTCTATACCGAGCTGCCGGTGGGTGAATGCGACCGGCTGGGCGCGCTGTCGGGGGCCGAGATCAATGAGGCCAAGGTGATCTTGGCCAATCACGTCACCACCTTGCTGCATGGCGCCGATGCTGCGGCCTCGGCCGAGGCAACGGCGCGTGAGGTGTTCGAACAGGGCGGCGCCGGCGGCGATCTGGAGGTGGTGACGATCAGTGCCGCCGCCCTGCCCCTGCCGGTGGCGCAGCTGCTGGTGCAGACCGGCATCACCGCATCGGGCAAAGAGGCCAAGCGCCTGATCGCCGAGGGCGGGCTGCGGCTGAATAATGATGTCGCGCATGACCCGCAGACGGTGGTCGATGCCGTGCTGATCGGTGACGGGCTGAAGATATCGGTCGGCAAGAAAAAGCACCGCATGTTGCGGATCGGCTGATCACGGCGGGGGCGCTGCCCCCGTCCCTGCGGGACTCCCCCGGGATATTTCCCGACAGAAGACAGCGCGGCCGGACCGGCCGGTGGTTTCGGTTGCGAGCCGATATATGCGCATGCGCGGGGTTTTTGCCCGGGGCTGCGACAGAAACAGCCAGTGATAATAGCGCCGTGCCAGCCATGCATCCATCAGCCGCCAGACATCCGGCGTCGCAAGGATATCCAGCAGCGCGACCGATGCCACCGCATGGGGATGATCCAGTGCCATGCGATGCGCGGTGCGGGCGCCGCGGTCATGGGCGGCGAGGTGAAAGCGCGGCATATCCAGCGCGCGCATCAGCGCGACCTGATCCGCAGCCATGGCGCGAAAGGTGAAATCACCGTCATGGGCCAGCGAATCGCCATGGCCGCGCAGATCGGCGACGACGACACGGTAATGCCGGGCAAGCGTATCGGCGAGCGCATGCCACATGACATGGGTCTGGGGATAGCCATGCAGCAATAGCAGCGCCGGCCCCTCGCCCCCGATACGGGCGTGGATGCTCGCCGGGCCAAGCCGCAGATCAACGCATTCAAAATTGCTGAACATGGGAACCTCGCGGAGGCCTGCACCGCAACAGGCGCCTGTCAGGTTCGGGGCATTCCGGCCCGGGGTCAGGAAGGCGGGCCGCCGGCCCGGTCCCTTTGCGCCGCGCCGAGCGCCCGGTCAAGCGATTGCAAAAACCGCGCCCGGTCGGCCCGGGAAAACCCCGCGCCACCACCCTGATGAAAAGGATTGGCCGAACGGATATCGGCCATCAGATCGCGCGTCGCCAGACGCGGGCCGATATTGGTTGCGTTCAGAACCTCGCCGTCGGGCTGGACGATAACGGCCCCGGCCTTGATGCAGCGATCCGCCAGCGGCAGGTCCGATGTCACGACGACATCACCCGCCCCGCAGCGCGCCGCGATCCATTGGTCTGCGGCATCGGGGCCTTCATCCACGATCACCAGTGAGATCAGAGGGTTCTGCGGCATACGTAAACCGCCATTGCAAACCAGAACCATCGGCACTTGCAGGCGGGTTGCCACGCGCTCGGCCTCGGATTTGACCGGGCAGGCATCGGCATCGATATAAAGCGTGGTCATGGGCGCCTGCCACGGTCAGCAAAGGCCCCGCAGAACGCGCCGCGGAGCCTTGGGTATCGCAGGGCCGGGGTCACTCTTCGACCGTGACCTTGACCATGTAATCGGGGTCCGTCACGGTGCCATTGGCTGCGGCGTCACCCTTTTTGATCGCGTTCAGCACCTCCCATCCATCGACGAGCTGGCCGACGACCGTATATTGCCCGTCGAGAAAGGTCGCCGGGGCAAGGTCGATGAAGAACTGGCTGTTGGCGCTGTTGGGGTTCTGGCTGCGCGCCATGCCCACCGTGCCGGCCTGAAACGAGACATCGCTGAACTCGGCCCCAAGATCGGGCAGGTCCGAGCCGCCCATGCCGGCCATCGCGGTATCACCGCCGTGCCGGCCATATTGCACATCGCCGGTCTGGACCATGAACCCGTCGATCACGCGGTGGAACACCACCCCGTCATAGGCCCCCGCGCGCGCCAGCGTCACCAGACGCTCGACATGATTGGGGGCCTTGTCGGCATACAGATCCAGCGTGATCGTTCCCCTTGACTGGCCCGAGGCATCCGCGACCTCGATCACCAGATTGGGGCCGGGACCATCAGTGACACCGGGCAGCCCCTCGGCCGAGGCCATGCCGGCGGCGAGAAGGAAAGCCGGGATAACGGCGGGGATCAGGGTCTTATTCGACATCGGCAGCCACCTTGACCGACAGCATGCGGTCGGGATTTGCCGGCGGCTCGCCGCGGACGATCTTGTCGACATGTTCCATCCCCGAGATCACCCGGCCATAGACGGTATATTGACCGTTCAGGAAATGGTTATCGCCGAAATTGATGAAAAACTGGCTGTTGGCGCTGTTGGGATTCTGGCTGCGCGCCGCCCCCAGCGTGCCGCGATCATGAGGCAGGCGCGAAAATTCGGCCGGCAGATCAGGCAGGTCCGAGCCACCCGTGCCGGCGCGGCCGGGGTTATAGTCTTTTTCCATATTGGCATGCTGCACATCGCCCGTCTGGGCCATGAAGCCGTCAATCACGCGGTGAAAGGCGACATTGTCATAGGCGCCCGCGCGCGCAAGCTCCTTCATCCGCTCGCTGTGTTTGGGCGCGACATCGGGCATCAGCTCGATGGTGACGGGGCCGTCCTTCAGCGTGATGATAATCGTGTTTTCGGGATCTGTGATCTCGGCCATGCGGGCCTCCTGTTGATGGCGGTCGGGCCAAGACCTAACGCCTCGGGCCTTGCCCTGCAACGCACGATGGCGTCAGCCCCGGTCCCGCGCATTGCCGCGCGCGCATTGACGATCCGGTGAGGATGGCCCAAAAACCCCACGATCAAACAGCGAGGGCACCATGAAATTCAACCGTATCGAAGACCTGGATCTCGACGGCAAGGTCGTGCTGACCCGTGTCGATCTGAACGTTCCGATGGAGGATGGCCAGGTCAGCGACACCACCCGGATCGACAAGATCGTGCCCACCGTCCGGGCGATTCAGGCCGCCGGCGGCAAGGTGGTTCTTCTGGCCCATTTCGGTCGCCCCAAGGGCAGGCCGGAGGCCACGATGTCGCTGCGCCAGATCATTCCCGCACTGGAAGCAGCCCTTGGCCAGAAGGTCGGCTTTTCAGAAGAGGCGGTCGGTGGGACGGCCAAGCGCGCCGTGGCGGCAATGGGGCCGGGCGATGTGCTGATGCTGGAAAACACCCGCTTCTATCCCGGTGAGGAGGCAAACGATCCGACCTTCGCGGCCTCGCTGGCGGCGCTCGGACAGGATTATGTCAATGACGCATTCTCGGCCGCCCACCGCGCCCATGCCTCGACCGAGGCGCTGGCGCGGCTGCTGCCCGCCGCCGCCGGCAAGCTGATGGAGGCCGAGCTGGACGCGCTGAATGCGGCGCTTGGCGACCCGCAGCGCCCGCTGGTTGCGGTCGTCGGCGGGGCCAAGGTCTCGACCAAGCTGGAATTGCTGGAGAACCTCATCGAAAAGGTCGATCATCTGGTGATCGGCGGCGGCATGGCGAATACCTTTCTGGTTGCCAAGGGCATCCCGGTCGGCAAATCGCTGGCCGAGCGTGATATGGCCGATACGGCGCGCCGTATTCTCGCAAAGGCGGCGGCGCGGGGCTGTGCGATCCACCTGCCGGTTGATATCGTCGTGGCGCGCGAGTTCGCGGCAGGTGCGCCCGCGCAGACCATCGCCGCGGATGCCTGCCCCGAGGACGCGATGATCCTGGATGCCGGCCCGCAGACGGTGGCGGCGATCAATGCCGTCTTTGCCGCCTGCCGCACGCTGATCTGGAACGGGCCGCTGGGCGCGTTTGAAATCGCGCCCTTCGATGCCGCGACCAATGCCTGCGCGCAAGAGGCGGCGCGGCTGACGCGCGCGGGGGGCCTGATCTCGGTCGCGGGGGGCGGCGATACCGTCGCCGCGCTGAACAAGGCCGGCGTCGCGGATGATTTCACATTCGTCTCGACCGCCGGGGGCGCCTTTCTGGAATGGATGGAGGGCAAGGAACTGCCCGGTGTTGCCGCCCTTGGCGATCCGCGCGCCTGACCCCATCTGCTGCGGGTGAGGCAAGGCAAAAGGGACAGGCGATGGATGCGATGACGGATGAGGATGCGGTTTCACTGGTGACGCGCATGGCACAGGATGCGCGCGCAGCCGCGGCCGAACTGGCAAGTGCCGGCGCGGATCAAAGGGCCGCCGCGCTGAGCGCCGCGGCCGACGCGGTCGAGAGCCGCGAGACAGAGATTCTTGCCGCCAATGCCCGCGATCTGGATCATGCGCGGGCGGCAGGGCTGTCGCCGGCGATGACCGACCGTCTGGCCCTGAACCCCGAGCGTCTGGCGGCCATTGCCGCCAGTCTGCGCATGATTGCCGGCCAGCCCGATCCGGTCGGCCGCGTGCTGGCCGAATGGGACCGCCCCAACGGGCTGCATATCGCGCGGGTCTCGACCCCGCTCGGCGTGCTGGGGGTGATCTATGAAAGCCGGCCCAATGTCACCGCCGATGCCGGGGCGCTGGCGCTGAAATCAGGCAATGCCGTCATCCTGCGCGGGGGCAGCGATTCGATCCATTCCTCGGCGGCGCTGCATGAATGCATGATCGCGGGCCTGCGCGCGGCCGGCCTGCCCGAGGCGTCGGTCCAGATCGTGCCCACGCGCGACCGCGCGGCTGTCGCGGCGATGTTGCAGGCGGCCGGGCTGATCGACGTCATCATCCCGCGCGGCGGCAAGGGGCTGGTCGGGCTGGTCCAGCAACAGGCGCGGGTGCCGGTATTCGCCCATCTGGAGGGGATCTGCCACGTTTATGCCGATGGCGATGCCGATCTGGAAAAGGCGCGCCGCGTGGTGATGAACGCCAAGACCCGGCGCACCGGCATCTGTGGCGCGGCCGAGTGCCTGCTGATTGACCGTGCCTTTTTTGATCGCCACGGCGACATCCTGATCCGCGATCTGCTGAATGCCGGGGTCGAGGTCAGGGCCGACGGCGACCTGACGGCGATACCGGGCACGGTCCCCGCACAACCCGATGATTTCGGGCGCGAATTTCTTGACAGCATCATTGCTGCCCGGCTGGTTGATGGCGTGGATGGCGCCATCGACCACATCCGCCGCCATGGTTCGGGCCATACCGAATCGATCCTGACCGAGAATGATGCGACGGCGCAAAAGTTCTTTACCCGGCTCGACAGCGCCATCCTGATGCATAATGCATCGACCCAGTTCGCAGACGGTGGCGAATTTGGCATGGGCGCTGAAATCGGCATCGCCACCGGCAAGATGCATGCCCGCGGCCCGGTCGGGGCCGAGCAGCTGACAAGTTTCAAATATCTGGTCACCGGTGCCGGCACGGTGCGCGACTGATCCAGCGCGCCCCTGCCCCTGCC
>JAUNTL010000074.1:0-9840 GCA_030538705.1 Paracoccus sp. (in: a-proteobacteria) | reverse complement strand
GGGGTGCGGGCACGGGCGCGGGCCAGACGCGGAATTGTGTCACATCCACCGCCGCAGGGCGGGCATGCCCGCCCCTGTGTCCCGGCGCGAACGCAGCCCCGTGACAAGGGTCAGCCCACAAGGTGACGGCACCGAACCGCACGCGCTCTGCCACGGGCGCAGCCGACGAGGGCAGCGCCCCATCTGCGGCATCGCCCGCCCCTGTGCCCCGCGCGGCGCAGCCCCGCGACAAGGGTCAGCCCGGAAGGTGACGGCACTGACCGCACCCGCTCTGCCACAGGCATAACTGGCGATGGTGGCGCCCCATCTGCGGCATTGCCCGGCCGCGCCGGGGTCAGAAGCTGATCCGCGCGGCCTCGGCGCCCAGTGACCAGTTGATGCGGCGGCCCATCTCCTGCGCGGCCAGTGCCAGCAGGGGAAACTGCACCTCGGATGCCGCAGGATCGGGCCGGCCGGGATCAACCCCGTCCAGCCATGCCCACAGCACCGGATTGTCGCGCGTGCGGCCGGCCTGCGCGTCGATCTGCCAGCCCTGCCCGGTCTGGCGGATCGCGACACTTGCCCCCCAGGGCATCGCCGTCTCGATACACATCAGGGCCAGCAACACCATTCTGACCGTGGCGCGGGCCTGATCCTCGCCCGGCTCCAGCGTGATCCTCAGCCGGCCCGCCTGTTCCATCTGCGCGATCAGCGCCGCGAATTCGGCATGTGACACGCGCTGAGTCCGTCCGGCCTGACCAAAGGCCATACGAAAAAACTCGATCCGCCCCTGCGCCACACGCAGCGCGTCGCCGATCAGCGACCACTCGGCACTGTCATCCAGACGTGCCGGCGCGCCGGTCATTTCCAGCAGCTCAACCCCGTTGCCGATCGCACCCAGCGGCGAGACCAGATCATGACATAGCCGCGACGCGGTCAGCGCAACCAGACGCATGGCCAGCGAGCCTCCTTCATCGGCGATTGCAGCGGCGCTTGTCTGGACATAACTCATGGCAAAGGAGCTTTCATATGAACGGATTTCTGGAACCCGGCATGATCGTGCGCCACCCTGACGCCGCCGAATGGGGCGAGGGACAGGTCCAGTCGCGCATCGGCGACCGCATCACCGTCAACTTCACCGAAGCCGGCAAGCGTGTCATCGACGGCAGCCGGGTGACATTGGAACTGGTCTCGGCTGATACGGATCAGGCGGCACATGGCCTTTGTCTGAAATCAACCTGAAGCAGAGTCAATTTACAATTACACAATTTGCATGCGCGCCCGTTGGTGTTGCAATCGCGCCGCGCCTTGCCTAGACATCCAGACGATCGCGCCGGACAGTCCCGGCATCCCTTTCCGGGCACGAAGGACGGCCGATGACCCCTGACAGCAGCTTTTTCAGCATCCGCCTCGCCTCGGGCGAGCAGGATATAAAAGCCGCGCAGCGCCTGCGTTACCGTGTCTTTGTCGAGGAACTGGGGGGCGACGGCCCGCTGGTCGATCATCAGCAACGGCTGGAGTGCGACGAGTTTGATCCCGTCGCGGACCACCTGCTGCTGATCGACACGCGCCGCGATGCCTCGACACTGGATCATGTCGTCGGCGTCTATCGCCTGCTGCCGGGTGATCGCGCGGCGGCTTTTGGCCGGTTTTATTGCGAATCCGAATATGATCTTGCACCGCTGATCGCCTCGGGGCGGCCGTTGCTGGAACTGGGCCGGTCCTGCATGCTGCCCGAGTATCGCGGCGGCGCGGGAATGTTCCTGATGTGGAGCGCGCTGTCGGACTATGTTCTGGAAAGCGGGATCGAACTGCTGTTCGGCGTGGCCTCGTTCCACGGCACCGACCCGGCGGCACTTGCCCAGCCGCTTGCCTGGCTGCACCATAATCACCTTGCCCCCGAGGCGCTTCGCCCCATAGCCCGCCCCGATCACCGCCAGGAGATGAACCTGATCCCGGCCGCCGATCTGGACCGCCGCGCCGCCATGCTGGCCATGCCGGCGCTGATCAAGGGCTATCTGCGTCTTGGCGGCACCGTCGGCGAGGGCGCATGGATCGACCATGATTTCAATACGACCGACGTCTTGCTGCTGATGGATACAGCCGCAATGTCGGCAAAGCATCGCGATTTCTATACCGGCCGATGGCAGAAAAAGGGCTGAGCGCGCCGGACTGGCTGGACGCCCCCTATCCCGTCCACCGCGTCGGCGGCTGGCGGGGATGGCTGCGGGTGATCCGCCGCGGCGTGCCGGCGGTCGGCGTTCTGGTGATCTCTGTGCCGCTGCTGCTGCTGCTGCGTCTGGCCGAACGTATGCTGAGCGGTCCGCGCCGCCCGCTCAGCGGGCCTTTCGTGCAGGCGGTGTGCCGCTGTGTGCTATGGGCGATCGGGCTGCGTTGGCGGCGTATCGGCCAGCCGATGAGCGGGCCGGGGGCGGTCGTTGCCAATCATTCAAGCTGGCTTGACATATTCACGCTGAACGCCGCTCTGCCGGTCTTCTTTGTCGCAAAATCCGAGGTCTCGACCTGGCCGGGCATCAATATCCTGACCCGCGTCACCGATACCCATTTCGTCACCCGAGATCCCCGGCTGGCCGGGGCGCAGGCCGATGAATTCGCCGCCCGCACCGGGGCCGGCCACCGGCTGCTGTTCTTTCCCGAGGGCACGTCAAGCGACGGGCTGCGGGTCTTGCCCTTCAAGGCCACGCTGTTTCAGGGTTTTCTCGCCCCCGGCCTGCCCGCGACACTGGCGATCCAGCCGGTCAGCGCCAGATATCACGCCCCGCCCGGCAGCGATCCTCGTATCTATGGCTGGTGGGGGGATATGTCGCTGGGACCGCATATCCTTGCGGTTCTGGCCATGCCGCGTCAGGGCCGGGTCGAGGTCGTCCTGCATCCGCCGATCCCCGTTTCCGGCGAGACCCGCAAGACGCTGGCACAGAAGGCCGAGCAGGCAATCCGCGCGGAATTGACCGCCAGCCGCGCCGATCCGCCGCAGATCACGCCTTGAAAGGCCCGGCCGCGCGGTCTAGGTGATGCCCGAACGCCGGATAAGGACCAGCCATGACCTATATCGTCACCGATAATTGCATCATGTGCAAATATACCGACTGCGTCGAGGTCTGCCCCGTGGACTGTTTCTATGAGGGCGAGAATACGCTGGTCATCCATCCCGACGAATGTATTGACTGCGGCGTTTGCGAGCCGGAATGCCCTGCCGACGCGATCCGGCCGGATACCGAACCGGATATGGAACCCTGGGTCGAGATGAACCGAAAATATGCCGAGGTCTGGCCCGTGATCACCCGCAAGAAAGAGCCGATGCCGGGTTACGAGCAGATGGATGGCGTGACCGGCAAGCTGGAAAAATACTTCAGCCCCAATCCGGGCGAGGGTGACTGATCACCCCGATTCGCGGCGCCGCAGCGCGGCCACCCTGCGAAGGCGATACCGTAACGGATTGATAAGGATATAATAATATCCCTCAATGCGATCTTGCCATTATGCGGTGAGACGGCTTTTTTCAAGCCGTTTTTTATGATATAAAGCTGTTACATTTTGCCGGGCGAATGCCCTCTCTCGGCATGGAAAGGAAGGCTATCCGCCGTCTGCCCGGCGGAGATCATGTATACAGCCAGACCGGTCTGACGGAACGGGCGCCGCCCGCCGTTGGGCCGTTGCGTCGCGGATCAGCCCGTCGCGCAACCGTAACCAGAAGGAAACCTCATGTCCAAAACCAAGAAATCCGAATTTCGTCCCGATGATTTCGTTGTCTATCCCGCGCATGGCGTGGGCCGCATCATCTCTATCGAGGAGCAGGAAGTCGCCGGCATGGTGCTGGAAATGTTCGTGATTTCGTTCGAAAAGGACAAGATGACCCTGCGTGTTCCGACCGCAAGGGCAAGCGAGATCGGGATGCGCGGCCTGGCCAGCCCCGATCTGGTCGAACAGGCGCTGACGACGCTCAAGGGCAAGGCCCGCGTCAAGCGTGCGATGTGGTCGCGCCGCGCGCAGGAATATGAGCAAAAGATCAACTCGGGCGATCTGCTGGCCATCGCCGAGGTCGTGCGCGACCTGCACCGCAACGATGATCAGCGTGAACAGTCCTATTCCGAGCGCCAGCTTTATGAGGCCGCACTGGACCGCCTGACCCGCGAAGTCGCAGCCGTCGGCGGCATGGATGCCGCGGGCGCACAGAAAAAGGTCGATGACGTGCTGCTGGCCCGCGCCGCCTGATCCCGTCACACCAACAGCCAAAGGCCGCCCCCCGGGGCGGCCTTTTGCATGGCGCGGTGCAGTCCGGGCATCCGGGCCGGAACAGCGGCGGCGGGCGCTTTGCGCCTGCCCTCCCTGAGGCCGGCCCCCACCGGAGCTGATCCGCGAAAGGCCGGACCGGACAGCGGCCCCCGCCCACTGACCGAATGCCGCAATGGCATCATCCCGCGCGTCACCGGGCCGGCGGACAGGGGGGAAAGGCAGGCGCCGGCCTTGTGTTTATCTCGGCTGATGCAACGGTCCCGGGCATGCCCGCAAAGGACCGGATAGCTGTCCACCCGCACGCAGACCGATGCCGCAAAGGCATCATCCCGCACGCCGCCGGGCAAACGGACAGGGGGGGAAGGTGGGCGCTTTGTATTCCCTCGGCCGATGCCGCGGTCCCAAGACATGCCCGCAAAAGGCCGGACCAGACAGCGGCCCCCGCCCACAGACCGAATGCCGCAATGGCGTCACCCCGCGCATCGCCGGGCACGCGGACAGGCCCGCATGGTCAGGCAAAGGACCGCACTCTGGTGCCGGGTCAGCGCCCGTTCAGGATCGGCAGGCGGAACTGGCGGCCGTCCTTGACATATTGCACGCCGCCACTGCCGATTGAGGTGATCTGACCGCCATTGATGTTATCGCCCAGGCGCACGGTGACGATACGGCCGTTGCGCAGGCGCACCAGCCCGCGGCTGGCCTTGCCCGCCCCGACCGTGCCGATCAGCTGCGTTGCATTAAGGTCGATGCCGCGCATGGTCGCGTTATTGGCAACCGACTGGCTGGACGGGGCTGCCTCGGCCGAGGCCACCTCGGGTTCGTTATCGACCTCGGGCGGGCGATAGGTCTGATTGCGCCGCGCGGCGGCAGCGGCCTCGGCCTCGGCCTGCGCACGGGCACGGGCCTCGGCGGCAGCCTTGGCCTGCGCTTCGGCGCGGGCGTCGGCGGCTGCACGTTCCCGGACACGCTGCTCGGCCTGACGCTGTAACTGATCGTCCAGACGCCGCCGCTCGGCTAGGGCTGCGGCCTCGGCATCGGCTTTGGACTGACCGGCGCTCTGAACCGGGTCCGGCGCAAGCGTGCCCTCGCGGCCCGCGACCGATCCGCTGGGGGCGGCGGCCGCAAGCGCGGCATTGACCGCCGCTGCACTGGCAACCGTGGTTGCGGGCGCGACACCGCGGCGGACCGGACGGGCCGACCGGCTCAGCCCGCCCGAACGTGTGGGCGCGAGAGACATGGCCTCGGCCACGGCGGCATTCACGCCTGCGGTGCTGGCCTGTGCCGGGGCCGGTGCGGCAGCCACGGCCCGGCTTGCGGGCCGCGCAGGCGGGCGGCCGGACCGGCTGACCCGGCCCGCCGTCGGCGCCGCTGCTCTGGCCGCAGAGGCAGCCGGAGCCGCAGCGGTCGATGCCCGCGCCGCCGGCCGGCCACTGCTCGCCATCGCCTCGGCGACCGCGCTGCTGACGGCATCATTCGCGGTGGCCGCGCCGGGACGTTTGACCGGGCGGGCCTGGGCGGTGCGGACCGGGCTGGAGGGTGTTGCCTGCTCGGCCTGCGCAAGCCATGGCTGATCAAGCAGCCTCACCGCATCGGCATGGCTCCGGGCCGAAAAGAAATTGCGCGCGGCCGAAAAACGAACGGGCGCCGGCTGCGAATGCAGCGCGGCGCCCGGAAGAGAGGCGGATTGTTGCGGCTTGGGCGGCGGTCTGATGCCAGAAGGCTCGGGCTGATCGCGCCGCTCATAGGGCTGGGGGGCACGCGGCACCGAAGGACGCGGATCGGGCGAGGCCGAAGCAGCGGCCGGCGTGCTGCGCGAAGGCGCGCTTTTGGGCCGGGCCGAGCTGCGCAGCGTCGCGCTGGCGGGCGCGCCGGGTGCGGGGGCAGAGACCGTGCTTGCCGGTGGCTGCGCCGGCCGGCCGGCGGGTGCCACCGTCGCGGCACGGGCCGGAACGGCAGGTTGCGCCGCCGCAGGGGCCGGGGCGGCACGGCTGGCAAGACCCGCCGGACGCGATTGCGGGCGCGCCGCGCTGACCGGCGCCCGGCGTTCGGCCGCTGGCGCCGCTGCCCGGTTTTCGGTTGCCGTCGCCGCAGGACGTGCCGGGGCCGCAGCAACCACAGGCGCCGGGGTCACGGCAAGCGGTGCAGGCGATGGCGCGGCGGGCTGCAACGCCGAGAGGGCGGCAGGCGGGGCAAGCCCCGAATTTTCCGGCGCAGCATAGGCGGATTCGACCAGCGAGGCCGCAGCACTCAGTGCGGTCGGATTGACGGAACCGGCCGTCTGGGCACCAAGGGCCGCCGGCACAACACCCTCAGCCGAGGCCACAGCCCCCTGCCCCGCAGGCGCATCTTGCGGCACCGCATCAAACGCAGCGCTCGGTTCCACTGCCGTCGCGACACGCGCAGCCGGTTCAGTTGATACCGCGTCCCGATGAGGCAGGGCGGACGCTACGGCCTCAGGCGCGTCCTGCGGCACCGGTGCCGTGCCGGACGGCATCGTTGCAACGAGGCTTTCGGCCGGGGTCTGATCGACAGGCACCGGAAGGGAGGGTGCGGCGGTTTCGACAACCGGTTCACGGCTGCCCATCGTCGCGGCGATCCCAAGCCCCAGCACCAGCAGCCCGACCAGCGGCATGGCCCCGGCCAGCCCGGCGCGGCGGCCTGCGGCGGCCCCCGCCGGGTGCGCCGCCCCATTTGGCGCGCGCTGATCGCGGGCGGCACGGGCGCGGTCATGAAAGGCGCGGGCGCGCGCATTGAGCGGTTTTTGCACGGTGGCCGCCCCTTCGGCTGTGGGCACGGCCGCCGGGGCGGTGATCGCCGATCCGGCCCCCGAACGCAGGGCTGCCGCCGGCGCAGGGGCAGCGGTCACGGGCTGCGCAAGTTCGATTTCCGGTCCGATGACCGAAATGCCGCGCAGCAATGGCTGGGATGTGGTCGGCCGGATATGCGGCGTGACGCGGCTCAATACGACCGGGGCCGCAACGGCGCCGGGCCTTGCGACAACAACGGCGCCAGGCGCGGCGGGTCCGGGCAATGGTGCAGCGCTCATGCCTGCCACATCGGCTATTGCCGCGACAGCCATCCCGGGTGTGTCCTGCGCCGTTGTCTCCACTGCCGGACCTGTGGCCGTTGCCCCGGTCAGGCCGGGCACGGGCGCGGATTTCTGGCCGGCATCCGGCGCAGGTGGTTCCGCCCCGGCCGGCAATGCCCCGGGCGCGGCTGGCGTTGTCTCGCCGGCCTCATGCCCGGCAGATGCATCCGGGGACAGCGAAACCCCCGGCAGCGCGGCCGCGCGCGCCCATTCCTCGACCAGCTTGGTGCGGCCGAAATCGGGCATATGCGGGAAACGCCCCCGGTCCGGCGCCGCGATAAAGCGCTCGGGCGCAAAACCGTGGCGCACGGCGAAATCCTCGGCCTCATGCAGGGTCTGACGGGCGACGGCAGCAACACGGACATGCGTGCCCGGCGCGGCATCGGCCGGCATATAGTCATAGGCAAGCTGATCGACGCGGTAAGGTGTCAGCCCGTCCAGCCCGGCGCGCAATGCCTCGTCCACACCGGCGGCGGCCGGCAGGACAATATCCGTATAAAGGATCTGATCCTCGGGGATGATCAGCGCCAGCCCGGTCGCCTCGGCGGCATCGAGCCGGCGGCTGAACTCTGCCAGCCCGCCACGCAGATCACCGCTGAAGGGCGCGCGGCCCAGCTCGGTCCATGCGCCGTCACGAAGATGCAAAAGCTGCACCCCGTCAGGCTGAAAGCCCAATGCAAAACCGCCTGATGGCGCGCGCAGCGCCCCATGTTTCAACTGCTCGTTCATGTGCTGTGCCTTTTCCGGCCGCTTGGTGCTTTTCCCCTGAATAACCCGAACAGCGCCTTTTGGGAAGAACGCGCGCAATCGTGATCGAACAAAACCGTCACAGCGGCGTTTCAGCGGCGAGGCCGGATGGCCCGCAAACATACGAAAGGACGAACCCGATGCTCCTGCTCCCCTCTGCCCGCGCCGCGCTTATGGCCACGGCCCTTGTCACGATGGCGGGTCTGCCCGCGATGGCTATGCCCGGTGCCCATGGCGGCAAATGCATGCCGGGCGTGCTGAATGTCTCGGGGCATGGTGAATCGCGCGTCGCCCCTGATCAGGCGATGATCTCGCTTGGCGTGACGACACAGGCCGAAACCGCGGCACAGGCGATGCAGGACAATGCAACGCGCCAGCAGGCCGTGCTGGATGCGCTGCGCGAGGCGGGGCTGGCAGAAACCGACATCCAGACCTCGGGCCTGACGCTGAACCCGGTGATGAACTATCCCGAGGACGGAACGCCCCCGGCGATCACCGGCTATATGGCCCAGAACATGCTGACGGTGCGCGTCACCGATATCGCCCGGACCGGCACGGTGCTGGACAGTATCGTGACCGCCGGCGCCAATGAGATGCAGGGCATCAGCTTCATCCGCGAGGATTCGGGCGTCACCAAGGATGAGGCGCTGAGCGCGGCAGTCGAGGACGCACGCCACCGCGCCGGCGTCATCGCCGCTGCCGCCGGGGTCGAACTGGGCGCGATCCTGCGCATCGGGGAACCGCAGCGCGGCATGATGCCGCCCGAGGCCCCGATGATGGCCACGGCACGTTTTGGCGCGGCTGACGCAAAAAGCATCCCGGTTCAGGGTGGCGAGGTCGCGTTTACCGCCGATGTCGAGGTCAGCTTTGCGCTGTCCCCCGCGGCCGATTGCACAGCCGTCTCGCCCGCCAACCGGCCGACCCGCTATCCCGCACCTGACACCGGGTCCGGCGATGCGGCAGCCACGCCGGACACGCCGCCGGCAACCGAAGCCCCGGCGAACTGATCGCGCCGACAGGATGCACAGACAAGAAAGGCCCGGCCGGGGGATGATCCGGCCGGGCCTTTCGCATGTTCCGGCTGTGCCTCAGGCGGTTGCCACCGCCAGCGCCTGATCAAGATCGGCGATCAGATCCTGCGCGTCCTCCAGCCCGACCGACAGGCGCACGACATCCGGCCCGGCGCCGGCGGCGATCTGCTGTTCTTCGGTCAGCTGGCGGTGGGTGGTCGATGCGGAATGGATCACCAGCGAACGCGCGTCACCAAGGTTCGCGACATTGGCAAACAGTTTCAGCGCATCGACCAGCCGCACCCCGGCCTCATATCCGCCGCGCACGGTGAACGTGAACAGCGCCCCGGTTCCCCTGGGATAGACCCGCGCCGCGACATCGGCGCGCGGCGCCCCCTCCAGCCCGGCATAGGTGACCGAACTCACGCGCGGATCGGCATCCAGCCATGCGGCGACCTTGCGCGCGTTCTCGACATGGCGGTCCATACGCAGGCCCAGCGTCTCGATCCCCAGAAGCGTGTAATGCGCCGCCTGCGGGTTCATCGTCATGCCCAGATCGCGCAGCCCGATGGCAATGCCGTGAAAGGTAAAGGCCAGATTGCCAAAGGTCTCGTGGAACTTCAGCCCGTGATAGGCCGGCTCAGGCGCCGAAAGGCTGGGGAATTTGTCACTGGCCGACCAGTCGAACCTGCCGCTGTCCACGACCACGCCGCCGGTCACGGTGCCGTTGCCGGTCATATATTTGGTCAGGCTGTGAACGAC
>JAUNTL010000073.1 GCA_030538705.1 Paracoccus sp. (in: a-proteobacteria) | reverse complement strand
CATAATGCAGGGTCGTCGAATGGGTGCGAAGTCGGGCAAGCAGCGGCTTGGGCAAGGCGTCAAGCCAGTCAATAGAATGTAGGTGCCAATGCGACACGAGATTTCCCCACGGATTGTTGATGCGCCCGCCGCCGGTCGTGGCAGGCTAACACAGAAAATCCGCGCCACCAGAGACCCGCGTGACGCAACAATGCATGGGTATGCCCACGGGCGACGGAATCGGGGAAACACAGCAGGGCTTGCATCATAAAGAGGGTGCGGGAAACGCTTTTTGGTGGAACATTTCTGTTGCTTAGCCGTCCCGCCTGCGCCGCGCTGTTATCCGGCTGACAGCAAACACAGATTTGCCGGGGGCTGTTACCGTTTCGGGTTGCAGGCGGGTCAGGGTGACGAGCCTGCGGGTTTGTGCAGCGCGGATGCCCCCGCCGCCGCCAGCGCCGCCAGCACGAACAGCCCCACGACCAGCCGGATGGCGTCCAGCAACGCGTCCGGTGTGGCCTGATGCGTGGCGCCGCCATGCGCCTGCATCCGCCATGCCAGAACCCCCGCCGCCACCGCAATCCCGGTGCTGGAACCGATGTTGCGGATCACATTCATCATCGCCCCCGCCTGACCGACATGCGCCGCCGCGCCCGGCACGCCCATGATGGCGCTGTTGTTGGGTGCAACGAACAGCCCCAGCCCGATGCCGACCACGCCAAGTGCCGCCGTCACCAGCAGCACATCCGTCCCCATCTGCCGCAGCAGCCAGAACAGCCCCGCCAGACCAGCGGCCGCAATAAGCATCCCCAGGGTGCAGATCGCGCGGCTGCCGATCCGGTCCGACAAACCGCCGCTGAGGGGCGCCAGAACGGCCAGCGCAATCGGGATCACGGTCAGCAACAACCCGGCACGCAGCGGGGATTCGTGGTGGATGCGCTCGAACAGAAAGGGCATCAGAAAGAACAGCCCGAACAGGATCGCATAGGCCAGAAAGCTGGCAATATTGCCCAGGGAAAAGCGCGGATCGCCGAACAGCGACAGCGTGACCAAAGGGGCGGGGGCGCGGATCTCGTGGTGGACAAAGGCCGTCAGCAGCACCAGCGCCACCACCGCCGCGCCAAGGATCGCGGGCGAGGTCAGGCCCCAACTGCCCGCCTGATTGATCCCCAGCATCATCAGCGTCAGCCCCGGCACCAGATACAGCGCGCCGGTCAGGTCAAAGCCCTCGCGCTTCTTTGGGGGGTCGCTTTGCGGCAGGACCAGCAGGCTGACAAGGCAGCCCGCGATACCCACCGGCACATTGATCCAGAACACCCAGCGCCAGTCGGCCACCGACAGGATGATCCCGCCCAGCGCCGGCCCTGCGCACATGCCGACGGCCTGCACCGCCGCCTGTATCCCCAGCGCGCGGCCCCGCTGATGCGGCCCGGTGATCGACACGATAATCGCCACGCTGTTCGCGGCCAGCAGCGACGAGCCGATCGCCTGCAACACCCGCGCCGCCAGCATCCATTCCAGCGAGGGCGCGAATCCGCATAGCGCCGAGCCGATGACAAAGATCAGAAAACCACCGGAATACAGGAGTTTGCGCCCGAATATCTCGGCCAGCCTGCCGAAGACCGGCAGCATCGCGGCGACCGTCAGCATATAGACCACAGCCACCCAACTGACTGCATCGACCTGACTGTCGAAATGGACCTCCAGCCGGGGCAACACCAGTTGTGTGATGCTGGCGTCAAGCTGCCCCATAAAGGCCCCGATGCACACCGTTGCCACGACGATCCAGACATAGCCCGGCCGCGAGGCGATGGATTTCAGCGGCGGTGGCTCGGCGGTCATGCGGCAGCGGGTCCGGGTCTGGCGGCAGGCGTGGGCGGGCAGCAGTCTTGGGCGGGCGGCGGTCGTGGGCAGGCGGCGCGCAGACAGGCCGCGCCCGCCAAGGTCATGGATGCATGAAACCCCGCCCGTATGCTGTCATCTCGCTGACAGCACGCAGCGCCGGTGCGACGACCGCGCCCCATTTCCGCAGCCTCGCGCCCCGCGAAAGGGGCGAGGCATGGCGGGGCTGCATTCTAGACGACCAGCATGGTCTTGATGGCGCGGCGCTCGTCCATCGCCTTGTAGCCCTCGGCGACCTGATCCAGCGGCAGTGTCAGATCAAAGACCTTGCCCGGCGCGATCTGGCGGTCCAGAACGCGCGCCATCAGGTCGGGCAGAAAGCGGCGCACCGGCGCCGGGCCGCCCAGCATCCGCTGTTGGCGAAAGAACAGTTGCTGCCCGTCAAAGCTGACCCCGTGCGGCACGCCGACATAGCCGATGGTGCCGCCCGGACGGCAGACGCCCTGCGCCTGCGTCATGGATTCGGCCATGCCCACGCATTCCAGCACCGATTCCGCGCCGATGCCGTCGGTCAGCTCCATGATGCGCGCGATGCCGTCCTCGCCGCGTTCGGCCACGATGTCGGTTGCGCCGAACTCCACCGCCAGTTTCTGACGGCTTTCGTGGCGTGACATGGCGATGATGCGCTCCGCGCCAAACTGTTTGGCGGCCATGACCCCCATCAGCCCGACCGCGCCGTCACCGACCACGACCGCCGTGCCGCCCGGACGCACGCCCGAGGCCACCGCCGCATACCAGCCGGTGCCCAGCACATCCGAGACCGCCAGCATATGCGGGATCATGTCGGCATCGGGCATGTGTTCGGTCGCAACCAGCGTGCCATCCGCCAGTGCGACCCGCGCATAGGGTGCCTGCGCGCCCGACATGAATTCGCGCTGCACGCAGGATGACTGGAACCCGAAGGCGCAATGCGGGCAGGTGTTGTCGGACAGACAAAAGCTGCCGACGACGAACTGTCCGGGGCGGATGGTTTTCACCTCCGGGCCGACCTCGATCACAGTGCCGCAATATTCGTGCCCCATATGCATGGGCCGGTCGATCGCCTGCGCCCCGCGATAGGGCCACAGATCAGACCCGCAGATGCAGGTCGCGGCAAGCTGGATGATCGCGTCGGTGGGCTTTTCGATCCGCGGGTCGGGCACGGTTTCAAAGCGGACATCGCGCGGGCCGTGCATGACAGTGGCAAGCATGGAAACACTCCTTGAAAACACGTTCGATATGCGGCGGGCATTCACCCGCGAACGGCGGCGGCTGAACGCTGCCCGCAATGCGTCGAGGGCGAATCAGATCACGGCGACAGATGTGGTCGCCGTAAAAGAAGGCCAGATTTCCGCGAGTAGGGAAATAGCACAAATCGCCCGGTGCCTCGCCCGAACAGTCGGCCATAACGGCCTCGGCCGGCAGGTGGGCCAGATGGGCGATTTGCTCGATGGTGAAGGAATCGCGGCTGGTCATATCCGGCGGCCGCATCGGGACAAGATCGGCAGTGATCGGATTGTCGGTCAGGCGCATGCCGATCTGCTGACCGGCAAAGCGGCAGCGAATGCCCAGCGCCTGACCGGCCGGGGCCAGCACGGCCGCAGGGCATCACCGCAATCAACCCTGCCGCCAGAGCGGCGCGGCACGTGCCGGGGGTGGTTGCCGCGTTGCGCGCCTCAGGTGCCATGATCGGCATAATCGGCATCGCTGACATGCTCCAGCCAGGCGACGACCTGACCGTTTTCGACCTCCTGAATGGCGATATGGCTCATGCCGGTATCCGGGGCCGCGCCGTGCCAGTGCTTTTCCCCCGGCTCAAAGAACACCACATCGCCGGGATGGATCGCCTCGACCGGGCCACCCGCGCGCTGAACCAGCCCACGCCCGAAGGTGACGATCAGCGTCTGGCCCAGCGGATGCGTGTGCCATGCGGTGCGCGCGCCCGGCTCGAATGTCACATGCGCGCCCTGCACACGATCGGGGAAGTCGGCGTTGAACAGCCGGTCCACCCGGACCCGGCCGGTGAACCAGTCAGCCGGGCCGGAGGTCGAGGCCTGGCTGCCTGCGCGATGGATTTTCATGGTCTGTCCTTTCAGTCCGGTACCGGTCGGCGATGGGGCAACCGGGATCATCCGGCGGCGCCCGTCATGCCTTGCGGCCAGGGCAAGGGGTTGCACAGCCTTGCATATCACGGCGCGGCGATGGCGCGCTGCATCAATCTGTATCCGGCGCACCCGTCTGCTGCATCGGCAGGGCAGCGCGCGTCCTTCCCTGTTCGTGCGGACGCCCTCGCACGCATGGTTCATCAGACACCATACGCGCGCGCCTTCAGGCAGGGCAGGCGGGGCGCGGTCACGCGGCGGCCTAATCGCCCCTGAAATGGGGTTTGCGCCTTGCGACAAAGGCCACCGCGCCCTCGCGGAAATCATGCGTTGCGGTCAGCGTGGCAAAGGCCGTGCGCTCGGCCTCCAGATGGGGACCAAGCGGGGACTGGAACGCCGAATCCGCCAGCCTGCGCCATGCGCCAAAGGCGCGCGACGGGCCGGAGGCGAGGCGCTGCGCCAGCGCCTCGGTCGCGTCACGAAACCCCTCGGCAGGGGCCAGCCGGTCAGCCAGCCCCCAGTCAAGCGCCTCGGGCGCCGTCAGTTCCTGCGATAGCAGCATCAGGCGCGCCGCGCGCCCCATGCCGATGCGGCGCGGCAGGAACCAACTGCCACCGCAGTCGGGAATCGCGCCGATGCGATCATAGGCCAGCAAAAAGCGGCTGTCTTCGGCAGCCAGCACCAGATCGGCCGCCAGCGCGATGCTAAACCCCGCGCCCGCCGCCACCCCATGCACGGCAGCCAGAACCGGCGCGTCCAACCCGCGCAAGGTCAGCAGGGCCGGGTTCAGCGCCGACAGCAGCGCCTCGATCACGGCAGCCGGTGCCGCGACCTGCCCTTCTGCGGCGCCGGCAAAACCCGCCACATCGCCGCCCGCCATGAAGGCACGCCCCGCGCCGTGCAGCACCACGCAGCGCAACCCGCCCAGCCCGGACAGTCGCGCCACAGCGGTGGCGAAATCCTGCGCCATGCCGATGTCGATGGCGTTCAGCACATCGGGGCGGTTGAACATCAGCCAGGCGATGCCGGTTTCGGAATGAAATTCAAGCGTAACCAAGGTGTCGCTCATCATGCGCCCTTCGCCTCTGTCTCTGCCCCCGGCCCTGCCGCGCGCCCCGCCTCTGCCGCGCGCCATCGCGACGGCCCGCCGGTCCAGTCGGGAAACCCGGCCAGATCCATCGCCACCAGATCGGCCAGATCGCTGTCGCCCGCATCCGTCAGCGCAACCGCGCCCGCGTCCAGCAACCGCAGGGCAAGCCGGTCCAGAACCGCCCCCCGTTCCGGCCCCTGCACAGCACCCGATGCGGGC
Source organism: Paracoccus sp. (in: a-proteobacteria) (assembly GCA_030538705.1). Classification (GTDB taxonomy): domain Bacteria; phylum Pseudomonadota; class Alphaproteobacteria; order Rhodobacterales; family Rhodobacteraceae; genus Paracoccus. The sequence goes on along the minus strand of JAUNTL010000073.1, from coordinate 12,298 downwards.
ATGGCCGCCGGGTCAAACGACAGCGGCGCGGGCAGACCGGCGCGCAGGGCGGCGTTGTTGACGATATTCGCGGCCCACCCGTCACCAAGCATGGCGCGTGCCGCATCGGCCATCGCCGCGCTGACCCGCGCCGCCAGCCCGGCCTGCGCGGGATCGCCTGCATCGGCCCGGCGCATCCCGCGCCGGGCCATGCGCTGCCGCAGCAGGAACCGCGCCTCGATCAGCGCGGTGGCGCACGGTGCCGCCAGAAGGCGGGCGAAATACCCGGCCTCGACCGCCAGCGCGCGGTCTGTCGGCAGGCGCAGCCCTTCGTAAACACAAGAGAGGATCGCCCCCGGCGCAGGACGAAATGCCCCCGCCTCGGCAGCAACGGTGGCATTTGCAAGGATAAAGGCACCAAAGCCGCCAATGGCGTTGACCGGCATGCCCGGCGGCTGCCAGCCCTTGCCGTCCCAGGGCTGCTGCGCGCCGACCCGGCCATCACGCAGGGCGCGCAAGGCGGCCGGAACCAGATCAGCCGCAGGCACGACCGCATCCACCAGCCCCAGCGCCAGCGCGCGGGCCGCATCCACCGGCGCGCCGCCCGTCAGCATGGGCAGCGCGGCCTGCAATCCGACCAGACGCGGCAGGCGCTGCGTGCCGCCCGCGCCCGTAAAAAGCCACAGCGTGACCTCGGGCAGGCCAAGACGTGCCTGCGGGTCGTCGGCGATGATGCGGTAATGACACCCCATCGCCAGTTCCAGCCCCGCGCCAAGGGCGGTGCCCGTCAGGGCCGCGACCACGGGCTTGCCGCAACGCTCCATCGCGCGAATCTGCTGACCAAGGGCGGCCAGAACCGTCATCGGTTGCCCGCCGGCGATGGCCGCCACCACCTCGGCCAGATCGGCCCCGGCGGCAAAGCCCGTCTTGCCCGAGGTCAGCACGATGCCCGTAACCGTTGCATCCGCAGCAAGGCGGGCGATCTCGGCCGCCAGCGCCTGCGACAGCGCGACCGAGACGACGTTCACCGCCCGGTCGGGCTGGTCAATGGTGACGATGGCAATGGTGTCGGAAAGGCAGGTCTTCAGCATGGCGCCCTCATATCCGCTCGATCACCGTGGCCACGCCCATCCCGGCGCCCACGCACAGCGTCACCAGCGCCGTGGTCAGCCCGCGCCGCTCAAGCTCGTCCAGCGCGGTGCCAAGGATAATGGCCCCCGTCGCGCCCAGCGGGTGCCCCATCGCGATCGCACCGCCATTGACATTGACCCGCGCCGGATCCAGCGCCAGCGCCTCGATAAAGCGTAGCGCGACGGCGGCAAAAGCCTCGTTCACCTCGAACAGATCAATATCAGCGGGGGTCATCCCGGCCCGTTTCAACGCCTTTTCGGCCGCGAAGGAGGGCGCGGTCAGCATGATCGTCGGCTCGGACCCGATCTCGGCCCAAGCGCGGATGCGCGCGCGCGGACGCAGACCCGCCGCGCGCCCGGCCCCGGCGCTGCCCAGCAGCACCGCCGCCGCGCCATCCACGATACCGGAGGAATTGCCCGCGTGGTGGACATGTGCAATTGCCGCCAGATGCGGATAGCGCGACAGTGCCACCCGGTCGAACCCCGCCTCGCCCATCGCCGCAAAGGCGGGTTTCAGCGCCGCCAGATCGGCCAGCGTGGTGCCGGGCCGGACGGTTTCGTCACGGGCCAGCAAAACCGTGCCATCGGCGTCGCGCACGGGCACCACCGCGCCGTCGAAACGACCCGCCGCCCATGCCGCGCCCGCGCGGCGATGGCTTTCCACGGCAAATGCGTCAAGGGCCTCGCGCCCGTAGCCCCACTGCGTCGCAATCAGATCGGCGGAAATGCCCTGCGGCACGAAATGCGTCGCCAGCGCCACCGCGGGGTCTGCGCCCCATGCACCGCCATCCGACAGGATCGGCACCCGTGACATGGACTCGACGCCGCCCGCGACGATCATGTCGGCCTGCCCGGCCATGATCCGGGCCGCGGCCATGTTCACGGCCTCCAGCCCCGAGGCGCAAAAGCGGTTGATCTGCACGCCCGCGACGGTTTCGGCCCAACCTGCGGCGATGGCGGCGATGCGCGGCAGGCATTGGCCCTGCTCGCCCACGGGGCCAACGATGCCCATGATGATGTCGTCCACCAGCGCCGTGTCGGGCAGGCTGCGCGCCTGCAACGCCTCCAGCACGCCCGTCGCCAGCCGGATCGGCGTGACGGCGTGCAGCGCGCCATCCGCCCGGCCCCGACCGCGCGGCGTGCGCAGGTGATCGAAAATATATGCCTCGCCCATCATGCGCCCCCCTGCCCTATTTCGGTGCCATGCGCAGCGCGCCGTCCAGCCGGATCACCTCGCCGTTCAGCATCGGGTTGTCGATGATATGCGCCACCAATCCCGCATATTCGGCGGGCTTGCCCAACCGCGAGGGAAACGGCACCGCGGCGCCCAGACTTTCCTGCGCGGCGGGCGGCAGGCTTTCCAGCATCGGCGTGGCAAAGATGCCGGGCGCAATCGTGACGACGCGGATGCCCAGGGGCGCGAATTCGCGGGCGGCAGGCAGGGTCAGGCCCACGATACCCGCCTTGGAGGCCGCATAGGCCGTCTGCCCGATCTGCCCGTCATAGGCCGCAACCGAGGCGGTGTTGACGATCACCCCGCGCTCTCCGCCGTCCAGCGGGTCGAGGCTTTGGGCGGCATCGACAAAAAGGCGGATCATGTTGAAGCTGCCGATCAGGTTGACCTCGACGCAGCGGCGAAATTCATCCAAGGGCATGACGCCTTGCCTGCCGATCACCTTGCGCACCGCCGCGATGCCCGCGCAGTTGACAAGGATGCGCGCGGGGCCATGAGCCTGCGCCGCGCGCGCGATGGCCTCGGATGCGCCTGCGGCATCGGTCACGTCCAGGGGCACGGCGATGCCGCCAACCTCATCCGCGACCCGCGCCGCCGCCCCGGCGTCAAAATCGAGGATCGCGACCCGCGCGCCGCCTTGCGCCAGCGCGCGTGCCGCCGCAGCCCCCAACCCCGAGGCGCCTCCGGTCACGATGGCCGCGATTCCGTCCAGCTTCATTCCAACCCTCCCCGACCCTCGGCAATTGCGCGCGCCTCAGAAATCGCGCGCGATGATGTCCTTCATGATTTCGCTGGCACCGGCATAGATACGCTGCACGCGGGCATCGGCGAACATGCGCGCGATGGGGTATTCCTCCATATAGCCGTAACCGCCATGCAGTTGCAGGCAACTGTCCAGCACCCGGCCCAGCATCTCGGTCGTGTGCAGCTTGGCGACAGAGGCGCCCGCACCGTCCAGATCACCCCGGCTGTGGCGCGCAATGCAGTCATCCATAAAGGCGCGGCTGACACGCACCTCGCGCAAACAATCGGCCAGCATGTGACGCGGCACCTGCAAATCGAGGATCGCGCCACCAAAGGCGCGTCGCGTGCGGGCATAATCCAGCGTGATGGCGACGCCATGTTCAGCCAGCGCCTGCGCGCCGACCGCGACACCCAGCCGCTCTTGCGGCAGTTGCTCCATCATCTGATAGAAACCGCGCCCCTCGACGCCGCCCAGCAGGTTCGCGGCCGGGATGCGCACCGCGTCAAGGAACAGTTCTGCCGTGTCCGAGCCATGCATTCCGATCTTGTGCAGATTGCGCCCGCGCGTGAACCCCGGCGCGTCGCCCGCCTCAAGCACCAGCAGCGAGATGCCGCGCACACCCGCAGCCGGGTCGGTGGTGCAGGCAAGGATGACCAGATCGGCCATGATGCCATTGGTAATAAAGATTTTCGAGCCATCGACCACATAATCATCGCCATCCCGGCGCGCCGTGCAGCGCAGCGCCTTGAGGTCGCTGCCCGCGCCCGGCTCGGTCATGGCGATGGCGCCGATCCATTCGCCGCAGGCCAGTTTCGGCAACCAGCGCGCCTTTTGATCGGCATCGGCATAGGCCAGCAGATAATGCGCGACGATGGTGCCGTGGATGATCTGCTGAAACGAGGTCAGCCCGCAATAACCCAACTCCTCGCCTATCACGGCCTCGAAGGTGAAGTCGCCGCCGCCGCCCCCATATTCGGCGGGGATCGAGGGGCACAGCACGCCCATATCCCCCGCCAGACGCCAGAAATCGCGATCCACAAAGCGTTGTGCGCGCCATTGCGGATCGCGCGGCACCGCCTCGTCGGCCAGAAAGCGGCGCAGCGCGGCGCGAAATTGTGCGGCCTCGTCGCTTTCCCAGGCGCGGCGGGGTTTCAGATCAATCATGGCTTGTCCCCGCATCAGGCATAAAGCGCCTCGATCTCGGTCTCGTATTTGGCAAAGATGTTGGCGCGCCGGACCTTCATCGTCGCCGTCACCTCGTCGTCGTCATGGTCCAGTTCCTTGGTCAGCAGATGGAATTTTCGCACCTGCGCGACCTGCGCCAGCCCGGCGTTATGGGCCGCAACCTCGGCGCCGATCAGCCCCGACACCTGCGGATGTTCGACCAGCGAGCGAAAGGTCGTATAGGCGATGCCCTGTTCCTCGGCCCATTTCGCTGTCGTGTCGAAATCAATCTGGATCAGCGCGGACACAAAGCGGCGCCGTTCCCCGATGACGATGCATTCCTTGATATAAGGGCTAGATTTCATCGCGTTTTCGATCTCGGACGGCGACAGGTTTTTGCCGCCTGCGGTAATCATGATGTCTTTCAACCGGTCGATGACGCGATATTGCCCGCCCGTTTCCGTCACCACATCGCCGGTATGCAGCCAGCCGTCGCGGATGGTCTGCGCAGTTGCGGCCTCGTTCTTGTAATAGCCTGCAAACACAGTCTCGCCGCGCGCCAGCAACTCGCCATGTTCGCCAATGCGGGTTTCCAGATTGGGGACCGGCACGCCGACCGATCCGGGCACCAGTTGGTCAAGCCGCTGCCCCAGCGCCACGCCCGAGGTTTCGGTCGCGCCGTAAACCTCGATCAGCGGCACGCCGATGGTGCGGAAATACTGCACGATCAGGGGCGAGATGGGGGCTGCGCCCGTATAGGCCAGTCGCGCCCGGCGCAGCCCGATAAAGTTCTGAAGCGCGCGAAACACCAGCCAATACCACAGCGCAAAGGTCAGCCGCTGGCGCAGGGTTCGCTGCGCCCTCGGGACCAGCGCAAAGGGCGCACAGGCAGCAAGCGCGCGATCGTATAGCGCGCGGCGCAGGCCGCCGGCCTCCATCATGCCGATATGAATGGCGGAATGCAGCTTTTCCCAGATGCGCGGCACGCCCAGAAAGGTGGTCGGCGCGACCTCGCGCAGATCCTCCTGCACGGTGCGCAGGGATTCCCCGAAATCGACGCGCGAGCCTGCATAGACCGGCGACATGGTGGTCAGCATCTGCTCGGCCACGTGGCACAGCGGCAGATAGGACAGATGCGTGTCGCGTGGCCCCAGCCCCAGCAGACCCTGAATGGCAAAGGCCTGCGCACGCAGGTTGCGCCAGGACAGCATCGCCCCCTTTGGCTTGCCGGTCGAACCGGAGGTATAGATCATCAGCGCAATGTCATCGAGGCGCTGCGCCGCCAGCACCCCCGGCACGAAATCGGGCGCGCGCAGGCGCGCGGCGGCCCCCTCGGCCTCCATCGCGGCGAACGAGGTCACGATGTCGTCGGGATAGGCGCGGATGCCCTTTGTCTCGATCACGACGATCCGGCGCAGGCGGGGCAGCGCGTCGCGCACCTCCAGCACCTTGTCGACCTGTTCCTGATCCTCGCAGATCACCACCTCGCTGTCGGAATGCTCCAGCACATAGCCTACTTCGCCGGCAGGCGAGGTCGCATAGACGCCGACGGTCACTGCACCGGCCAGCCCCGCGCCCATCTGTGCCAGCACCCATTCGATGCGGTTTTCGGCCAGAACGGCGACATGCCCGCCCACGCCCGCCCCCAGCGCATGAAGCCCATGCGCCACGTCGCAGGCACGGTTGAAATAATCCGCCCAGCTTGTCGGGTTCCATATCCCGAAATCCTTTTGCCGGATCGCTGTGCGCGTGCCGATGCGTTTGGCATTCTGCGCCAGCATTTGCGGCATGGTCAGTTCGGGCAGGGTATTGGGCTGAATGGCGCGGGTCATAGGCGCGGTTCCCTGATGCGGTCTGATGTTTACGACAGCCAGCGCTTGCGGCGCTTGTAATGCTTGACGTCGCGATAGGATTTCTCGCCGGCAGCGCCATGCCCCAGATAGAATTCGCGCACGTCGCGATCCTCGCGCAGCATATGCGTAGGGCCGTTCAACTGCACCTTTCCGGTTTCCATGATATAGCCCTCATGCGCGATCGCCAATGCGACATTGGCGTTCTGCTCGACCAGCAACATCGACACGCCGGTCTGGCGATTGATGCGACCGATGATCGTGAAAATCTCCTCCACCAGCAGCGGCGAGAGGCCCAGCGACGGCTCGTCCAGCAAGATCAGCTTGGGCTGGGCGATCAGCGCGCGACCGATGGCCAGCATCTGCTGTTCGCCACCGGACATATAGCCCGCGCGCTGCCCGCGCCTTTCGTAAAGGCGCGGGAAGTAGTCATAAACCAGATCAAACGGAGTGCGCGCAACGCCGCGACCGGACAGCGCAAAAGTTGCGGCGGTCAGGTTTTCCTCGACCGTCAGATCCTCGAAGATGCGCCGCCCTTCCATGACGTGAAACAACCCGGCGCGCACCAGCTCATGCGGCCGCATCCGCGCGGTATCCTGCCCGTCAAAACGGATGCGCCCGGCTGTGACCTCGCCATTCTCCAGCCCCAGAAGGCCCGAGACGGCCTTTAGCGTCGTGGATTTTCCCGCGCCGTTGGAACCCAGCAGCGTGACCACCTGGCCGCGCGGCACCTCCAGCGACAGGCCGCGCAGAACCTGCACCGATTTGTTGTAGATCACCTCGATGTTTTCGACCGTCAGGATCGGATCGGCCGGTGCGGGGTTCTGCGCCATCGTCATTCAGGCCCCGACATTGATCCAGTCGGACACCGGCAGCATCTTTTGCTGTTCGGCGCTGTATTGATAGACGCGCCCGACCGGGATCGAGTTGCCGGGGATCGAGATCGGCACCCCGATCAGCCCGCCGGTGTCGAAATCGGTGATCGTGTTCAGCGCAACCTTCAGCGAGGTGCCGGTCAGTTCGTCCCCCGCCTCCAGCACGCGGCGCGCGGCCTCCAGTTGCAACATCGCGGTCAGCATCCCCTGCGTGTAGCCGGTGGCCTGATAATCGGGCCGCAGCGCGCGGATGCGGTCCAGCAGCGGGGCGGGTTCCTCGTCATAATAATAGCGGTAGGGCATGACGCCCATGAAACCGTCCGCGACCTCGCCCACATCCTGCCAGATCGAACTGTCCATCGACCAGAAGGTGCCCATGAACTTCATGTCCAGCCCAAGCTGCTTGGCCTGATTCATGAACTCCGGCAGCGGCGCGAGGATATAGCCGTGGAAGATGACATAATCCGGGCGCGCCCGGCGCAGCTTCAGCACCTCGGTCGAGACATCGACGGCGGTGGGCGGTGTGATGATCTCGGCCACCACCTCCAGCCCCAGATCGGCGGCGCGTGCGCGCGAGGGGGCGATGGGATCGCGCCCGAATTCGGTGTCCGAATTGACCAGCACCACCTTTGCACCCGGTTTCTCGACCGCGATATATTCCAGCAGGATGCCGACCATCTCGGTATAGTCCGGCCCCGCCATGAAGATGTCGGGATGCGCCGCGGGGTCGTTCAGCTCTGTCGCAAAGGACGCGCCGCCCATCAGGATGCGGTCCTGACGGCGCAATTCGGGCGAGATGGTTTTCGCAAAAGCCGTCGAATCGCCATAGTAAAGATGAATGTCGTTCTGGCTGGTCAGCTTGTTGAACACCGCCACCGACACGTCGGGCTTGTAGCCGGTATCCTCATAGGCCAGACGCACCTGTCGCCCGGCGATGCCGCCATCCTCGTTGATAAAGGCGACATAGTCCCGGATGCCCCTTTCGATGGCCACGCCCGCAAAGGCGAACACCCCGGTCAGCGGGATCGAGCCGCCGATGACCAGATCGGCCCCCTGTGCGCGCACACTTGGCGCGCTGCTACCCCATGCGCCTGCTGTCAGCGCGGTGGCGCCCATCAGTTGCAGCAGGCTGCGACGTTTGATCCGTGTCATTCGCTTTCCTCCCAAAATGCGAAACGGGGTATCAGGTTCGGAACGGCCACAGCCGAAAGAACCGGCGGACGCGCTGCACGATCTCGGCCAGCCCCTGCGGCTCGAAGATCAGAAAACCCACGATCAGCGCGCCAAAGACGATGGTGCGCACGGGCGACAGGATCAGCCCGGCATTGGGGATCACGGGACCAAGGAAATCGACGGCAAAGCGCAGCAGTTCCGGCACCAGCGTCATGAAGATCGCGCCCAGCACGCCGCCCAGAATGGTGCCCATACCGCCCACGATCACCGCCGCCAGCAGAAAGATCGAGGTCAGCAGCGGAAAGCTTTCGGGGGTGACGACGCGGAAGAAATAGGCCCAAAGCCCACCCGCGACCCCGGCGTAAAACGACGCGAGGCCAAAGCTCATCAGCTTGTAGCGCAGGATCGGGATGCCCAGCACCTCGGCCGAGATGTCACGGTCGCGGATGGCGATGAAGGCGCGCCCGATGCGGGTGCGAAACAGGTTTGCCGCCCCCAGCACCATCAGCACGCAAACGGGCATGATCAGCCAGTATAGCCGGTCGTAACCCACCAGTTCGATGCCGAGGACATGCCCCGGCGCAAGGCTGATCCCCGCTGTTCCCCCGGTGACGGAATACCATTCGGCAAAGATGAAATGCAGGATGAACGAGGCCGCGATGGTCGCGATGGCCAGATAAAGCCCCTTGACCCGCAGGCTGGGCAGCCCGACCACGACGCCGATCGCCGCCGCCATCAGCCCGCCCGCAATCAGGTTGAACAGAACCGGCGTGCCGATGTCGCGTTGCAGCCAAGCCACCGTATAGGCCCCCACCGCCATGAAGGCGGCATGGCCCAGGCTGACCAACCCGGTAAAGCCGGTCAGCACGTTCAGCCCCGTGGCGGCGATGACATTGATCAGCACCAGACAGGCCAGATAGGTCCAATAGGCGTTGAAGCAGAACGGCAGCACCGCCAGCCCCGCCAGCAAAATGCCCATCCAGACCCGCTGCGGGCCGGTTTTCAGCAGCGCCGCGTCCGCGCGATAGGTTTCCTTTGCCGTGCCGATAATCATAGCCGCTCGATCTCATGGGTTCCGAAAAGGCCGTAGGGGCGAATGATCAGCGCCACGATCAGGATGCCAAAGGTTACGACGGACTGGTATTCTCCGCCCAGATAGGTGCCCGCCCATGCCTGGATGAGGCCCAGCGCCAGCCCCGCAACCAGCGCGCCCAGAACCGAATCGAGGCCGCCCACGATGACCACAACCAGCGCCGACAGCCCGAAAACCCCCATCGAGGGCGAGATGCCGCCGATATTGCCCAGCAAGACCCCTGCCCCCGCCGCCGTAGCACAGCCGATCATCCAGGCGGCGCTGAACACACCCGGCACATTGATGCCGCAAGAATAGGCCGCCGCCTGATCCGAGGCCGTGGCCCGCAGCGCCACGCCGCCCCGCCAGAAACGAAACAGGACCAGAAACACCCCGATCACCGCCGCAGCGGCCAGAAACGCCACGAATATCTTGCGCGAGACATAGGCCTCGCCGATGAATACGGGCGTATTGGCGACAAAGGCCGGCAGCGTGCGCGGATCGGTGCCCCAGATCATCTCGACCAATCCGATGATGACAGACCCCAACCCCACCGTCACCATAAAGACCGAGATCGGGCTTTCGCCCAGCATGGGCCGGATCAGCCCGCGCTCGATGACCGCGCCCAGCGCGGCCCCCCCGGCAACGGTCAGCGGCAGCGCCGCCCAGAAGGGCAGCCCCATCCCCGACATGAAGGCCAGCAGCAGATAGCCTCCCAGCATCAGCACCTCGCCCACGGCAAGATTGATGACCCTTGTGGCCTTGTAGATCAGCACGAAGGCCAGCGCGGTCAGCGCCAGCAATGCCCCGGAGCCAAGCCCCGCCAGCGAGACCTCGATAAAAAGCAGCAGATCCTCGTTCATGTGCGCACCTCCTCGGCGGCCAGGCGGCGCATCAGCTCGGCGGGATCGCCGCTGCCCAGATAGGCCTCGGCCACATGCGGGTCGGCCTGCACCTGGGCGGGCAACCCCTCGGCAATCTTTTCGCCAAAATTCAGCACCGCAACATGGTCCGAGATGTCCATGACAAGGCCCATGTCATGTTCCACCATCAGGATGGTGATGCCCCATTCCTCCTTCACATCGAGGATAAAGCGCGCCATATCCTCGGTTTCCTCGCGGTTCATGCCCGCGACCGGCTCATCCAGCAGCAGGATACGCGGTTGCATCGCCAGCGCGCGCGCCAGTTCCACCCGCTTTTGCAAGCCATAGGACAGCACCGAGACCGGCTTGTTGCGGATATGGTCGATTTCCAGAAAGTCGATGATGCGGCGTTCGACCTCGGCGCGCAGGGCCTCCTCCTCGCGCGCGGCCCAGCCCTGATACAGCATGGCCTGCAACAGATTGGTTTTCATATGCGCGTGCCGGCCCAGCTTGATGTTGTCCAGAACCGTCATGCCCTTGAACAGCGCGATGTTCTGAAAGCTGCGCGCCATGCCCAGCGCCGCGCGCGCCGATGCCTTCACATGCGAGATGTCGCGCCCGTCCAGCCGCACCACCCCTGCCGAAGGGCGATAGAACCCCGATATGCAGTTGAACATCGAGGTCTTGCCCGCCCCGTTCGGCCCGATCAGCGCGGTAATGCTGCCGGGGCGCGCGGTGAAAGACACGCCGCGCAGCACCTTCAGCCCGCCAAAGGCCAGCGTCACATCCTCGACCTCCAGCCCGGCGCCCTGGTGCAAAGCAACCATTCCCCCCCCCTTTCGGCAGGCCCCGGCAACCGCCGGGGACAGCCCGAACGCGCCCGCAAAACGCAGGAAATACAGAAAGATAACCCTGTCATCGCCCGCCTTGCCGTTTTGTCCCGGCGGGTCATTCCTTGCCTAAACCTACTCACGAGTATAGAAACAAGGCAACAGAAAAATGATGGCTCGGATGATGGACAGCAACAGGCCGCCAGCGAGGGAAAATGACGCGCCTGCCGGGGCCGTTCCGGGTGATCGCCGCCGCCGTCGGCATGACGTGAAACGCGAGGCGGTGCTGGCCGCCGCGCTGGAGTTGTTCAACACCAGAGGGTTTCGCGCGACATCGCTGGACGACGTGGCAGCAAGGCTGGGCGTGACCAAACCGACGATCTATCACTATATCGGCAGCAAGGACGAAATCCTGTTCGACTGCGTCAAGCGCGGGCTGAACATGGTGCGCGACGCCGCCGAATCGGTTCATGCGCGCGGCGGCACCGGGCGCGACCGGCTGGAGGCGCTGATGCACAGTTATGCGCTGGCGATGACGCAGGATTATTGTCGCTGCGTAACGCGCACGGCGGATTCCGAACTGACGGAGGACAGCCGACGCGCATTTCGCAAGCTGAAACGCGAGATCGACGACATGGTGCGCGCTGTCGTTCAGGCGGGGATGGATGACGGATCGATCCGCGCGGGTGATGCGCGGATCGTGACCTTTACGCTGACCGGATCGCTGAACTGGATCGGTCGCTGGTTCGAGCCATCGCGCCAGATCAGCGCCGAGGCCGCGGCAGCCGGTGTTGTCGCAACGCTGATGGCAGGGCTGGCGACGCGCCCCGCACAGGACGCGGATGCTGCGGCGCCGGCCAGCACCGTCAGCGCCTGACCGCCGCACGCATCGGTGTGGTTCAGGGGCATCCATGCCGGTCGGGCCGGGATCAGTCGGCGCGCGTGATGCGATTGTGACCAGGCCGGGACGGTCAAAGATCAAAGCGTCGCCGCTGGCCTGCCCCAGAATGACGATCCCCGTGCTGGCGCCTGACCGTCACGATAACAGATGACGACGTGATTTGAACGCCACAGCCCAGACGTGCCGGTCCCGAACGCGCGCTGCCGTTCTGTCTGGGGCAAGTCGGCGGGCAGAAACCCGACCCGCGCCCCGTGCCCGCCGACCGTGTCAGCGCAGCATCGGCTTGCCAGGTCTGTGAAATGGCACCGGAGGTCATATGAGCCGGAACGAAGATGCGCAGATGGCGGCCACGTTGGCTGTGGCGAAGCCCCCTTACATCGTCGCAATATCCATAACAAAGCGGTATTTCACGTCGCCCTTCTGCATTCGCGCATAGGCGGGTTCGATGTCATCGGCGCGGATCATCTCGATCTCGGCGGTGA
>JAUNTL010000198.1 GCA_030538705.1 Paracoccus sp. (in: a-proteobacteria) | reverse complement strand
TTCATGATGAGCAGCTCTTCGCCGTCCAGCGTGACCTCGGTGCCCGACCATTTGCCGAACAGGATGCGGTCGCCGGCCTTGACGGCGGGTGCGATCAGTTCGCCCGAGTCCTTGCGCGCGCCTTCGCCAACGGCGATGACCTCACCCTCGGCGGGTTTTTCCTTGGCGCTGTCGGGGATGATCAGGCCGCCCTTGGTCTTTTCGTCCGACTGGACGCGGCGGACCAGAACGCGGTCGTGCAGCGGTTTGAAAGCCATATGAACACTCCGGTGTTTCAGGTTGCAGTGTCGTGCTGGCACTCACTGGGTGCGAGTGCCAATGCCGTCGATCTAGGCGGCGCTCACGTCGCTGTCAACGGCTGGTGGCGGGAAAATTTCGCCCCGCTCTGGCATTTCGAAAGGGGCTGTGAAACCCTGTTCAGATAATCGCGGAGGCCCGATGAAACAAGTCCTTGCAACATTGATCCTTGGCTTTGCCGCGCTTGTCGGCGCCCCGGCGGCTGCGCAATGCGTGGGCGAAAATCTGATCGTGCAGATGGATCCGGCGGATCATGCCGAATTGCGCGCGCGCACCGATGCCGTGCCCTATCACCGGGGCCTGTTCTGGCGGGCCGAAAAGGACGGGGCCGCGATGACGCTGATCGGCACATATCACTTCGACCATCCCCGCCACGAGGCCATCGCCGCGACATTCGCCGACGATATCGCGCGCGCCGATGCCCTGCTGGTCGAGGTTGGTCCCGAAGGTTACGACCGGCTGCAAGCCGAGATGGCGGCGAACCCGGCACTGATCGTCGCGGCCAGCGGGCCGACCCTGCCCGAACGGCTGGATGCGGCTGACTGGCAGGCATTGTCCGGCGCGCTTGCCGAGCGCGGTATCCCGGCCGTGGTGGCCGCGCGGATGCGGCCCTGGTATGTCTCGCTTTTGCTGGGGATTTCGCCCTGCATGATGCGTGAACTGGCGCAGGGCGGTGATCAGCTGGGCCTTGACTGGCGGCTGGTGCGGCTTGCGAACGGCAATGATGTGCCGATCATCGCGCTGGAGCCTTGGGATACCGCGTTCAGGATGTTTGACGGCCTGACCCCCGAGGATGAGATCGACATGATCCGCTATTCGCTGCCTGCGATGCACTATGGCGATGACATGACGGCGACCCTGGCCGACGCCTATGCTGATGAAGATGTCTGGACGATATGGGAGTTTTCGCACATCGAGGCCTATCGCAATTCGGACCAGTCTGCCAGCGAGGTTGAACGGCTGACCAATGAGGTCCGCGAGGTTCTGATGGACCGCCGCAACCGGGCATGGATCGCACCGCTGACCGCGGCCGCTGATGAGGCCGCGACGCGTGGCAAGGGTGTCGTGGCGGCATTCGGCGCGCTGCATCTGCCCGGCGAGGACGGCGTGCTGCGCCTGTTGGAGCGTGATGGCTGGACAATCAGGAGGATCGAGTGATGGCCGACGGGCTTTGGAAACTGGAAGAAGGCTGGTGGCTGCACGGCGCGGCAGAGGCGGCGCGCCATATGGCCCCGAACTGCATCATGGTTTTCCCCGAGGGGATATTGCAGGGCGATGAGATCCTTGCCGGTCTGGCCTCGGCCCCCCGGTGGGAGGGGGTGGTCATGACCGGACGCCGCTCGGCCGAAAGCGGCGAGGTCTGGGTGCTGGCTTACCGCGCCGAGGCGCGGCGCGGTGATGCGCCCGTGCGCCGGGTGTTGTGTTCGTCAAGCTGGCAGCGCCTTCAGGGTGGCTGGCGGATGATCGCGCATCAGCAGACGTTGGCCTGAATGCTGGCCGATCTGCGCCGGCACCGGCATTTCCTGATTGCTGCCCTGATCGGGCTGTTGGCGGGGCTTCTGGCCTGGCACTGGCCGGTGACCGACCGGCTGCTGATCGGGGCCTGCGTCTTTTACGCGACCTTTCTCGGCTGGCTGTCGCTTTTGCTGCCTCGTCTGGAGGCCCAGGCCCTGCGCAGCCGCGCCGATGATGTCGATGAGGGGATGCCCATCATCATGCTGATCGCGCTGTCGGCGATTGCGCTAAGCCTGTGGGGGATCGTCCAGACCCTGCGCGGGGCCGATGACGGGTCATGGCTGCGCAATCTCATGGCGCTGACGGCGATCCCGCTTGGCTGGGCGGTGGTTCAATGCGTCATGGCGCTGCATTATGCAGGCATGTGGTATGCGCGCGATGGCGACCGTGACGACTGGCGCGGGCTGGATTTCGGCCCCGACCAGCCCGATCCCGATATCTGGGATTTCATGTATTACAGCTTCACCATCGGCATGTGCGCGCAGACCGCCGATGTGG
>JAUNTL010000072.1:13872-17647 GCA_030538705.1 Paracoccus sp. (in: a-proteobacteria) | reverse complement strand
GAGATGACCGAGGCCGAGATGGACCATGTCGTGGTTTTCAACATCGAGGCCATCGAGGCGGCCATTGCGGCCGGCGACTATCAGGAGCTGAATGGCTGCAAGATCGTCGACGGGCGCAAGGAAAACGCGGCCAAGCGGTTCACCCGTTATATCCCGATCCCGAACAACCCGCATGGCTGCAACATGGCGCCTGACAAGATCCACCTTTGCGTGGCAGGCAAGCTGTCGCCTACCGTGTCGGTCATCGACGTGCGCAAGCTGGATGCCGTTTTTGCCGATGAGGCAGAGCCGGAATCGGTCATCGTCGCCCAGCCCGAGCTGGGTCTTGGCCCGCTGCACACTGCCTTTGACGGTCAGGGCAATGCCTTTACCTCGCTGTTCCTCGACAGCCAGGTGGTCAAGTGGAACATTGATGCGGCGGTGCGCGCCTATGCCGGTGAAAACGTCGACCCGATCGTTTCCAAGGTCGATGTGCATTATCAGCCCGGCCACCTGAAAACCACGCTGGGCGAGACGGTGGACGCGGACGGCAAATGGCTGGTCTGCCTGTCGAAATTCAGTAAGGACCGGTTCCTGAACGTCGGCCCGCTCAAGCCGGAAAACGATCAGCTGATCGACATTTCGACCGATCAGATGGTTGTCGTCCATGATGGCCCGAACTTTGCCGAACCTCACGACGCCATCGCTGTTCCCGCATCGCTGATGACGCCGATCATCAAATCGGTGTGGGACCGCAACGATCCGATGTGGGCCGAGACCCGCGCGCAGGCCGAGGCCGACGGCATCGACCTTGACGACTGGCAGGACAGCGTGATCCGCGACGCGGCCGACCCGACCAAGGTGCGCGTCTATATGTCCTCGCAGGCGCCGACCTTCGCGCTCGATCAGTTCGAGGTGAATGAGGGCGACGAGGTCACGGTGATCGTCACCAACCTTGACGACATCGACGACCTGACCCACGGCTTTACCGTCGGTGATCACGGTGTGGCGATGGAGGTCGGGCCACAGGCGACGTCATCGGTGACCTTTATCGCGGCCAAGCCGGGCGTTTACTGGTATTATTGCCAGTGGTTCTGTCACGCGCTGCATATGGAAATGCGTGGCCGCATGATGGTCCGGCCCAAGGCGGCATGATGAAACGCGTCCTCGCCTTTTGTCTGGCGCTGACCGGCGGTCCCCTGTGGGCCGCCGAGATCGCCGTGCCTGCGGGCGGGGACGCCCTCAAGACGGCCATCGCCGGGTCTGCGCCCGGTGATGTGCTGATACTTGCGCCGGGGCTGCATCATGGTCCGGTCACGATCGGACATGCGCTGACCCTGCAAGGGCAGGAAGGCGCGCATATAGATGCCGGCGGCGAAGGCAGCACCATTCTCGTCACGGCAGAGAATGTGACCATCCGCGGGCTGCGGATCACCGGCTCGGGCCGGTCACATCAGGAGATCGATTCAGGTGTGCAACTGGCGCGGACGGCCCATGGCGCGCTTGTCGAGGATAATTATCTGGAGGATAACCTCTACGGCATAGACATTCACGGCGCCCGTGACAGCATCGTGCAGCGAAATACCATCATCGGTGGGCGCGAGCATCGTATGAACAGCCGGGGCAATGGCATCTATGTCTGGAACGCGCCGGGATCTCAGGTCATCGGCAATGATATCCGTTACGGGCGCGACGGCATCTTTACCAATTCGTCACGTCGCAACGTGTTTCGTGACAACACCATGCGCGACCTGCGTTTCGCGGTGCATTACATGTATACCCATGACAGCGAGGTCGCGGGCAATGTCTCGATCGGCAATCATCTGGGCTTTGCGATCATGTATTCGGACCGTGTGCAGGTGCTGGGAAACCTGTCGCTGGCCGACCGTAACCACGGGGTCATGCTCAACTATGCCAACGGCGGCGATGTGGCCGGTAACCTGGTGCGCGGCGGTGCCGAGAAATGCACCTTTATCTATAACGCGCATCGCAATCTGATCGCCGGAAACCGTTTCGAGGGCTGTCAGATCGGCATTCACTTTACCGCCGGGTCCGAGCGTAACGGCCTGACCGCAAATGCGTTCATCGGCAACCGTGAACAGGTGAAATATGTCGGCACCCGCGATATCGAATGGAGCGTCGAGGGGCGGGGCAATTACTGGTCGGATCATCCGGTCTTTGACCTCAATGGCGACGGGATCGCCGACAGCCCGTTCCGGCCCAATGATCTGATGGATCATATCCTGTGGTCCCAGCCGGCCGCGGCGGCGCTTGTCGGCTCGCCGGCGGTGCAGCTGATCCGCTGGGCGCAGTCCAGCTTTCCCGCGACCTTGCCCGGCGGCGTTGTCGACAGCTTTCCGCTGATCGCCCCGGTCGAGATCGTGGTTTCCGAAGAATATGCCGCGTTTGAGGCGCAGGCACTGATGAACAGAGATCCGGCAGGGCCGGGAGAAGGTGAAAATGACCCAGAGCTTGATCCTCTCACAGCTCACTAAGCGCTTTGGCGAGGTTCGCGCGCTCAGTGACGTGACGCTGGAGGTAGGCCGCGGCGAACGTGTTGCGCTGCTTGGCCATAATGGCGCGGGCAAGTCGACGCTGATGAAGATTGTCCTTGGCCTGAT
This sequence comes from Paracoccus sp. (in: a-proteobacteria), assembly GCA_030538705.1. GTDB lineage: Bacteria > Pseudomonadota > Alphaproteobacteria > Rhodobacterales > Rhodobacteraceae > Paracoccus. The sequence goes on along the minus strand of JAUNTL010000072.1, from coordinate 15,047 downwards.
CAGTTACGATTCGGGCAGCGTTGATCTGGGCGGTGCTGCACCCGGCAGCGCCGAGGCGCGGCGCACGACCGCTTATCTGCCCGAAAATGCTGCCTTTCACCCGGCACTCAGCGGGCGCGAACTGGTGCAATATTATTTGCGCCTGCGCGGCGAACCGGCATCCGGGGCCGGCGGGCTGCTGGAACGTGTCGGTCTGCTCCATGCCGCTGACCGGCGTATCTCGACCTATTCCAAGGGCATGCGCCAGCGTGTCGGGCTGGCTCAGGCGCTGATCGGTCAGCCCCGGCTGATGGTGCTGGATGAACCGACATCGGGCCTTGATCCGGTGTCGCGCCGCGATTTTTACGAGCTGATCGACGGGCTTGCGGCGGGCGGGGCATCGGTTCTGCTGTCAAGCCATGCATTGACCGAGGTCGAGGCGCGGACAGACCGGCTGGTCATCCTGTCGCGCGGCCGCATCGTTGCGGGCGGGACGCTGGCCAGTCTGCGCGCCGATGCCGGGCTGGATCTGAACCTTGCCGTCATGCCCGCGGGCGACGGGGCCGAGACCTTGCGCCCCCTGCTGCCGGCTGACGCTCAGCTGGCCCCGGACGGGCGGATCACCGCGCGCATCCCGGCATCGCAAAAGCTGGCCCTGCTGGCGCGGCTCAGCGCGCCCGGCCTGCCGGTCGCCGATATCGACGTCACCCCGCCCAGCCTTGAGGATATCTATACCCATTACAGCCGGCGCGACGGCAATGAAACAGCTGCCCCGGACAGTGCAGACCTTGCGGAGGATGCCGCATGAGCCGTGTTCTTGCCCTTGCGGCCACCGAATTCCGTATTGCCCGGCGCAACCGCTGGGTGACCGTCTCGGCGCTGATGATGATGATTTTTGCGCTTGTGCTGACCGGCGCGGGTTCGGCGCCCGTGGGCGCGCTGGCTGCCGACCGGTTGTCGGTCGTCGTCGCCAGCCTGACCAGCCTTGCCGTCTATCTGGTGCCGCTGATCGCGCTGCTTTTGTCCTTTGACGCCATCGCCGGCGAGGTCGAGCGCGGGACGCTGCCGTTGTTGCTGACCTATCCCGTCAGCCGGACCGAGGCACTGGCGGGCAAATTGCTGGCCCATTTGGGCGTGCTGGCGCTGGCGTTGCTGGCCGGCTATGGCCTTGCCGCCGTCGTCGCCATCGCGGGCGA
>JAUNTL010000072.1:0-13858 GCA_030538705.1 Paracoccus sp. (in: a-proteobacteria) | reverse complement strand
GCTGCTTGGCGCGACCTTCCTCGGGCTGGGCTATGCGCTTTCGTCGCTGGCCGGGCGGCCTTCGGGGGCGGCTGGTCTGGCCATCGCGCTGTGGGTGGTCATGGTTGTGCTTTATGATCTGGGTCTGCTGGCGATGGTCGTGGCCGATCAGGGCGGTATGCTGACCACCGATGTCCTGCCGGCCGCGCTCCTGGCCAATCCGGCCGATACGTTCCGGCTTTATAACCTGTCGGCATCGCAGGCGACGGCAGCGGCCTCGGGGCTGGGTGCGGCGGCCAAGACGGTCCCGCCATGGGCGGCGCTGACCTCTCTGGCGCTCTGGCCGTTTATCGCCTTTGTGCTTGCCGCACTGGCATTCCGGAGGCTGAAGCCATGACCTTGCTTCGCATATCCGCGATGGGCGCGCTGATCCTTCTGGCTGCCTGCCGCGAAGAGGCGGCACTGCCCGCACCGGTCACCATGACCGAGGATGCGATCGGCCATTATTGCCAGATGAATCTGACCGAACATCCCGGACCAAAGGCGCAGGTTCACCTCAAGGACGGATTGTTCCCGCTGTTCTTCAGTCAGGTCCGCGATGCCATCGCCTATCAGCGCATGCCCGAGCAGGCCGCCGAGATCGCCGTGATCTATGTCAGCGACATGGCCACCGCACCCAGTTGGGATGACCCGGGTGATGATAACTGGCTGGTGCTGGAGGATGCCGTTTTCGTTGCCGGCTCGCGCCGCGAGGGCGGCATGGGCGCGCCCGAGATCGTGCCGTTTTCCGACCCTGACGCCGCTGATCGCTTTGTTGCGGAATATGGCGGCTATGCCCTGAAGCTCGACCAGATTTCGGATGCCGAGGTTCTGGTTGCACAGGACAGGCCGATCACCTCGGCCGACGAGGACGCGTCACCGGATGATGGCCACGCGGATGATTATGCCGCGCGTCTGCGCGCACTTTCCCCCCAATCGGAGGTTTCGCAATGAACCGTCGCCGCTTTCTGACCATTTCGGCGGGGCTGGCCCTGTCGTCCGCGCTGTTGCCCGGCATGGCCCGCGCGACCCGTATCGCGCAATGGCATGGCACCGCGCTTGGCGCAGGCGCGACCATTGCGCTCGATTATCCGCGCGGTGCGGAACTGGCCGCACGGGCATGGGCCGAGATCGACCGGCTGGAGTCGATTTTCAGCCTGTATCGGGCCGACAGCGCGCTGTCGCGGCTGAACCGCGATGGCAGGCTGGACGCGCCGCCCTTTGAGCTGCTCGACTGTCTGACGCTGTGCGGGCGGGTGCATGAGGCCAGCGGCGGGCGCTTTGATCCGACCATACAACCGCTCTGGGCAGCTTATGCGCAGGCCTGGGCGGCCGGACATGCCCCCGATGCGGCGATGCTGCGTGCGGCGCGGGACGTGACCGGCTGGCAGGGCGTCACGGTGGACGGAGATGCGGTGCGGCTGCGCCCGGGTGCGGCGCTGACGCTGAACGGGGTTGCGCAGGGGCTGATTGCGGACCGGGTCGCGGCCTTGCTGCGCGCCGAAGGGCTGTCGGATGTTCTGGTCGATACCGGCGAGATTGCTGCGCGCGGTCACACCCCCGAGGGCGAGGAATGGCCGGTGTCGCTGAGTGATGGCACCCGCCTGCGGCTGAGCGACCGGGCGCTTGCGACCTCGGCCCCGCGCGGCACGGTGTTCGATCCCGCCGGGCAGGTCGGTCATATTCTGGACCCGGCCAGCGGCCTGCCGGCGCCGGCGGTGATCGAGATGGTTTCCCTCAGCGCACCCAATGCCGCGACCGCTGACGCGCTGTCGACGGCCGCCTGCCTGATGCCGGATGCCGGTGCCGTCACGCATCTGATCGCGCAGTTTCCCGGCGTGCGGGCCGAGGCGGTCCGGCTGGTGACTTGACACCGGGGGCGTGAAAGGCAATTGCGGATCGAGCTTTGCCCGATCAGCCGAGTTGCCAGATGACTGCCGGTCATGATGAACAGGAAAAGACCCGTCCGCCGCGCCGGACGCTGAGAATCGACAGCCCGCATGTGCTGTTCGGCCAGATGGCGCGCCTGCCTGAACTGGTCAAGCCGCGCCCGCGCGAGGACGAGGACGGGCTGCAATTTCTCATGCGGCTGCGAGGCTCGACCACGCCGGAAGAGGCGGTGACCTTTACGGCATTCGCGGCTTTGCCGGTTCCGGCAATCGGCTGGGGCTATGAATGCCTGCGGATGATGGCCGATCACCTTGACGCCTCGGAACGCCCGCTGATGCATCAGATCGCGGACTGGCTGGCCGAGCCGACGGTCACGCGGCGCCACGCGATCATGCGCCATGCGCTCTGGGCGCCGGTGCGCAGCCCCTCGGTGCTGCTGGCGCTGGCGGCCGGCTGGGCGGCCGGCGGGCCGGCCCCCAACGATTCGGACCCCTCGCCCGCGCATAAGACGCCGGTCGCCATCAACAGCGCGGTGCTGTCCTGCCTCGCGCGCGCGCAGCTGCGCCAGCGCCCGGTCTATCTGGCCCGGTTTCTGGATATGGCCGAGACGCTGTTCCGCGCGTATTGAGGCGATATGAAACTGACCCTTCAGATCGAGAATTTCAGCGTGCTGGACGACGGCGGTCCGGTCAGTGTCGTGGTGCCGGAAACCGGGTTGCAGGTCGGGCGCAATGCCGGCATGGGCTGGGTCTTGCCTGATGCCAGCCGCCACATCTCGGGACATCATTTCGATGTTTACCATCAGGGCGGGCAATGGCTGCTGCATGACCGCTCGACCAATGGCACCTTTCTTCAGGGCCACAGGCACCGGCTGGACGGGGCCCACCGGCTGAGCCATGGCGACCGTTTCCAGGTCGGGCAATATATCGTGGTCGTGCTGTTTGATGCCCCTGCGGCCCGGCCGGGAATGGAACCGGGGTCGCTGCCGCCCTATCAGGTCGGCCAGCCCGCGCCCGGACCGGCGGCGGGTGATGATCCCTGGGCGATGCCGGGCGGGCATTCGCCGATCAACCCGATGCCGGTGCAGGCCGGGCCGCGTCAGGCCGATTTCGCCCATGATTTTGTGGCCTTTCCTGCCGGGCCGCAGGGGGCCGCCCCTGCTGTGCCCGCGCCTGCGCCTGCCCAGCCTCACCCCCCGCATGTCGCGGCGCAGGGTCCGGCCGGCGCGCCATTTGCGGCCCCGCACCCGGCCGGGGCAGGGGCCGAAAGCTCTTTGCCGCCGGCCCCGCAGGGCGTTTTCGCCCCGGCTGCCCATGCTGCTGCCCCTGCCGCCCCGACTACCGCACCGCCGCCGGCACAGCCGGCCGCGCAGGCCGAGCCTGCGGCCTTTGTGCGTGCGTTCTGCCGTGGGGCCGGGCTGCCCGATGATCTGGCGCGCGATGTCGATCCCGAGGCGCTTGCAGGCGCGCTTGGTCAGGCGGTCGCGGTGACGACGGCGCGGCTGATGTCGGCGCTGCGCGACCGGTCGGTCGCGCGCCATTTCACCCGCGCGGCCGAGCGCACGATGCGCGGCGCCAGCGATAATAATCCGCTGAAATTCCTGCCTTCTCCCGAGCAGGCGATCGAGGCGTCCTTTTTGCGGCCGCGTGCGGGGTTCATGGCCGGTGCGCAGGGCTACGGCGATGCGCTTGGCGATCTGGCGCGGCATCAGGCGGCGCTTTTCGCCGCGCTCCAGCCCGCCCTGGCCGAGCTGATGCAGGATCTCGACCCCGGCCGGATCGAGACCGAGGCCAAGGCCCGCGCCGGTCTGGCCGGACAGCGCAAGGCACGGGCCTGGGATGCCTATGTCGAACGCTGGGATGCCAAGGCCGCGCATGATAACGGGATCCTTGACGAATTTATCCGCCTGTTTGCGGCTGCCTATCGGGCGGCGGACGAAGGCGCCGGCGAGGACGGGGGCGGCACGCCGCCCGGGCCGGTCTGACACAGGCCGGGGCTGACAAAGGAATGCGATGATGAAGATGCAATGGCTGACCGACCCGACCGAGGATGAACCGCCCTGCGGCCCTGATCTGGAAAGTCAGGACGATGATGATTTCATTGAATATTACTATGAGGCCGAGGGCCGGCTGCCCGAGCGTTATTTTACGCCGGGTCTGGCACCGGATGGCAGCGAGGACCGCCTGTTCGATCCGCGTTCGGTCAATTACGCCCGCGAGGCGCGCCAGATCGAAGGGCTGCTGAAACGCTCGCGCGATCTGCGGCTGACCAGCCTTCTGGCGCGCTTTGCCGTTCTGTCGGGCCGGCTGGAGGAGTTCGCCGATGCGGTCGAGCAGACCGCCACGCTCATGCAGATATGGCCGGCCGAGGCGCATCCCCGCGTCGATGAGGGCGCGGCCGAGCGCCGGCTGGCGATCGAGGCGCTGAATACCCAGCCGACCGTGGTCATGCCATTGCTGCATTTGCCGCTTTTGCCGGCGGGGGATGTCACGCTGCGCCGGCATATGGTGGCCTCGGGCCGTGCTGATGCCCGCGCCTCGGAAGAGGGGCTGACGGCCGCGACCGATGTTCTGGCGCCGCTGCGCGTGGATGCCAACCGCGCGCAGGTGGCGCGCGCCCAGGCCGAGCTGACCCGGATCGCCGGGGCGCTTTATCAGATCGTGCGGCTTGGCCCCGCGCATCACACGGCGCCGTTCTCGCCCGACCTTGGTGCGGTGCGCGCGGCGGTGGCGGATATGCAGGCGATGATTTCAGCCGCGCGGCCCGAATTGCCCGGCTGGTCCGAGGGCGCGGATGACGCGCCCGAACCGGTCCCTGAGGTTGCACAGAACGAACCCGCCGCCGCATCCGCGCCGGTATCCGCCGCGCCCGCACCTGTGGTCGCGCCGGCCGATGCGCCCGTCATTCCTGACCGCGAGACCGCACTTGCGGCGCTGAAACAGGCCGAGGCATGGCTGGCGCGGGCCGAGCCGTCGTCACCGTCGCTTTTGCTGGTGACGCAGGCGCGTCTGCTGATCGGTGCGCCGCTGGTTCAGGCGCTGGAAACCCTGCTGCCGGCCGAGGCATCCAAGGCGGTGCTGCACATCGGGCAGGGCAGCGGCTTTACCCTGCCGATGGAGCGGCTCAAATCACTCAGCTCGGCGGGGCTTGAGAGCAGCGCCCCCGCCACCGGCCAGACACCGCCGCCTGACCTGCGTATTTCCGACCGCCGTTCCATGACGGCTTGCCTCATCGGCGTTGAGGCTTATTATGCGCGCCACGAACCCGCCAGTCCGGTGCCCTTGCTGCTGGCCAAGGCTCGTGACATGTTGTCTAAACGCTTTGATGCCATTTTGGCTGAGCTTATTGTAACACCGATGCAGCAGCCCGGCTCTTAACGGCGTCTCTGCATTGACTCTGTGGATGGAATTGCGTTCGTTGGCGCAAACGGAGGACCGTTGAAATGGCATCTGATAAGTCGACCGATTTTTTGAAGCGTAACCGACCCCCCCGGGTCAATATTTCATACGAGGATCCTTACGATTCCGAAAAAATGGTCGAGCTGCCCTTTGTGCTGGGCGTGATGTCCGACCTTTCGGGAAATGCTTCCGAGGTTGACAAAGCCCCTATGGAAGAGCGCGAGTTCGTCGATGTGACCGCCGCTTCGCTGGATGATTACGTCAAATCGGTTCAGCCCGGGCTGAGCTTTAACGTTGAAAACCGTGTCGGCGGCGAGGCGCGTCTTGGCGTGAACCTCAAGTTCGAATCGATGGACGATTTCGACCCCGCGGCCGTCGCACGCCAGATCCCCGCCCTGAAAAAGCTGCTCGAGGCGCGTCAGCATCTTGCGAACCTGCAACGCTATATGAACTCCAAGCCCAAGGCGCAGGACCAGATCCGCAAGCTGCTGAACGACCCCGAGCTGATGGCGGCCCTGGCCGAGCGCGACGAGACCGCCACCACCCCCGAAGAGGATAGCTGAGCATGGCGCAAGAGACCTCTCAGGTTCAGGGCGCAGCCGCCCTTACGGAACTCGACGAGTTTTCCGATATCCTGAAGCAGACCATCAAGCCCCGGACCGAGGTCGCCGCGAAAGAGGTCGACAACGCCGTTGTCGCGCTTGTGCGCGAGGCGTTGGATGACCAGACGCTGATCGCGGAAGACGTGATCGACACGATCGACGCGATGCTGTCGCGGCTGGACCAGAAGCTGAGCGATCAGCTGAATGCCGTCATCCATCATGACGAGTTCCAGAAACTCGAAGCGGCATGGCGCGGGCTGGCCTATACGATCAATAACTCGGAAACCGATGCCTCGCTGCGCGTCAAGGCGATGAACGTGTCCAAGAAAGAGCTGCAACAGATGATGCGGCGCTTTCCGGGCGCGAAATGGGACAAGTCGCCCCTCAACCAAAAGATCTATGAGTCGGAATTCGGCACGCTGGGCGGCAAGCCCTTTGGCGCGCTGATCGGCGATTACTATTTCGATCACTCGACCGCGGATGTCGCCCTGCTGCGCGAGATGGGCAAGATTGCCGCCGCGGCCCACGCCCCCTTTATCTCGGCCGCTGCGCCGGAGCTTCTGGGTATGGACAGCTATAACGAGATGGCAGTGCCGCCTGATCTGTCCGAAATCTTTGATACCCCTGATTACGCCGCCTGGAACAGCCTGCGCGATTCCGAGAATTCGCGCTATGTCGCGCTGACCCTGCCGCGCGTGCTGTCGCGCGAACCCTACGGGCAGAATTCGAACTCGGTCGTCGAAGAGTTCAATTTCGAGGAAGAGACCGACGGTCATGCCGGCACCCAATATGCCTGGATGAACGCGGCTCATGCCATGGCCGTGAATATCAACCGCGCGCACAAGGAATATGGCTGGACCGTCCAGATCCGCGGCGTGCAGTCGGGGGGCGAGGTGCTGAACCTGCCGACCCATAACTTTGACACGGGCGACGGTTCCAAAGACCTGAAATGCCCGACCGAAGTGTCGATCACGGATCGCCGCGAGGCTGAACTGTCCAAGGCCGGGCTGATCGGTCTGATTCACCGCAAGCATACCGATAAAGCCGCGTTCATCGGCGCGCAGACGCTTTACCGGCCCAAGAAGTATGTCGACGATCAGGCAACCGCCTCGGATAATATGTCCTCGCGGCTGCCATATATTTTCGCAGTGTCACGTTTCAGTCATTACTTGAAATGTATGGTCCGGGACAAAATCGGGCAAAGCCCCGACCGGATACAATTGCAAACTCAGCTGCAAAGCTGGGTAAACAAGTACGTTTCGGGGAACCCCGAAAGTGCGAGCGAGCGCGAGAAGGCTAAAAAGCCTCTTGCCGGTGCGAAGGTGGAAGTTGTGGAAGACGAAGAGAATCCCGGTTATTATATGGGAAAATTCTATCTCAAACCGCATTTCCAGCTTGAAGGGATGGACGTGGGCATGTCCCTCGTCTCCAAACTGCCGAAAGGCAAGTAACTGACTAGAGTGACTGCCAGATTAGAGGAGTAAGTTAAAATGGCTGTCGATATTTTCCTGAAGCTTTCCAACAACATCAAGGGTGAGTCGCAGGACGATACCCATCGCAATGAAATCGACGTTCTGGCCTGGGATTGGGCGCTGACCCAGTCGGGCACCACCCATATTGGTTCGGGTGGCGGCGGCGGCAAGGTCAACGTCAAGGACATTACCCTGACCAAATATGTTGACCTGGCCTCGAACGATCTCATCAAGCGCTGCACCAACGGCGAGCATATCGAGAACGGCGAACTGATCGTGCGCAAATCGGGCGGCGCCACGCCGGTCGAATACTTCCGCATCAAGATGGAAAACATCATGATCACGAGCTACACCACCGGTGGCTCGAAAGACGGTCTGGACCGCATTCAGGAAACCCTGACCCTGAACTTCCGCAAGTTCGAAGTGGCTTACACCCTTCAGGAAGATTCGGGTGCTGCCGGCGCCGAAACGCTGGCCGGCTGGGATATCGCCGAAAACCGCGAGTGGAACGCCTAAGCGTTTCGCTGTTTTTGGAAGATGGCAGGGCTGGCGCTTTATGTGCCGGCCCTGTTCATTTTTGCCGGGCTGTGGCCGGGCGGGGCAGATAACGGGCGGATCGCGGGATGCGCAACAATCGCAAAATCACCAATGATGACCCGATGCGCAGCGGTATGCGCGAGATGTCGCTGATGCATGTGTTCCGTGATTCCGCACGCCGCCGCGATGCGCGCGAAGCGGACCGCCATTATGCGGATGGCGAGCGCGACCTGACCCTGCGCAGCCAGAAGCGCCGCGATGGCACCGATGAAACCGCGCTGCGCCACAATATCGCGCAGGATGTCGCCAGCCTGATGAATACGATCCGGCTGGGCGTCAGCACCGATCTGGCGGATACACCGCGCGTCGCCCGCTCGATCGTCAATTTCGGCTTTCAGGACATGGATACCCTGTGGCGTGATCACCGCACGCCGACCGACATGGCGGCCGCCATCCGCGAGACTCTGCTGGCGAATGAGCCGCGCCTGCGCCCCGGCACGATCGAGGTGCGCGTCGATGAGGGCGGTCCTGGCTCTGATCAGCGCCTTCATTTCGAGATATTTGCCGAAATGATTTCGAATCCTTCGGATATTCCGTTGCAATTTTATGCAGAGGTTGACCCCGGCGCCGGCAAGATTGCGCTGAAGCGAATGCAAGGTGACGCATGAAAAAGGCCTTTCGCGACGCGTATGAGCGCGAGCTGGATATTCTTTATGAGCGCACGGCCGAATTCGCCGAAGAGTATCCCGGCCTTGCCGACCGTCTGGGCGGGCTTTTGCGTGACAATATCGACCCGACGGTCGCCGGTCTGCTGGAAGGCACGGCCTTTCTGGCGGCGCGTGTTCAGCAAAAGCTGGACGAGGAGTTTCGCGGCTTTACCACCGAATTGCTGGAGCAGATTTTCCCCGACGCGCTGGCGCCGGTGCCAAGCTGTATGCTGGTGCAGGCGCAGCCGCCGATAAACCCGCCCCCTGATCTGGGCACCGCGCGTTATCGCCGGGGCGCGACGATGGAGGCCCCGTTTCGCGATGCTGACAAGCGCATCGTCTGCCGGTTTTCGCTGGCCGCGCCGCTGGAGGTGCTGCCGCTGGAAATGACGGGGCTGAACTATCATGACCGCACCGCACCCATCGGCGCGCTGGGTCAGGATCCTGCCCCCGATACGCGCGCGGCGCTTCAGATCGAACTGCGCCATATCACCGGACGCAACCTTGCGACGCTGGACTGTGACCGCATCGGTTTCCACCTGACTGCCGACATGGCCCAGGCCGCGGCGCTGTATGAACAGATCCACTGCGGCGTCGTGCGGGCCAGCCTGCGCTGGCTGGCACCGAATGGCGACCCGATCTTTATGCGGCTGCGACCGGACCAGATTGATCAGAACGGCTTTGACGCCGATGAACTGCTGTTCGACCGCGATTCCCGTCTGTTCGAGGGCTTTGCCCTGCTGCGCGATTTCTTTGCCTTTCCGCGCAAGTATCTGGGCTTTCGTCTGACCGGGCTGGGGCCGTTGCTGTCGGCCATTCAGGCGCCCGAGGTTCAGCTCATCCTGGAGTTTGATCGTTCGGACGCCGATATCGCGCGCCAGCTTGGTCCGCAGGATGTACGGCTGAACTGTGCGGCGGCCGTCAACCTGTTCGAAGAGCGTTCGAACCAGATCCGTCTGGGCGATCAGCGCCATGAATATGTCGTCACCCCCGACAGCGCCCGGCTGACACAGATCGAGGTTCACCGCATCCTTGATGTTCACGCCAGTTCGGGCAGTTCGCAGGACCGGATCGAGGTCCATCCGCTATATGCCCTGCCGCCCGGCGCACAGTCGGCTGCATCGGTCTATTACTATACCACCCGTCGCAAGGCGCGCCGCCTGACCGCGACCGAGCGGCGCAACGGGCTGCGCAGTGACTACCGCGGGACCGAGACCTTTATCTCGCTTTATGAGCCGCCCCTGTCCGAGGTCGGCCAACCGGCGCAGCGGCTGCATGTCCGCACGCTTTGCTCGAACCGCCATCTGCCGACTGCGCTGCCTCTGGCGCGGACGGATGATCTGCATATGGATGACGACCAGAAGCTGCGCCTGCGCTGTGTTTCCGGTCCGACCCCCCCGCGTGAGGCGATGACCGAGACCGAACTGGGCGGGCCTCATCGCGCCAGTCAGGGTGATGTCTATTGGCGGCTGATCTCCTATCTTTCGCTGAACCATTTCGGGCTGGATGATCGCTTTGGGCGCGACGGTGCGGCCAGCCTGCGGGAAATTCTGTCGCTGTTTGCGGATCTGTCCGATAATGTCAGCCAGGCCCATATCGCCGGTATCACCGCGCTGGCGGTGCGCCCGGTGACCCGCTCGATCCGGCGGCCCGAAGGGTTTTTTCCTGCGCGCGGGCTGGAGATTTCGATCACCTTTGACGAATCCGCCTTTGAGGGCGCGGGCATCGTGCCACTGGCCGCCGTGCTGGACCGGTTCTTTGCGGAATATGTCAGCATCAACAGCTTTTCGCAGACCGTCACCATCAGCCGTCAGCGCGGCGTGCTGCGCCGCTGGCCGCCGCGTTCGGGCCGGGGACCGCTGCTGTGACGGGTGAGGCAGGCTTTCTCGCGCTGCTGCGGCGGCTGGAACGTGATGGCGCAGGCCGGCCGCGCATCGGGCGCTCGACCCGGCTGGGCGAAGAGATTGTCGATCTCGGGCAGGATCCAAGGCTGGATTTCCCGGCCGGAGAGTTTCACACCCATGAGGATGCCGGCCCCGCCGGCCCGAGGCTGCCCTACCGCGAGCGCATCCGCCGCGACGGGCGCGGGCGGGTGCGGCTGCGTCCGCAATTCATGGGCATGTTCGGTGCCTTCGGGGCGCTGCCGCTGAATACGACCGAAGAGGTGCAGCGCTGGCAGAACGAGGGACAGGACGGCTTTATCCGTTTTGCCGATATTCTCACCGCGCGGTTCATGCAGCTTTTCTTTCGCGCATGGTCTGACAGCCACGCCATCAGCCAGCATGACCGCCCCGAGGATGACCGCTTTGCCCGCTATATCGCCACCATTTCCGGCACCGGCAGCCCGGCATTCACCAATCATGACGATTTCCCCGATATCGCCCGCCTGCCGCTGGTGTCGATCTTTGGCGGGCGCGTGCGCAGTGCGGTCCGTCTGCGTCAGATCATCGGGCGCTATTTCGGCCTGAATGTCGAGGTCGAGGAACATGTGCCCTCATGGCTGTTGTTCGAGCCGGACGAGCTGCACGGGCTGGGGCTGGGCGGCGCGTTGGGGCAGGACAGCTATCTGGGCAACAGGGTGCAGTCGGTCAGCGAAAAGATCTGTATCCATCTGGATCTGCCCGATGCCGCGCGCTACGGTGCCTTTCTGCCCGGCGGGGACGAGCATCGGATGCTGACCCATCTGATTTTCTGGTATCTCGGCCGCGCCTATGATGTCGAACTGGCGCTGCGCCTGCCGCCCGCTCAGATCCCCGCCGCCACCCTCGGCCAGACCGTTCAGCTGGGCTGGCTCGCCGCGATCACACCACCCGGAGACCCCGACGCACCACCTGTCGAGGTTGCCCGCTTTCAGATTGACCCCGAAACCGCAGGGCCAGGAGCCAAGCCATGACTGCAATCACGATCGAGAAATTCGCCGGCAAGATGAACCGTGTCGGCTATGACGCCTTTTTGCAGGCGATGCGTCAGGCCCGTGCCGACGGAAATCGCAATGTCGAACTCAGCCATTGGCTGTTTCATGCCCTGTCGAACCAGAATTGTGACATCTCGGTCACCCTGCGCGAACTGGGGCAGGACCGCGCCCGGGTGCTGAAAGACCTCGATCAGGCCATGGGGCGGTTGCAGAAGAATGTCACCGAAACCCCCGGCATTTCGGAACGCCTTGCCGATGCGCTGAACCACGCATGGACCTATGCGACGTTGTTTTTTGGGGAAACCCAGATCCGCACCGGCCATCTGCTGGTGGCGCTGCTGAATGATGCGACGCTGAGACGCGAGATCGAAACCTATTCGGGCAGCTTTGGCCAGCTGTCCGCCGACCGTATCGGCAAAGAGGCCCGTATGCTCTGGTCCGGTTCCGAGGAAGAGGACATGCGCCCGATGGACGGATCGGGGCTGGTGTCGCCGGATGCGGCCGGACGCGACGGCGCAGGCCCGTCCACCGCGCTTGGCCGGTTTTCCGTCGATATGACCGCGCAGGCGGCAGAGGGCAAGATGGACCCGGTGGTCGGGCGCGATGACGAGATCCGCCAGATCGTCGATGTGCTGATGCGGCGGCGCCAGAATAACCCGATCCTGACCGGCGAGGCGGGCGTCGGCAAAACCGCCGTGGTCGAGGGTTTCGCCCAAAAGCTGGCCTCGGGCGATGTGCCGCCCACCCTTCAGGGGATGCGGCTGCATATGCTGGATATCGGCGCGATGCAGGCCGGTGCCAGCATGAAGGGCGAGTTCGAGCAGCGCCTGCGTTCCGTCATCGACGAGGTGCAATCCAGCCCGGTCCCGATCATCCTCTTCATCGACGAGGCCCATACCCTGATCGGGGCGGGCGGGGCCGCGGGCACCGGCGATGCCGCCAACCTGCTGAAACCGGCGCTGGCGCGCGGCACTTTGCGCACCATCGGGGCCACGACCTGGGCCGAATATCGCAATTATTTCGAGAAAGACCCCGCCCTGACCCGGCGTTTCCAGCCCATCACGGTTGATGAGCCTTCGGTCGATACGGCGTGCTTTATGATGCGCGGGCTGCTTGGCCCGATGGAGGCCCATCACAAGGTCCGCATCTCGGACGAGGCGGTCGAGGCCGCGGTCAAGCTGTCGGCGCGCTATCTGCCCGCGCGGCAATTGCCTGACAAGGCGGTCTCGCTGCTGGACACGGCCTGCGCGCGGGTGGCGGTCAGCCAGTCGGCCACGCCTGCACGCATCGCCGATCTGAATGCCGCCATCGCGTCAAGTGATGCCGATATCGCCGCCAAGATCGCCGAGCGGGAGCTGGGCGGCACGGATGAGGCGCGGCTGGCGGATGCGCAGGAACGTGTCGCCGATCTGCATATCCAGCTGGCCGAGGCCGAGGCGTCATTCGCTGAGGAAAAGGCCCTTGTCGAACAGATCCTGTCGCTGCGTCAGCGGCTGGCCGAGGCCGAGGGCGAGGATTTCGACGCCGATGCCACCCGCGCCGATCTGACCGCGCGCATGGCCGATCTGTCGGGCATCCATCCTGATGACCGCATGATCTGGCCGCATGTGGACGCGCAGGCGGTGGCATCCGTCATCAGCGACTGGACCGGCATTCCGGCGGGCCGCATGGTGGCCGATGAATTGCAGGCCGTGCTGGGTCTGGCCGATCACCTGCGCGAGCGCGTCATCGGGCAGGATCAGGGCTTGCAGATGATCGCGCGCCGGGTGGAAACCGCGCGGGCGGGTCTGTCCAACCCCGAAAAACCCATTGGCGTGTTCATGCTCTGCGGTCCCTCGGGCGTCGGGAAAACCGAAACCGCTCTGGCGCTTGCGGAATCCCTTTACGGCGGCGAACAGAACGTCATCACCATCAATATGTCCGAGTTTCAGGAGGCCCATTCCGTCAGCCTGCTGAAAGGCGCGCCCCCCGGCTATGTCGGTTACGGCGAGGGCGGCCGCCTGACCGAGGCCGTGCGTCGCAAGCCCTATTCCGTTGTTTTGCTTGACGAAATGGAAAAGGCGCACCCGGACGTGCATGAGCTTTTCTTCCAGGTTTTCGACAAGGGCCGGATGGAGGACGGCAATGGTCGCCCGATCAACTTCCGCAATACGCTGATCCTGATGACCTCGAACGTCGGCACCGGCACGATCATGAACCTTGCCCCCGAAGGCGTGATCGAGGATACCGAAACCATGGAAGCATCCCTGAAAGAGGAACTTCTGGGCACCTTCCCGCCCGCGCTTCTGGGCCGGATCGTGACCATCCCCTATGTGCCGCT
>JAUNTL010000071.1 GCA_030538705.1 Paracoccus sp. (in: a-proteobacteria) | reverse complement strand
ACCAGAGCCGGAACCAGAGCCGGAGCCTGAACCAGAGGCTGATCCACAGCCGCAGCCAGCCCCGGATTTTGCGCCTCTGCCTTTCACGCAATTGCCGCCGATCAGCAATTTTGCGGACCTTCTGCCCGAGTCCAGCCTGCGGCTGACCTCGTCTGAACGCCCGCTGGCGCGGCCTGACCGCACGGCGCGCCAGCCAGAACAGCCCCGCCGCACCCAGCAGCCCCGGCAGGTGCGCGAGCAGCCACAGCAACAACCGCGCGCCCGGCAACAGGCCCAGCCCGCGCAACCCCAGCCCCAGCAGGCCGCCCGGCCCTCGGGCGGTGGCGGGGCATCGGGCGGGGCCGGTCAGCAGCAGATGGCCAGCTGGACATCGAATGTCGGCGGCCGGATCGCGGCGCATATGAACCGCACGCCGCGGCCCGGTCAGGTCCGCGGACAGGTGACGGTCCGGCTTTCGGTGACGGTGGCGGCGAATGGCGCGGCATCGGCGCGGCTGGCCAACTCGACCGGTCATGCCGGTTGGGACACAGCGCTTGCGCGGCAGGCCGCACGGATGCCACAGATGCCGGCACCACCCAACGGGCAGGGGCAGTCATTTATCCTGCCGATCACGGTCAGGCCACGCTAGGCCAAAGGCCCGGCCTGCCTGCCGGGCGGAATGTGACCCCAAACGGCCGCCGACATAAGGGTGGGGCGATCTCTGGCCGGATCTCCGCGCGGCCGTGAAACCACCTGGCGATGAGCCGGCATAGCCCTGCCGCCGCCCGCTGTCAGGAACGCAAGCCTGACCCATCCGGGCAAGCTCTGATCGGCCGGCAGGGCGCAGGGGCAGGCGCGGGGATCATGCCGGGCGTTCGGCGGGCCATGCTGACAGATGGGAAACGTTTCGCAATCGAGCATCCCGGCAAAGCAGCAAGGGCGCTGATCAAGGCCGGCCCCCGCTGCGCGGGTGATCGCCACCGGCAGGTAGCGGGGCGCGCGCAAGCTGATGGCGGGGCGCATCCTTCTACGGCGATGATAATCAATAGATTCTGTCTCTTCAGGTCATCTGAATATATGTTCAATCCTTTTGCTTGGGCACATCGCCCGACAGCGCTGGCTGATGCCGGCTGCGTGGGTCTGTGCGACCGCTTGGCGCAGATATCTGAACGTTCGGGGGATCATGCGAAATCCGTTGGCCGTGTTTTCCCGGCGGCAGGTGATCTTGCGCGATACTGGCCGTTGCGGCACGGGCGGGGCCTGTGATGCAGGCCAGTATCCGCCATCTGCGCATGTTTGTGACACTCGCCGCCGCAGGGTCGGTGACGCGGACGGCGCGGCTTTGCCATGTCCCGCAACCCGCGTTGACGCAGGCGATGAACAAGCTGAACGCGATGCCGGGCAGGCGCTGTTTTTGCGCAGCGCGCAGGGCGTCTTTCGGCCCCTTTCCGGCGAGGTCACGGCCCGGCGCATCAGGCGCGCGCTGGCCTGTCTTGACTACGCGACCGCCGACACGGCCCGCGCGCTGCGCCTTCAGGCGGCGTGGCCATCCGCTGCGGCCATGGTCTGCGGTCGGGGTGGCGGATCTGGAAAAATTCCTCTGGCTGGTTGCGGGCGACGGAACCCCGGTCCGCGCGGCACTGGAGGACGTTCTTGCAGCTGGCCGCCCGGATGGCCGAAGGGCCGCCGGCGGGGCATGAGCTGCTTCACCGCAATATCGCCGGCAGCCTGCATGACAGAGCGGCAATTGCAGCCCGGCCTTTGTGCCCGGACAAAGCTGTTTGGGATCAGCGGCATCAGCGGCATCAGGGGGGCGCCGATCTTTGCCGCGCCGCATCTGGTGGCCGCAGGGCGGTCGCCGCCCGGGGCCGCACCATACGGGTGCGCCACCGCCTGACCCAACCTGCGCTTGAAGGGCGGCTAGCGCCCCAGTTTTGCGTGGATCTCGTCCAGATCGACCTCGGATTTCGGGAATTTGTTATCGGGGTCGTCAAAGTCGTATTTGAACAGCTGGAAGTCCTTTTTATAGATCTCCCAGATCAGGTGACGTGACAGGTCGTCGAAATAGGCACTGACCGGATGGGCGCGCTTTGGTCCGTGGCCTTCGGATTCGTTGAAACGTGGCACCGCCCCGACATCGACCGCAACCGGAGTTTCGGCGGCATCCAGCACCTGTTGCATGCCCTCGTTGAACTTTTCGGTGAAAAAGATCTGGTCGTAACGCCCGCCGTTGACGATGAAGGTCGAGATATGGCCCGACATGGCCGACCAGTGGATATCCGGCTCCATCGGGCGGCGCCAGCGCACGGTGTCGCGCGCGAACAACAGAAAACGGCGAAAAGAGGCGATCTGATCAAAGTCGAAATCATCCTCGGGCGAGCCGACGGCAATGCCGTATTTCTGGATCAGCTGGGGCACCAGATTGCCACGGTAGCGTTTGCCGTTGCGCTGGATGCCGGCGATCTTGTCAAAGAAGGATGAGAGGATGCGGGCATAGGGGTTGCGCACACAGGTGAATGTCACGCCCTTATGCGCCTGCACAGCACTTTCGATCAGCGGCTGGCTGTGATCTTGCGACCACTTGTGCAGCCCGTCCCGGCTGTCATGGATATCACCGTCGAAGTAACGGCCATGGTCGGAATAGAACATGATCTGCCCGATGGTCGAGCATGCGCACTTTGGGACGACGCGATAGACAAGGCTTTCGCTCTCGGTCATCCATGTGCCGGGGAATCCCATTATTGACCTCGTTTGCGGGCGGCGGGTTGCGACACCGGCCAAAATCGTTACAGACAAAAAACAGATCAGCGCGGGGATTTCAACGCCCTGGCGCCATTTACCTGCCGCAACAGCGAAGCACTGCCCCATGGCCAAGATTGCCTTTATCCTGCTGGCCCACAAGGACCCCGAGGGGCTGATCGCCCAGGCGGGCCGGCTGACGGCAACGGGTGATTTCGTCTCGATCCATTTCGATGCGAACGCGGATGCCGCCGCCTATACGCGGCTGCGCGCCGCGCTGGCGGACAACCCCGGCGTGACCTTTGCCGCGCGGCGCCACAAATGCGGCTGGGGGGCTTGGTCGCTGGTCGCCGCCACGCTGGAGGCCGTGCGCGCCGCCGTCGCGGCATTTCCGACGGCTACGCATTTCTACATGCTTTCGGGCGATTGCATGCCGATCAAGACGGCCGAATATGCCCGCGCCTTTCTGGACGGCGATGATGTCGACTATATCGAAAGCTTCGACTTTTTCGGCTCGGACTGGATCAAGACCGGAATGAAGGAGGACCGGCTGGTCTATCGCCACTGGTTCAACGAGCGCAGCCAGTCGCGGCGGTTCTATTTCAGCTATGAGCTGCAAAAGCGGCTCAAGCTGAAGCGCGCCGTCCCGCGTGACATTGATATGATGATCGGCAGTCAGTGGTGGTGCCTGCGCCGGCAGACGATCGAAAAACTGCTGGAGTTCTGCGACGAACGCCCTGAAATCCTGCGGTTTTTCGCAACGACATGGATCCCCGACGAGACATTCTTTCAGACCATCGTGCGCCATGTCGTGCCGCGTGCCGAGATACGCGCGCGCACGCTGACTTATCTGATCTTTACCGATTACGGGATGCCGGTGGTGTTCTGTAATGATCACTATGACATGCTGCTGGGGCAGAACTACCTTTTTGCCCGCAAGGTCAGCCCCGAGGCGGTCGAGATGAAGGCCCGGCTGGGCGCGCTGTGGCAGGCCGAGGGGATGCATTTCGCGATCTCGGACGAGGGCAAGTCACTGTTCCGCTTTCTGACCGGGCGGGGACGGATCGGACGGCGCTTTGCCCCGCGTTTCTGGGAGGCCGAGGCATCGCTGGGGCGCCAGAGCGAGCTTTTACTGGTCGTGGCAAAGAAATGGCATGTCGCCAAGCGCCTGACGGATGCGATCCGGCGTCACAGCGATATTCCGGCGGTTGACTATCTGTTCAACGAACGCGATGCCGGTCTGCCCGATCTCGGCGGTGTCGAAAAGACGGTGGCCAAGCGAGAGCGTCACCGCCGCGCGCTGATCCGGCTGCTGATGGACGAGATGGACGACAGGCGGCTGGCGATCTGTCTGGACCCTTCGGCGCTCGATCTGATCGAGGATTTCGCCGATGACAAGGCCCAGACCCGGATATTGTTCATCGAGCCGGATTTCGACGATGAATATCTGCGTGGCCATATCGGACGTGTCGGACTGGCCAATGCCTCGACCCCGCCCGAGGTGATCGAGCGTCTGCTGCCGGTTGTCCGCGGCGATCTGGAACACGAATCCGAACGTATCCGCGATCTCGGGCTGGAAGGTCATTTCGAGATCGGCGCGGGCTTTGGCGCGGCGCGCAATGCGGCGGCCATCGCCGGATTTCTGCGCGTTGACCCCGAGGCGGCGCGGAAGATCGTTGAAACCCCCCATCTGTTCGCTGACTGAGGAGACAAGCGATGGCACCCGCCTATGACGACAGCAATATCATAGCCCGTATCCTGCGCGGCGAGATCCCGAATGATACCGTGGCCGAAAACGAATATGCGCTGGCCTTTCGTGATATCCGACCCCAGGCGCCGAGCCATGTTCTGGTGGTGCCAAAGGGCGCCTATGTCAGCCTTGATGATTTCGCCGCCACCGCCTCGCCGGACGAGATCGCGGGCTTTATGCGGCTGGTGGCCGAAGTCACCCGCAGCGAAGGGATATCGCTTGAGGGCGGGCGTGGTTTCCGTGCCATTGCCAACGCCGGCGAACACGGGATGCAGGAGATCCCGCATTTCCATCTGCACATCCTTGGCGGCCGGGTCATGGGGCCGCTGGTCATGGCCGGCTGAGCCGCGCCCGACGCCGCAAGGCTGGCATTGCCAGCTGCGCGGCGTCACATTTCTGACGTTGAACTTTGCCGTAATCTTCATCTTCTGATTACGTCGGTGTCACATTCTCGGGCCAATCAGGCGCTCTGGAAACGGAGCGTCGGATGCTGGCCCAGTCCCTTGAAATATCACAGATCCGCAAAGGCTTCGGCGGTGAGCCGGTGCTGAAGGATATCAGCCTGTCGATCCGGGCGGGGGAATTCATCTCGCTGGTCGGGATGTCGGGCTGTGGCAAGTCGACCCTGTTGCGCATCATCGCCGGGCTTGAGACGGCCGATCAGGGCCGGATCGAGATTGGCGGGCAGGATGTCACCGGCACGGACCCCAGCGACCGCAATCTGGCGATGGTGTTTCAAAGCTATGCGCTTTATCCCCATATGACGGTTCGCCAGAATATCGCCACACCGCTGCGGATGCGGCAGTTGCCGATGGCGGCGCGGATGCCGCTGATCGGGCGGCTGGTGCCGGGGCAGGGGGGCAAGCGGCGCGGGATCGACGCCGCGGTCGAGCAGGCGGCTGAAACCCTGCAAATCGGGGCGTTGCTGGATCGCAAGCCGGCCCAGCTGTCGGGCGGCCAGCGTCAGCGGGTTGCGCTGGCGCGCGCGCTGGTCCGCTCGCCTGCCGCGTTTCTGATGGATGAGCCGCTGTCCAATCTGGACGCCAAGCTGCGCGCGCATATGCGTGACGAACTGGCGGCGCTGCACCGGCGGCTGGGAGCGACATTCATCTATGTCACCCATGATCAGGTCGAGGCGATGACCATGTCCGACCGCATCGCGCTGATGGAGGGCGGGCGCATCCTGCAACTGGGCACGCCTGATCAGCTGTATCAGCAGCCCGCCTCTCTGGCCGTCGCGAAATTCATCGGAACGCCGACGATCAACCTGCTGCCGGCCGAGGCCGGTCCCGACGGTGCCATCAGCCTGCTGGGCCGGGCGCTGCCACTGCGCGCGGGCGGCACGAGCGGTCCGGTGACGCTGGGTCTGCGGCCCGAGGATCTGCGTGCCGATCCCGATGGCCTGCCGGCGCGCATCATCCGCACCGAGATGCATGGCGCTGATCGCTATCTCTCGCTGGAACTGGACGGGCATGACCACCGGCTGACCATGCGCCGCCATGTCGGCGCGGCTGTGCCGGCCGATGGCGTGCTGCGGATCGGTTTTGACGCCGGGCGCGCGCATCTGTTCGGCGCGGATGGCGCGCGACTGGCCGCGCAGTCACAGCAAAGGGCGGTGGCATGATCTCTGTATCAGGCAATCCCGTTTGCAGCCCCGCCACGGCCCGCCTGTGTCTGCAAACCCCGTGCCGCGTCCCGGGGGTGCCAGCATGAGCGACGCCGCCATGATGCCCGCAGGCCGCGCCCCCGCTGTCGCGCCCGCCCCGCCGCCGCGCGCCCGCGCGGGTCGTGGCCGGCTGCGCGCGCTTTGGTTTGTCGGGCCGGCGGTGTTTTTGCTGGCGATGATCTATGTCATCCCGCTGATTGCTCTGGCCGGATTCAGCCTGACCGATTACCGGCTGGGCGCGGTCAATACGCGCTTTGTGGGTCTGGGCAATTTTACCAAGGCGCTGGCCGATCCGGTGTTCATCCGCGCGCTCAGGAACACGCTGCTTTATGCGGTGATCGTGATCCCGCTGGGGGTCGGTCTGGCCCTGCTGATTGCCATATTGGTTCACGGCGCGCGCCGTTCCCGCCCGTTTTGGGAAATCGCCTATTTCCTGCCGGTGACCGCAACGCTGGTTGCCATGGCGACGGTGTGGCAATTCGTGCTGCATCCCTCGCTCGGCCCGGTCAATGCGGCGATCAAGGCGCTGGGAATGGATCCGGTGTCATTTCTCGGCGCGCCGCATCTGCTGATCCCGACGCTGGCGATGATCGGCGTGTGGCAGGTCGTCGGCTTTAACATGGTGCTGTATCTGGCCGGGCTGACCGGCATCCCGCGCGATCTTTACGAGGCCGCGCGGCTGGACGGCGCCAAAAGCCCGATTGACCGGTTCCTGACAGTGACATGGCCGATGCTGGGGCCGACGACGATGTTTGTCGCCGTCACCACCTCGATCTCGGCCTTCAAGGTATTCGAGACGGTGGCGGTGCTGACCAAGGGCCGGTCGGGTTCGGAAACCCTGCTTTAT
Organism: Paracoccus sp. (in: a-proteobacteria); assembly: GCA_030538705.1. GTDB lineage: Bacteria > Pseudomonadota > Alphaproteobacteria > Rhodobacterales > Rhodobacteraceae > Paracoccus. The sequence goes on along the minus strand of JAUNTL010000071.1, from coordinate 10,920 downwards.
GCGATCTATCTGGAAGGGTTCGAATATTCGGAAACCGGTTATGCCGCCGCGCTGACGCTGCTGTTTCTGGGCATCATTCTGGCGCTGTCGATCTGGCAGACGTTCTTTATGGACAAGAAGGTCCATTACTGATGGCCGGGCGCATCCTGTCGCTGCTGATCCTGGCGCTTGGCGCGGTGTTCATGCTGCTGCCGTTCTACTGGATGGTGCTGACCTCGATCCGGCCGCCGGCCGAGATATTCAATATCTCGCTCTGGCCGGTTCCCGAAAATTTCGCGGGCGTCCAGAACTATACACGCGCCGCGACACAGGTGCCGATGGCGCAATTCATGCTCAACGGGCTGATTGTCTGCGGCGGGATTCTGATCGTGCAGATCCTGACGGCGGTTCCTGCCGCCTATGCGCTGGCCAAGATGGAATTTCCCGGCCGCCGCCTGATGCTGGCGCTGGTGATCGCGGCGCTGTGCGTGCCGATGCAGGCGCTGGCGCTGCCGCTGTTTGTCGGGCTGGCCAAGGCCAAGATGCTCAATACCTATTTCGCGCTGATGCTGCCGTTCTTTCTGTCGGTCTTTGCGATCTTTCTGCTGCGTCAGTCCTTTCGCAGCTATCCCGACGAAATCATCGAGGCCGCCCGGCTGGATGGCTATTCAGAGATGGAGATCTGCTGGGGCATCGTGCTGCGCGGATCGCTGCCGGCGCTGGCCGCGTTTTCGGTGTTCTCGATCGTCGCCCACTGGAATGACCTTTACTGGCCGATGATCGTGGTCAGCGACATCCGGCTGGCCCCGCCGCCGCTGGGCATGTTGTTCTTTGCCGATGCGGAATCGGGCAGCGATTACGGCGCGCTGATGGCGGGTGCGGCCATCGTGACCGCGCCGATGGTGCTGTGTTTCCTGCTGGCGCGGCGACGCTTCATCGACGGTATCACCATGACCGGCGTGAAATAACCCCTCCCCAATCCTGAACGGAGAAGATCAATGTCCATGAATTTCCGCATCACCGCCAGCGCGCTCGCGCTGGGTCTCGCCGTCCCGGCCGCGGCCGAGGAAATCACGCTGAACGTGCTTTATAACCTGCCGGGCTTTACCCGCTTTCATCAGCCGCTGGCCGATGAGTTCATGGCCAACAACCCCGACATCAAGATCAATTTCCTGGCCCCCGCAGCCGGCTATAACGAAGGCCATCAGCAGGTGCTGCGCGCGGCCGTCACCAATGACATGCCTGATGTGTTCTTCTCGGGCTATCACCTGCTGGAGGAACTGGCGACGACGCTGGCCGCGCGCGATCAGATCACCGATCTTGCCCCGTTCATTCAGGCCGAGGGCGGGCAGGCGTTTCTGGACGAGAACTTTGCCGCGCCCATGGCCGCGCTGGGCGAGGTCGGCGGCGTGCAATACGGGCTGCCGGTCAATGCCTCGTCACCCATCATGTATATCAATGCCGATCTGGTGCGCGAAGCGGGCGGCGATCCTGACAATATGCCGACCGACTGGGACGGGGTGATCGCGCTGGCGAAACAGATCCACGAGGCGCGCCCCGATGCCGCCGGTCTGGCCTATGATATTGCCGGCTGGCCCGATGACTGGCTGTGGCAGGCCATGATCTATCAGCAGGGCGGCGAACTGGTCGATTCCGCGACGAAAAAGGTCGCGTTCGACAATGAAAAGGGCCTGCGCGCGCTGACCCTGATGCGCCAGTTCGTCACCGATGCCGGCCAGCCTGTGCTGGACTGGGATCAGTCGCGCCAGCAATTCGGCGCCGGCCTGACCGGTCTGATCTTTTCGACCCCTGCCCATGTCCAGACCATCGAAGGTCTGGTCGGCGACCGGTTCGAGCTGAAAACCACGACCTTTCCGCTGGATGACAAGGAAAACGGCGGCGTGCCGACGGGCGGCAATGCTGCGGTCATCCTGACGCAGGATCAGGCGCGGCAGGAAGCGGCCTGGGAATATATGAAATGGGTCACCGGTCCCGAGGCCCAGAACGTCATCGTCCGTATCACCGGCTATCTGCCGACCAATATCCGCGCCACCGGCGAGGACTATCTGGCGCCCTATTATGTCGAGCATCCCAATGTCGCCACCGCGGCGGCTCAGGCTGATAAGTCGCGGCCCTGGGCCGGTTATCCGGGCGGGGATTCCGTTCGCATCTGGCGCACGCAGCGCGATATCATCGGCACGGTGATGCGCGGCGAGGTTTCGCCCGAGGACGGTCTGGAACAGATCGTTGCTGAAACCAACGCGCTGATGAAGTGACGCCGGACCACGCTTTGCGGGGGCGGGGCTGATACAGCCCCGCCCTTGGGCTTTGCCGGGCCGGCCTGTCTGATTGACGGCCCGGTTTGCGCCGGCCGCCCTTGACCGGGGTTGCGGCAAATGGGTCCGGCCGGGGCCGGTCCGCTGTGGCCTGCCGCTGTTGCGGCGGGGAAGTTTGATTGTCGGCGGCTTCGTGCCGCCCATTACGCCGAGGTTGCCATGAAGATCATCCAGATCACTGACACACATCTGCTGCCGCCGGGCGCGATGCTTTGGGGAATAGACCCTGCCGATCAGCTGCTGCGTGCGCTGGATGATATCACCCGGCATCATGCCGACAGCGATCTGCTGGTGATAACGGGGGATCTGTGCAACGATGGCGACCCTGCCGCCTATGCGATGCTGCGCGACATGCTCGAGGGGCTGCCCTGTCCTGTGCGGCTGATGCTGGGCAATCACGACGCGCGGCCGGCATTCATTGATACCTTTCCCGATCACCCGCGCGATGCCGCCGGTTTTGTGCAATCGGTGATGGATACCGATCACGGCCGGCTCGTGTTTCTGGATACGCATCAGGCCGCAACCATCGGCGGGCGATATTGCGCCGCGCGGCTGGCCTGGCTGAAAGGCGCGCTGGAGGGGGCGGGTGACATGCCGGTCACAGTATTCATGCACCATCCCCCCGTTGCCGATGGTCTGGCCCATTTCACGCAGATCGGGCTGCATGATGCGGATGCGGTGCGCGCGGTGCTTGCGGCCCACCCCGGCGGGATCCGCCATATCATATTCGGCCATATTCATGTTCCCCTGAGCGGAACCAGCCCCGAAGGCTGGGCCTTCAGCTCGGGGCAGGCCAACGCGCATCGCTTTATCACCGATCTTGACGATCCGACGCCGTTCTGGACCGGGGGGAACCCGTGCTATCGCATCCTGACGCTGGATGAGACGGGCTTTCGCGCCTATGGCGCCGAGGTCGGCCAGCCCCGCATTGCGCGCAGCCGGTTCTGCGAGGGTCCGTAACCTGCGGGTATTCATGGCCCGTGGCGGTATGGCTGGGGGGGCTGGGGGGGCAGGGGGCGGTTGCCTCTGCCGGCTTCGCGGGGCGCGCGGCTGCCGGTATCACCGGGCAGGGCCTTGTCATGGCAGCCCCGGCCGGCAGCGGATGCGTTTCGCGCCGCGCATGCCCCGAGGTCAGGCGCGATACCCGTCTGATACCGCAAGCCGGGCAGGGCGGCTGATCAGCGGGCGATCACGATCTCGGCGCGCAGCCCCCCCAGGGCATCGCTGCGCGAAAGGCGCAGCTGGCCGCCATGGCTGCGCGCGATATCTGCGGTGATCGCCAGCCCCAGCCCGGCGCCGCCGCCACGGTTGCGGCTGCGGGCGGGGTCCAGCCTGTTGAAAGGGCGGAGTGCCGCCTCGTGCTGATCTTCGGGGATTCCGGGGCCGTCGTCCTCGACGGTGATACGCAGGCTGCGCGGGCCGGTCGCCACCGTGATCTGCGCGTGGCTGCCATAGCGCGCGGCATTGCCCAGCAGGTTCTCGATCGCGCGGCGCAGCATGTCGGGACGGAATGTGGCGTCGCGGATCCCGGCCGGGGTTTCGTCGATCAGCACGACCTCTTGCCCGGCCCGGCGGGCATCCTGAACGACACGTTCCAGAAAGGGCCGCAACTCGACCACCTCGGCCGGGCTGTCATGGGCGGCATCGCGGGCAAAGGCGAGAAAGGCGTTGACCATCTGTGACATTTCCTCGACGTCGCGGCGCATCGCCTCGATCTCGCCGGCATCGGGGGGCAGGTCGGCATCAAGCATCGAAAGCGATAATTGCAGCCGCGTCAGCGGCGTGCGCAGGTCGTGACTGATCCCCGTCAGCATCATGCCCCGGCTTTCAGCCAGCCGTTCAAGCCGGCTGCGCATATCGAGAAAGGCCGCGCCGGCGCTGCGGATCTCGCTGGCGCCACCGGGCCGGTAGGGGGTGATGCGACCCTTGCCGTAATCCTCGGCCGCTTTGGCCAGCCGGCGGATCGGGCGCAGCTGATTGCGCAGGAACAACCCCGCGATGACCGTCATCAGCGCGGCGGTAAAACCCAGAAGAACCAGCATCTGATGAGGGTTTGAGGCGCTGACGCGTCCGCGCGCGAAAGTCAGCGTATAAGGCCCCTGAGGCGAGGTCATCCCCAGCCGCACCTGTTTCAGATCGCCCAGTTCGATCGCCCGCAGGTCGGGCAGGCGGTTATGCATCTCATCCGCGACGATCCGGCCCGAAAAGTCATAATATACCCGGCTGTCACTGACGGGCATTCCGGGCGCCTCGAAGATCAGACCGAGATTGGCGGCGACCCATCGTGCCGTCTCGAAATCGGCGCTCACATCCGGCCCGGGCGCGAGGTTGCGCCCGACAAAGGCGACCTCGGCGGCGACAGTGCGGGTCATCTGCCGTGTCACATCCTCGAAATGGCGCTGAAAGAACATCACCGTCACAACCATCACCACCGTAAAGACCGGCAGCAGCAGGATCAGCACCGCCCGGCCATAAAGCCCGTGTGGCATCATCCGCTTGAGCCACGTAAATTCGGGTCCGAATTGCATGGCACCCCCTGTTTTTCGCCGCTAGGTTACCCCCCGCCACCGTCAAGGGAAAGCTCAGATGCTGCGTATGATACTTGCCCCCAACCCCTCGCCGCTGACCGGGCCGGGCACGAACAGCTTTCTGCTTGGGCGCGAAAGCGTGGCGGTCATTGATCCCGGTCCCGACCTGCCCGCGCATGTGGATGCGCTGATTGCCGCGGGGGACGGGCGGATCAGCCATATCTTTGTGACCCATGCCCATCTCGATCATTCTGCCGCGGCGCCGGCGCTTGCGCGGGCAAGCGGCGCGCCGGTGATCGGTTTTGGCACGGCCGAAACCGGGCGTTCAGCCGTTATGGCGGGGCTGGCGACCTCGGCCCGCGGAGGAGAGGGGGTTGATCACGGCTTTTCCCCCGACATCGTGATGCGCGACGGCGACGAGATCGTGACGGCCGAATGGTCGCTGCGCGCGGTTCACACGCAGGGCCATATGGGCAATCACCTGTCATTTCTGTGGGGGGACACGCTGTTTTGCGGTGATATCGTGCTGGGCTGGGCCTCGACCCTGATTTCGCCCCCGGACGGGGATCTGATCGACTATATGCGCAGCCTCGACCGGATCGAGGCGCTTGCGCCCGCGCGCCTGCGCCCCGCGCATGGTGACATGATCGACAACCCGGCTGCGCGCCTGACCGAGTTGCGCGCCCATCGCCGCGATCGCGGCACCCAGATCCTGCGTGCGCTTTACGACGGCCCCGCCGATGCCGCAACGCTGGCGCGGCGCATCTATGACGATATCCCGCCCGCGCTTTTGCCGGCCGCAGCCCGCAACGTGCTTGCCCATCTGATCGCGATGAATGAGCTGGGCATCACGGTAACCCGCGGGCAGATATCGGCCGAAAGCCGCTTTGAGCTGGCCTGAGCGCCAGGCCGGCCCCGCCCTGTTTGCCGGACCCGCGCAATATCCCGCCGCGCTGAAATACACGTCGCGCCCCACATTGAGCGGACCCCCTCAGGGGATGAAAATTTGTAACGACCCCTCTTGTCGCCCCCCTGAACCAGCGCTATACACCGCCCTGTGTTCCGGCGTAGCTCAGTGGTAGAGCAGTTGACTGTTAATCAATTGGTCGTAGGTTCGACCCCTACCGCCGGAGCCAAAAATCCCATTAAAACAGCACTCTACAGGCGGAGCGTTTTAGGGTTTTTGGCGTAATCTTGCCCGAGGCACCGGATTGGTCACTGTCTCAAGCAAGGGTGTCATCTTTTTTCTGCCCCATCCCGCTGCTGGCGGGATGTGGTCGGGAAACCTATCCGGTCAATTTTCGGGAATCGGTCGTGCTATCATAGCGGCCATAGCGGCAGGGCTGTCGCTCGCGGGTCGGCAAGCGTAGCCCTTGCCTTAAAAATGCCAGACACGGGCGTCCTGCTGTTCGTGGTGAAGATATACCAAGATGACCGCCAAGCTTTAGGTTTCTGACATAGCTTCGCAGGTCATGTCAGAAAGACGCCTGTTTCGGACATTTAACCTTGCCGTCGCCGCCAAGCTGACATAAGGAATCGCATAGTGCAGAAAGCGGCGGGTTTTTGACATATGAACCTTGATGACTACCATGCGGGTGCCTATGAGCCGCGCTATGAATACAGCGCCTTCCTGCCGTCGCGGGTGTGCCATGAATGGGTCATCGCCGACCCGGAACTGATCGACCTGCTGGGCCGCGCCGACCGTGCTTTGGGCGAGCTGAACGCCTTTGGCCAGTTGGTGCCCGACATCGATTTTTTCATCCAGATGTATGTCGCCAAAGAGGCGACCCAATCCAGCCGCATCGAAGGCACGCAGACCAATATCGAAGACGCCTTCAAGGATGCAAGCGACCTGCCCCTTGAAGAACGCGACGACTGGGCCGAAGTCCAGAACTATATCCGCGCCATCACCGATGCCGTCGCCGAGCTTGAGACGCTGCCCCTGTCGTCGCGGCTGCTGCGCAACACCCATGCCACGCTGATGCAGGGGGTGCGCGGCGAAACCAAACAGCCGGGCGCGTTTCGCACCAGCCAGAACTGGATCGGCGTCAGCCTGAAAAACGCAGCCTTCGTGCCGCCGCATCACGACCATGTCCCCGCGCTGATGAGTGATCTGGAACATTTCCTGCATGATCGCAGCTTTTTTGTGCATCCGCTGATCCGCATCGCCATCGCGCATTACCAGTTCGAGACCATTCACCCCTTTCTGGACGGGAACGGTCGGTTGGGTCGGTTGATGATCTCGCTTTATCTGGCCTCCGAGGGGTTGATGCGCCAGCCCGCGCTGTATCTGTCGGATTATTTCGAGCGCAACAAAACCGCCTATGTCGATCATCTGATGGCCGTGCGGCAGGGGCATCATATGCGTGCCTGGCTGGTGTTTTTTCTGCATGGGGTCGAAGAAACGGCGCGGGCATCGGCACAGGTTTTCCAGCAAGTGCTGCGCCTGAAATCACGCATCGACGCGACTGTTCTGCCAAGGCTCAGGGTCCGAAAACAGGACAATGCGCAAAAACTGATGCGGCATCTTTACGCGCGGCCCGTCGTTGACGTGAAATGGGTCAGCGATCTGACCGGGGCGGCGACGAATACGGCATCGGGGCTGATTTCCGATCTGGTCGCGCATGGCGTATTGCGCGAAATTACCGGGCAACGGCGCAACCGGCTGTTTGTATTCAGCGACTATATCGAATTATTCCGGCAGCGGTAATCTGGCAGGACAGGAAGATGACAATGAACAAGCCGCCCTCTGTTTCCGTCACCTATGCCGCCAATGGCAGTTCGGCCCGCGCGAACGAGTTGGCAAGGGGATGGGGACGCGGCAATGATGGGCGGGACCGGTCATGATTTGACCTCGACCTCAAAGACATCGGCGATCACCGGGTGGTGCCTCAGGGCTTTGGGGACGTCGCGCCGGCGGGGTTTGCCAGACGGATGATCACCGATCAGCCAGGCAAGCCTGGCGGGATTGCATGAAAAGGCCGGTCCATCCGGTTAAAATGCCTTTGGATTATCTGAAGAGTGATGCTCTCGATGAACCTGGGGTTAACAATATGATAAATCGTTGCCCCTGCCGCGCTGCTGGGTGTTCAAGCGCAAAAATGCAATAAAATCATATACAAGATTGTCAGCCCGTGATTGCTCCAGCCAGTGCATAAGATGCGATTCCGGCCAGCGTCGCCAGACCCGCGTCGCGCCGCCATGCCATCACGGCGGCCGCGGCGGCCAGCCCGAGCAGGAACTGGGTCAAGCTGCCTGCCTGCAATGCGCGCTCCCCCTCGGGCAGCAGGATAGAGACGCCCATCGCGGCCAGAATTGCAGGCCCCAGTGCATCAAGCCAGCTTGGGGTCGGGCCGGGCCGGGCGGCGCGGCTCCACATAAAGGGCAGGGCGCGGGTCAGATATGTGACCACGGTGATAATCGCGACAGCGATCCATAGCGCGGTGGTCATGGCAGGTGATCCTGTGGGTCCGCAGCGGTGGGCGCGGGTCTTGGGCGTCTGGCCAAAAAGGCCATCAGCGCGCCGGCGGGAATGGCCAGATCAGGCTGTCCCACCGTGATCAGCACCGCTGCTACCCCTGCCGCCATCAGCATCGGCAGCAGGACCGCGCGCCGGACGGACCCGATGACCAGTGCCATGAACAGCGCCGGCAGCGCAAAACCCATTGCCGCGCCCGCCGCCACGCTTGACGCGCTTAACGCCTCGCCCGCTGCCGCACCGATCAGCGTGCCACACAGCCAGGCGGCCCATGCGGTCAACCCCAGCCCGATCAGCCATGGCCCGGATGGGCGCGGCGCGTCAGCCGGGCGGGCCAGTGCGGCGGCGAAAACCTCATCCGTCAGACCGGCGGCAAAGATCAGCCGCTGCCGCCGGGTGCCGCCGATCCGGGGTCGCAGCACCAGCCCGTAAAGCAGATGCCGCAGGCTTGCCGCCGAAGTCAGCCCGACAATCAGCGCCGGGGCCATCCCCGCCGGAATCGCGGCGAGCAGAAAGACCTGATTGGCGCCCGAAAAGACGAATGCCGACAGCGCGCCTGCCTGCCCGACGCCCAGCCCGATACCCGAGGCCGCCGCGCCAAAGGCAAAGGCTGCGGGCAGATAACCGATTGCAATCGGCAGGGCGGCCCGCATCCCCTGGCTGATACTGCCGGTCTCTGGCTGCCTGTCCGCCTGTGTCATCGTGATTCCCGCTGTGAATCGTGCCCTTTTGATGGCGTATTACCGGATCGCGCGGCCCGGGCGCCAGAGGCCGTCCCGCAGCAATGTGACCCGGTCTTTTCAGGGGGCAGCAGGCGGGGCAGGGGTGGCACGCCGCACCGGGGCGCGATTATGCCGCGCGGCGGGGCATGAGCGCGCGCCGCTCTTTGATGTGGTCTGCGGCCTTGCTGCCGCGCCGGCTGTGGTGATGCCGCACCGGGGTTGCGGCTAAACGCCCGGGCGGACGGCCTGTGTGGCGGTGGGCCGCGCCGGATGCCCGGCCCTGCGCGTCAGAATACCGCGACGCGGGTGCCGACCTCGGCCATGCCGAACAGTTCGGTGATATGTTCGTTATAAAGCCCATAGCAGCCACTGGACGAACGGCGCCCGACCTTGCGTGTGTCATGTGTCCCGTGGATCAGATAGGCGGGCCACGAAAGATACAGCGCATAGGGACCAAGCGGATTATCGGGCGCGCCACCCTCGACGCGCGCCGGCAGGCTCGGGTCGCGGCGGCGCATGTTTTCGGTCGGCGTCCAGGACGGGTTCGCGGCCTTGCGGACGACTTCGGTCAGGCCGCGCCGGGTCAGCTCGTTCGTCATCGGGATCGAACTGGGATAAACGCGATAGGCCCCGTTGCTGCCGGACCAGTAATGGACCGCGCGCGAATTCACATCGGCAAGGATCACGCCGACGCCCAGGCTGGGGAAAAACTCGCTCCAGTGGCGGGCGCGGAATGACGAGAGGTTGCGCTGCAATGCCGCGTCTTGTGCATGGGCGGCGGACAGGCCGGCCCCGGCGGCGACCAGCCCGCCCAGAAAGGCGCGGCGTGGCAAATGGGTGCGGAAAGGATGATGGGTCATTTTTTTCTCTGCTCGGTTATGGTCGTGCCGCTTTGGACAGAGGGACAGCCGGGGCGGGCATTCGTCGGTCGATTGCGGCAGTTTACTCCAGTCAGGGCCGGGCCGCCAGATGTCCGGCACAACTGCCGCGCCCGAAGGCCGGCGCGGGCCGGGGGCGGGTCCGGCCATGCCCGCCGAAGCGGCAAAAGGGCGCGTGACAGGTGCCTGATTTCATGCCCCTGTGTTTGCCTGTGGGTGGCAGGCTGTCACCCGCATGGGCGTGCGATGAGCAGGCTTTCCGCTGTCGGGCGGGCGCAGCGCGCGATGCCGCAACCTTTGGCAGAAACCTATCGGAAAGCCCGCCCGGTCGGGAGAGCGACCCAGGGCTGAACAAAGGCCGGGCGGGCGCGGTGATTGCGATGTGCCACATGCGCGCAGAGCTAGCTTTGGCGGCCGGAACTGTCTACTGACACTGCCGTGAATATATGGTGTCTGGACAAGTGCGACGGCGCCCTGTTCCAACTGGTTTCAACAGCGGCCCGAGCGGGGCGGCGCGCGCAGGACGGCGGGCGGAAACCCCGGGCTGACACCCATACGCCTGATTGCGGACTGATCCCGCATCCGGGGATATGCCATTGCTCCGGCGCGCATGTTTCCCGTGCCTGTCGCTCGGGCCGAGATGCCCCGGCGGGGCGGGCGGGACAGCATCCGCTCCGGGCTGCCGGGCAGGGGAAATGCCCGGCGCGTTCGGGTGGTGAAGTGTTGACTCGTCGTGAACAAGCGCCTATAGCCGCCGCACCCTGGTCCGGGCTTCTGGTGCCGGGGACCAGAACCGGCACGTCCGAAATCCGGGCAGAACTGCCCCGATCCTCTGGTCAAGCCTCATCCGCCCCCGTCAGGGGACCGGAGGGGGTTTTGGTGTTTTGCGATTCGCGCAAGGCGCCGTCGAGAAGTGGCGCAGCTGATGCTGCGAGTATTGACAGTAAGCAACGGGAAGAACCGAATGCCGACGATTCAACAGCTGATCCGCAAACCGCG
>JAUNTL010000070.1 GCA_030538705.1 Paracoccus sp. (in: a-proteobacteria) | reverse complement strand
GCGGCGCTAGTCCGTGATCGCCTGCGCGCCACCGGCCGCGCGCGCGGCAAGGACGCGCGCGGTGATCGCCCCGGCCAGTGCGGCGGCATCCATGCCCAGCCCGGCGGGCGAAACCGCCAGCCCGTCCGCGCCCAGCCGCGCGTTCATGCCCCGCGTCCACCGCGCCACCCGCGTCATTCCGATCGCCGCCTCGACCTGTGGGGGCACCTGCACGACGACCGAGGGCTGGCCCTGCGAACTCCAGATGAAAACATTGCTGATCGCCGCCCACGGCACGGGGCTGTGTGACAGGCGGCGGTCGAAAAACCCGTCGCGGTCCATGCGGATCACCACACCAAAAGCCAGCTGCGGGATGAAAAACAGCGTGATCGCCCCGAAAAAGACGGCGCCGAATCCGCCGGCCAAAAGCGCGAGACCGTTCTGCGCGCCGGGTATCCATGCGACGAACAGGCTGGCCCCGGTCATCACCACGCCCAGCAGGAACAGCCCCGCGACCCTGGGCACCGAGCCGCGCAGTTCGATCACCTGATCGCGGATGTCGCCCGCCATCAAAACAGCCGCTGGACGCGACGCGAAAGAGAAAAGCCGCTCCCCTCTGCGTTGGTGCAGGTCAGCGCCGCTTCGGCGATCGCGCAGGTGATGCCATGGGCGGTGATCGTGCTGCCATAGCCCAGCTGCGGATAGGACGGGTCAGCGACCGTGTCGCCACGGCAAAGGCGCGCGGCCGGCCCGGTCGTTCCAAGCGTGAAGGCGCCGCCCCACTCCAGCTGGCAATCTGCGGGGCGCAGGGCCTCGGCCTGAGCAACATGGCTTTTCATATCGCAGCGCAGCTCTGGCAGAGCATGCCCTTCGATGGCCTCGAAAGCACAAAAGATATTCCCGCTTGGCGTTTGAAATTCCTGTGAAAACGCCGGCGACGCCGATAGAAGGGCCAATGCCAGAACGCGGGCCGGTCTTTCAAGCGGATATTTCATTGCGAATACCTGACTTTGCCTGTTGGGGGCAGGATGCCGGTCCCCGGCCCGCCATGCAAGGCCCCCCTGCCGCCCGGATGATCACGTGCCGGCAAGCAGCGCATCCTCGAGCAGCGCCTCATGCCCGTTTTCGCGCATATGGCGGCTCAGCACGTCGAAATCCTCGACGCTTTCCTCAAGCGAGAGCGTGTTCTGGCGGTAATAGCTGCTGTAAAGCGCGGCGGGATCGGCCTCTGAGCGGATGAACCGCAGGACTTGGCCGATACGTGCGGGGTCGCCCAGATCGCGGTAATCAACCTCACTGACCGCGCCGGGCTGGGCGGCGCGCAGCCGCTGACACAGATCACGCATCCTGCGGTCATTTCTCAGCACGCCTTCGAAACCTGCGGGATCAAAACGGATGATGACATTGTCCTGCGGCCGGACATCGTCGCGCCGCTTGGTAAAGCTGCCGGTATCATGCGCACGCTGAAGCGAGATATATTTGCGGATCGGATTGCGGTAGAGAAATATCTTTTGCCAATGTCGCGAACGCAGGGTCAGCGGGCCGATGCCCGATTGCGCGATGCGCGAGCGAAATTCCTTGAAACCAAAGACCGGGGTCTCGCAGGCCGCCAGCAGGCGGGCGAGATAGGCGGCGATATCAGCGTCACGCCCATCCACATCGGCGCGGTCGATACCGGCGCGCGCCGCCAGATCAGGGGGCAGCTCGATCCGGTCGCGCTTGAGGATTTCGCCCAGACAGGTCGTATCGGGGGCGCTGTCCAGCATTGATGCCAGATGATATGATCCGCTGCGCGGTTGGGTGACGATCACAAACCGGCAGCGGTGCGCGGTCTTTGCTGTTTCGCTCATAACGGCTCCCGACGGGCCCTTCTGCCCGGCCGGGCCGTGATAGGTCTGATCAGCCATTGACGCAACTTGATTGCTGGGCCATGGCACGGACCATGCTGAGGATTGACGATATCTCTTATTCCATTGCCGGGCGGCCGCTGTTCGAACATGCGGGCGCCGTGATTCCCGATGGCCACAAGGTCGGGCTGGTCGGGCCGAACGGGGCCGGCAAGACGACCTTGTTCAGGCTGATCCGGGGCGAGGCCCAGCTGGATGCCGGCATGATCACCCTGCCCAGCCGCGCCCGCATCGGCGGTGTCGCGCAAGAGGCGCCCGGCACGGCGCGCGCGGTGCTGGACACCGTGCTGGACGCCGATACCGAACGCGCCGCCCTGATGGCCGAGGCAGCGACAGCAGCCGATCCGGCCCGCATCGCCGAGATCCAGACACGGCTGGCCGATATCGACGCCTGGTCGGCCGAGGCCCGCGCCGCGACCATTCTGAAAGGTCTGGGCTTTTCGGACGCGGATCAGCAGCGGCCAAGCGCCGATTTCTCGGGCGGCTGGCGGATGCGGATCGCGCTTGCCGGGGTGCTGCTGGCGCAGCCCGAGCTGCTGCTGCTGGATGAGCCGACGAACTATCTCGATCTCGAGGGTGCGCTCTGGCTGGAGGGTTATCTGGCGCGCTACCCTCATACGGTCATCATCATCAGCCATGATCGCGGGCTGTTGAACCGCGCCGTCGGCCATATCCTGCATCTCGAGGACCGCCGCCTGACGCTTTATACCGGCGGCTACGACCAGTTTGCCCGCGCACGGGCCGAGAAACGCGCATTGCAGGCGGCCGAGGCCAAAAAGCAGGATGCCAGGCGCGCCCATCTGCAAAGCTTTGTCGACCGCTTCCGCGCCAAGGCCAGCAAGGCCAAACAGGCGCAGGCCCGCATCAAGATGCTGGCCCGGATGGAACCGATCACCGCGCCGGAGGAGGCGAAATTCCACCGCTTCGGCTTTCCGGCGCCCGAACAGCTTTCACCGCCGATCATCGCGATGGAAGGCGTCTCGGTCGGTTATGGCGCGCGCGAGGTCTTGCGCGGGCTGAACCTGCGGCTGGATCAGGACGACCGTATCGCGTTGCTGGGGCGCAACGGACAGGGGAAATCGACGCTGTCAAAGCTGCTTGCCGGGCGGCTGAAACCGATGGCGGGGCAGATCACGCGTTCGAACCGGCTGCGGGTCGGCTATTTCGCCCAGCATCAGGTCGATGAGCTGGTGCTGGAGGAAACCCCGCTTGATCATGTCCGCCATCTGCGACCCGACGAGGCGCCGGCAAAGCTGCGCGCGCGGCTGGCCGGGTTCGGGCTGTTCGAGGCGCAGGCCGCAACCCGTGTCGGTCAGCTGTCCGGCGGGCAAAAGGCACGGCTGTCGCTGTTGCTGGCGACCATCGACGCCCCGCATCTGCTGATCCTCGACGAGCCGACGAACCATCTCGATATCGAGAGCCGCGAGGCGCTGACCGAGGCATTGAACGATTATACCGGCGCGGTCGTGCTGGTCAGCCATGACATGCATCTGCTGGAACTGGTGGCGGACCGGCTGTGGCTGGTCGATCAGGGCCGGGTCACGCCATGGGAGGGTGATCTGGATGATTACCGTGCCATGCTGCTGTCATCGCCCGACAGCAAGCCCGCGCGCAGCGATGCCGCCCGCGCCGCGCCGCGCCGCGCCAGCCGCGACGAGATCTTGGAATTGCGCGCCGAGGCGCGGCGCGCCGAAGAGCGTGTGGGCAAGCTGACCGGGATGCTGGACAAGCTGGCGCTCAGAATGGCCGACCCCGCGCTTTATGACGATCCCGCCGAGGTCGAGAAATGGGGCCGCAAACATGCCGAAGCCTCTGAGGCGATGATTCGCGCCGAAGCCCTGTGGCTGGAGGCGATGGAGCGGCTGGAGCGCGCCGGGGGCGGCTGAGCCCCGCCCGCCGGGGGCGCCGCCCCCGGACCCCCGGGATATTTCCAGACAGAAGATGGCAGGGTGACGCAGCGGAACCTGTGACCGCCACGCCACGGGCCTGAGCGGGGCACTGCCGAGCTGTCGGCCCGAAACTTGATTTCGGCGCCCGGACGGGGCACAACCAGCCAAACGCCACCCGATAACGCGGGACATTCCCATGAAAAGCACCCTGTCGCTGATTGCCGCCCTTGCCGGGCTTGTCGCCCTGCCCGCTGCTGCGCAGGATCTGCGCGGGGGCGTCCTGTCTTTTGATCTTGGGCTGGGCGCGCGCTCAAAGCCGGAATATCTGGGTGCCGCAGATAACGAGGCAAAGCCGTGGGTGATCCTGCGCAATTTTCAATACAGCGCCGCGGGACAGCCTGACCGGGATGGCGGCGGGCCGCAGGGTTTCAGCTGGGGACCGGATTTCGAACTGGTCAACAAGCGCGACACCGGATCGGATGCGCCCGAGCGGCTGCGCGGTCTCGACAAGATCGGCTACGGGCTGGAACTGGGCCTTGAGGCCGGATACCGCACCGGCCCGGTTCGCTTTTATACCGGCGCGCGCAAGGCTGTGGGTGGCCATAAGGGCGTGACCGGCGAGTTGGGCCTGTCCTATACGTTCGAACCTGCCCCGAACTGGAGCGTGATCTCGGCCTTTGAGGCACGTTACGGCAACAGCACCTATATGGATGCTTATTTCGGCGTCTCCGAGGCCGAATCGCAGCGTTCGGGCCTGCGCGAGCATTCCGCGGGCAGCGGAATGTCGGCCTATGCCGCCTCGATCGAGGCACGGTATCGCGCGACCGACAACTGGTCGCTGCTCGGCCGGGTCGAGGCGGAACGGCTGACGGGTGATGCCGCAGATTCGCCCATCGTCGCCGACCGCGATCAGGTCACGCTGGGCCTGGGCGTGGTGCGCAGCTTTACCTTTGGTTTCTGAGCCGGGCTAGAGGGCGGCCACACCGCGCAGCAGGCGCTGACGTCCGGGCGGGATCGCGGCGATTTCCAGCCCGGTGAACACATGCAGCGTGCCAAGGCTCTCATCCACCACCGCGTGATCGCTGACCCACCCTCCCATCAGCAGATAGCTGCGCAATAATGGCGGCAGACCGGCCTGCGCGCGGCGCGGATCGGGCTTCATCCGGGCCAGTGCGCGCGCGAAACGAAAGACCTTGGGCGCCTTGACCCGCGGCAGCCAGCGGCGCGGCGCAAGATGGCGTTCCTTGAGCAGGGCGAATGTGTCGGCATATCCTTGGGCATCCGTCCCGATGAACGACGAACAGCCAAAAAGAAGCTGGACCCGGTGATCATCGACAAAGCGGGTCATCGCCCCCCAGGCGACCCGGAGGATATCGGGATCACCATGTTCAGGATGGGTGCAGAACCGCCCCATCTCGACGATCGGGCCGCAAAAGCCGCGTAGCGCCGCCAGATCGTAATAGGTGGCCGAATAGCTGCGCCCGATCTCGGAACCGTCCGCCAGCAGCATGAAACGAAAGGTTGCCACCAGTTGCCCGCTGCGCTGATCCTCGATCAGCACATGGTTGCACGCGCTGTCGTGATCATCGGCGTCGATTTCCGCCCCGCTGTCGGCCGCGCCGCGCCGGCCAAGAAAGGCCAGCCAGCGCAGCCGCTGGGCCGCGCGCAGGTCTTCGGGCGTCCCGGCCATACGGACGTGATAGCGGCCCTTGCTCAGCATCATCGACTTTCTCCGCCGGCCGTGTCGCGCTTGTCACCTCTGCGCATAAACCTATCTTGTAACGGCGACGCAACAGGAGAGTGCAATGGCCCGCATCGAAAAGACTGACGCCGAGTGGCGCGCCCAGCTCAGCAATGAGGAGTATTTCGTCACCCGTCAGGCCGGCACCGAGCGCCCGTTCTCGCACCCCGGCTTTCCCAAAGACGAAGGGTATTTCGCCTGCACCTGCTGCGGCGCCCCGCTGTTTAACCAGAACACAAAGTTCGAGAGCTATTGCGGCTGGCCCAGCTTCAGCGCGCCGGGCGGCGAGATTGACGAATACAGCGACCGCAGCCATGGCATGGTGCGCACCGAGGTGCGCTGTCACAATTGCGATGCCCATCTCGGCCATGTCTTTCCCGACGGACCACCGCCCACGGGCCTGCGCTATTGCATCAACGGTGTCGCGCTGCGCTTTGTTCCGGCCGCCAATACCGCAGAGGCCTGAACAGCAGGCCCTCAGGCCATCTTGCGACCCTCGGCGGCGGGGCTGACCGCGCCGTCAGCGGGTTGCGGGTCACCATCATCGGCGGGCGGCGCCTGTGCGGGCGTGCTGGTGCCGGACCCGTCTGATCCGTCTGATCCGTCCCCCTCATCCAGATTGTCGCCCAGAAGATCCTCGACATAGAAGCGTTTGACGCAGATCAGCACGACCAGCATCAGCGGCGTTGCGACAAAGATGCCGGCCGGCCCGAACAACACGCCAAAGCCGACAACACCCAGCACGGTCAGCACCGGCGGCAGGCGGGCGGTATGTTTCTGGATCAGCGGGGTCAGAACATTTCCGTCGATCTGCTGCACGACAAGATAGAGAATCGCCGCATAAAGCGCATCCTGCGGTCCCTGTGTCAGCGCGAACAGGATGCCCGGTATCGCCGAGATGATCGGCCCGATCAGCGGCACGATATTGGTGGCCGCCGCGATCACGCCCAGCACAAGGGCCAGCGGAATCCCCAGCAGCCACAGCCCGACGCCGATCAGCGTGCCGACGATGATCATGTCGATCATCTGCCCGGCCAGCCACAGCCACATCTTTGTTCCGATCTCTTCCATCACCGCGCCGGCACGGGGCCGGTGGCGGCGCGGCACCAGATGCAGAAAGCCCTGCACATAGGGCCGCGGGTCGATCGCCAGAAAGATCGCCATGGCCAGCACGACCACCATGTTGATGATCCCGTTGAACAGCGCGTTCACCGTCCAGCGCAATGCGCCCAGCATGTCGGGCATCCGCTCGGCCGCCCATGCCGCGCTGCTGCCGCCAAGGGGGGATGATGAGGGCGAGGACGCCGGAGGCTTTGGCTCTTCGGTCTTTTCCCCGCCTTCAAGCTGCGCGGCCAGATCCTCATCGACCAGTTCGCCCAGGGATGTGTCCTCGAACCACTCCCGCACGGTCTTTGCGGCCTCGGGGATCGAACGGACCAGCTGGACCAGTTCCTGACCGACCCGCGGGCCGGTCGCCGTGAACAGCCATGTCATCGCCCCGCCCAGCATAGCAAGAACCAGAAACAGCGCTGCCAGACGCGGGATCGGTGTGCGCCGCGCGATCTCGTCCGAGGCGTTATAAAGCGCAACCGCAATCAACACCGCAGCAAAGGCCATCAGCAGCACAAAAGACAGCTTCCACGCCGCCATCAGCGCGACGGCCACGGCAAAAACCGTCAGGATCGTCGGCACGGGAATCGGCCGGCGCGAGATGGTCAGCACCATCTCTTCGCGACGGCGCAGCTCCTGCGCCAGACGCCGCGCATCGGTCTCCTGCCCGCTCTCATGCGACTCGGACGGGGTCTCCGGCTGGGTCGGGTGCGACATGACGGTTCCTTACACGGCTTTGGTCCGGCCCATCCTGATGCAACCGGCTGCCGGGGCGAAGGTTAGTCGAGAATGCTGCCGGGATTAAAGTTGCCGATATTGCCAAGAATCTGCCGGATGATCCCGACCGAGGTCACATTCGTATCAGTCACGCGGCGTGACAGCACCACGACACGCCCGTCCTCAAGGCCGAATCGCTCGACATTGGCCACCGTCCCCGATGGCGTGAAACGGATCGCCACGACCTCGCGCGAGACCTCTTGCGGGCGGGTCGGCCCGTAATAGCGCCAGCGCGACCCGACGTAATACCAGCCCGATCCGGCCAGAAGGCCATGCGCCGAAGGGCGCCCGACCAGATTCTCGACCTCATATTGCGAGGTCTGGCCGACCTGGATCAGGGCCAGATCCTCCTCGGGTGGCACATAGCCATGATGGCGATAAACCGGCGAACAGGCGGCGACGATCAGGGTCAACGCAAGGATAAGGCCGCGGATCGGTGTCATTTCAAGTCATTCCCGCCTGTTGCGCGGCGCCGGTTGACGCCGCCTGCTTGGCTTAGCAAACTCGGCCGGCCCGCTCAAGAACATGCGTCCGGGCATTCGGAATTCCATTTGGGACAGATCATGGCCGCAGAACGCTCCCCCATCCCCGACCGGCTGCGCGTGGCGCATCTTTCGGCCACACGCGATAATGAGTTCGCGCTCGCCCCCGATCACGACGTGCGCGGGGTGATCGCGGATCAGCTTGGGCTGCTGGAACTGCCCGAACTGACGATGTCGGGCGCCGTGCGTGCCTCGGGCGCGGATGAATGGGTCCTGACGGCCGGGCTGCGCGCGCGCGTCGTCCAGCCCTGCGTCGTCACGCTGGAACCGGTCGAGACCGCGATCACCGAATCCGTGACACTGACCTTTTCGCCCCATGTCACCGCGCCGGACGAGGAAGAGGCCGAGATGGGCGATGATACGGTCGAGCCGCTTGGCCAGTGGATCGCTCTGGGCGAGATCGCGCTCGAGGCACTGGTTCTGGCCCTGCCCACCCATCCCCGCGCGCCCGGCGCCGAAATGCCCGAGGCCGCCCTCGCCCCTGATGACGGCGCAGACAGCGGCGAAACCCGGCGGCCCTTTGCCGGGCTGGCCGATCTGATGAAGCGGGACCGTGACGGCTGAGGCCGGGCGTCAGGGCTTGTAGGGCGCCATGCCTGCGCGCGCCAGTTCGTCCGCGCGTTCGTTTTCGGGGTGGCCTGCATGGCCCTTGATCCACGCCCATGTGACCTTGTGGCGCGCCTGTGCTGCGTCCAGCCGCTGCCACAGATCGACATTCTTCACCGGCTTGCGGTCGGCGGTTTTCCAGCCGTTTTTCTTCCAGCCGTGAATCCAGCCGGTCACGCCATTCTTCACATAGGCCGAATCGGTGGTGATGGTCAGCGCCGAGGGCCGGGTCAGCGTTTCCAGCGCGGAAATCGCGGCCATCAGCTCCATCCGGTTGTTGGTGGTGTCGGCCTCGCCGCCTGACAATTCGCGTTCCTTGACGATGCTGTCGCCATCCATGGCGCGCAGCAAAACGCCCCAACCACCGGGGCCGGGATTGCCCGAACAGGCCCCGTCGGTCCATGCAAATAAATCGTTCATGCCGGGGCTTCTAGCCGAGTTGGCGGGCAAGCAAAAGCGCGGCGATGACCACAGTGAAGCCAAGTTTCAACCGTGGCCACCATTCCGGCACCAGACCAGTGCGCGCCGCCCAAAGGTCCAGACCGAGGATCAGAAAAAGCCCGGCAATAACCGCTTCGGTCGTACTCGTGACACGGGACCAAAGCGCCAGCAGGGACAGGATTGGCACCGCAATCGCGGCATAGGCTGCAAGCCAATGGTCGCGCAACACCGCAGGCGCCGCGATCAGCCCGGCCGAGATGCCAAGCAGCACCATCGACCACAGCCCGGCCAGATAGGGTACGCCGTCCATCCACCCATAGCGTTGCGCGAGTGTGGCGAATGCCAGGGGCAGGATCGGCAGCGCAGCAAGGCCCCATGCTGCCACCGGCGGACGGCGGTCAGGGGCAACGGCCCTCATGCGCGTTCAGTCGCGAGTTTCAGGCCGAGAAACGCGAAGCTGGCGGCGAAGGCGCGGCGCATCCACGCCATCGCCCGCGCACTGGCCAGCAGGCGCTGACGCCCGGTGGCGGCCAAAACCACATAGCCCATGAAGACCGCGAAAGTCATAACGGTGAAGCCTGCACCCAATTCCACCAGTTTCGGCAGGCCGCTGCCGGCGGGCATGAATTGCGGGATGAAAGCCATGAAGAACAAGGGCAGCTTCGGGTTGAGGATGTTCAGCAAGATGCCGCGCCGGACCAGACGGACCGGCGTTTCGGGTGCGGCGGGTCTGACCGACAGGCCGCCTTTGTCTTTCAGGACTGCCCAAGCCATCCACAGCAGATAGGCCACGCCGGCGAATTTGATGATCTGGAACAGCACCGCACTGGAATGCAGCACCGCCGCCAACCCGGCCATGGCCACGACCATATGGATGACGGTGGCGATGGTGCAGCCGGTGGCGGCCCAGAACCCGGCCCGGAACCCACCGCCCAAGGTGGCCGACAGCGTATAGACCACGCCGATCCCCGGCGCGAGGCAGACGATGAAGGCGGTCACAAGGTATTCGAAGCTCATCCGTCGAGATCCTTGTAACCCGGCAACGCGGAAATGCGGCCGATCCAGCGATTGATCCCCGGAAAGCGGGTCATGTCAAAGCCGCCGAACTCCCCCGCCGTATGGGTATAGCCGTAAAGACAGATATCGGCGAGGGTCACGCCATCACCCACCAGCCAGTCATGGCTGGCCAGCCGGTCCTCCATGATCTGCAACAGCGCATGCCCGCGGTCCAGCAGCTCGGCCATGCGTTCGGGCGTGGCAAGGTTGCGGCGCGCGGGATAGATTTGAAACGCGCCGCGCACGGCGATCACGCCCTCATGCTGGTTCTGTTCCCAGAACATCCATGACAGCATCCGCGCTTTCTGGAACGGATCGGTCGGAACAAATCCGGTCCCCTCGCCCAGCCAGCACAGGATGGCATTGGATTCGGGCAGCAATTGACCATCACCCAGTTCCAGCACCGGGGCCTTGCCAAAGGGCAGACGGCCATCGGCCTTGGCCTGCGCGATGGCGGGGGAACTGTCCTCGACATCGACGATCTCGGCGCACCGTCCCAAAAGCGCCAGCAAAAGCCGCACCTTGTAGGAATTGCCCGAGGACGGCATCGAATAGAGCTTCATCTTCTGTCCTCAAATATCCCGGGGTCCGGGGCAGCGCCCCGGCTCCTAGGCGCGCAGCACACGCGGCACTTTGAACTCGACATTCTCCTGCGCGGTCTCGATCACCTCGACCCTCAGATCGAATCGCGCGCGAAAGGCGGCGATCACCTCATTGACCAGCACCTCGGGCGCACTGGCCCCGGCGGTGACACCAACCGCGCGGGCGCCCGCGATCGCCCGCCAGTCGATCTGATCGGCGCGCATCACCAGCTGGCTATAGGCACAACCCTCGGCGCGGCCGACCTCGACCAGACGCTTGGAGTTAGAGGAGTTCGGCGCGCCAATCACCAAAAGCGCGTCGATCAGCGGCGCGACCGCCTTGACCGCCGCCTGCCGGTTTGTCGTGGCATAGCAGATGTCCTCTTTCGCAGGGCCAATGATCGCCGGGAAACGCTCGCGCAGCGCCGCGATAACTCCGGCCGTATCATCGACCGACAGCGTGGTCTGGGTGATAAAGGCCAGCCGGGACGGGTCGCGCGGTGTGATGACCGCCACATCCTCGACAGTTTCGACCAGCAGAACCTCGCCCTCGGGCAATTGGCCCATGGTGCCCAGAACCTCGGGGTGACCGGCATGGCCGATCATGACCATTTGCAGGCCGTCTGCGTGGTGACGCTCGGCCTCGACATGGACCTTGCTGACAAGGGGGCAGGTCGCATCGACAAAGATCATCTCGCGCCTGCGCGCCTCGGCGGGGACGGATTTGGGCACGCCATGGGCGGAAAAGATCACCGGGCGGTCATCGGGGCATTCGTCCAGCTCCTCGACGAAGATGGCGCCCTTGTCGCGCAGGCTGTCGACGACGAATTTATTATGCACGATCTCGTGGCGGACATAGACCGGCGCACCCCATTTTTGCAGCGCCATCTCAACGATCTTGATGGCGCGGTCCACGCCCGCGCAAAAGCCGCGCGGCGCGGCAAGATAAAGGGTCAGGGGGGGCAGTTCGCGTTCCATGACGCCGACCTAACCCGGCCGGCCACAGATTTCCAGTGGACCCTGACATGGGCTGGCGCGTTGTTTTCCGGTGACAGGAAAGAAAAGACGGGGAAAGACGATGCACAAACTGATCCGCGCCGGCGTGGCCGCGCTCATGACCACGGCGGCGATGTCCGCCCTCTCAGTCCCGGCCGCGGCCGAGCCATGGCCTCAAGGCGCGCCCAATGCCGCTTTTCAGCCCGCATTTGCGGGCCAGACCCGCGCCCCGGCGATCCGCAGCGGCATCACCCTGCGCGCCGAGCCGGTCATCGAAGGGCTGGAACACCCCTGGGCGGTGGCATTGCTGCCCGGTGGCGGCGCCCTGATCACCGAACGCCCCGGCCGGCTGAGGATCTGGCAAAACGGGGCCGCCCACGAGGTCGCCGGCATCCCGAATGTCGCCGCAGGCGGACAGGGCGGGCTGCTTGATGTCGCGCTCGCCCCCGATTTCGATCAAAGCCGCGTGATCTATCTCAGCTATGCCGAGCCGCGCGACGGCGGGGCCGGCACCTCGGTCGCGCGTATGGTGCTGGCGCCCGACGGACGTTCGGTCAGCAATCTGCAAGTGATCTTTCGCCAGCACCCCGCCCATACCGGCAACGGCCATTTCGGCAGCCGCATCCTGCCGGCCGGGGATGGCACATTGTTCATCACGCTGGGCGACCGCAGTGATGTCGCGATCCGCGAGACCACGCAGGATCTGGATAATCACATCGGCAAACTGGTGCGCATCAATCCCGATGGCTCGGTGCCGCAGGACAACCCCTATACGACCACCGCGCAGGCCATGCCCGAGATCTGGGCCAGGGGGCTGCGCAATGTTCAGGCGGCGGCACTGGATCGCGCCGGGCAGCTGTGGACCATAGAGCATGGCCCGCGCGGCGGGGATGAGCTGAACCTGATCAGGCCGGGCCGGAACTATGGCTGGCCGGTGATCTCTTACGGCGTGAACTACAGCGGCAGCAATATCAACGAAGGCATCGCGGTTCATGAAGGGATGGAACAGCCGGTCTATTACTGGGATCCGGTCATCGCACCATCTGGCGCGGCTTTTTATGACGGGCCGCTGCTGGCGGACTGGCGCGGCGATCTTCTGATCGGGGCAATGCGTCCGGCAGGTCTGGTGCGGCTGACGCTGGAGGGGGATCGCGTCACCGGCGAGGAACGTTTCGATCCCGGCATCGGACGTATCCGCGACGTCCAGATAGCCCCCGACGGCACGATCTGGGTGGTCACAGACGAAAGCAGGGGCGGCCTTTATCGTTTGTCGCCGGCCGGCTGACCCGGCCTGCGCTTCCGCTATCAGGCGTGACGGCCCGGTCGCGGCGACAGGCGGTTCAGGTCAGGGATGGCGTGTCGTCGCGCGCCGGCGGGTATTCACGCGGCGGCCGGCCAATCACCTCGCGCAGCGCGTCCAGTTCGATGAAATTATCGGCCTGACGACGCAGTTCATCGGCGATCATCGGCGGCTGGCTGCGTGTGGTCGACACAACCGAAACACGCACACCCTGACGCTGCAACGCCTCGACAAGCGGGCGGAAATCGCCGTCTCCCGAGAACAGAACCGCGTGATCCATCCGCGGCGCCAGTTCCATGGCGTTCACCGACAGTTCAATGTCCATATTGCCCTTGATCTTTCGCCTGCCCATGCCGTCGGTATATTCCTTGGCCGGCTTGGTCACGAGCGCGTATCCATTGTATTGCAGCCAGTCGACGAGCGGCCGGATCGGAGAATACTCCTCGGTTTCCAGAAGCGCGGTATAGTAGTAAGCGCGCATAAGTTTGCCACGCCGCTCGAACTCCTGACGAAGCAACTTGTAATCAATGTCAAAGCCCAGTGATTTTGCCGCTGCGTAAAGATTTGCGCCGTCAATGAACAGAGCAAGCCGGTCGTCTTTATAAAACACGCACTCTCCCTCGACACACCTTCCCGGCATGTCAAATGTTAATCCAACTACTGGAAACGATTGCCGAAACCAGATTTTTACACAACCTAACGATGATTGCGCCGGGCGCAAACTTGTATTCTTCGTCAGGTCGGGCCGCACAGCTGTCCGCGCGGCGCCGCTTATGTTTACGCGCAGCCCGGCTGGCTGCAAGCGGGTTCACAACATTATGTGATCCGGGCGGGTATGACACCCTGCCGCAGGCCGGATTGTCATGCCAGCCGGCGGGCAACCGTCAAGGGGATCAGCTTTTACTTGACATTCCTGGCCGGACTGACCAGTTAAACGCTTCGCCCTGATATGATTCGAACCGATAGGTGTTTCTATGGCTCGCGTGACCGTCGAAGACTGCGTTGACAAGGTTCCGAACCGCTTCGATCTGGTAATGCTGGCAGCACATCGCGCCCGCGAGATCGCCACCGGCAGCCCGCTGACCGTTGACCGCGACAACGACAAGAACCCCGTTGTCGCGCTGCGCGAGATCGCCGACGAGACCCAGCAGGTCGACGACCTGCGCGAGCGGATGATCGAATCGAGCCAGACCCAGATCGAGGTTGACGAGCCGGAAGAGGACGCGATGGCGCTGATCCTCAGCGCCGAGGCCGACCGCCCGCGCCCCGCCGACGAAGAGTCGGAGGAAAAAATGCTGCGCATGATGCTCGAAGCGAACGAGCGGAACTGATACCGGCGAGGTCTTCGATTGGACAAGTTCGACGTCGAAGACCTGATCGCGCTGATCCGCAACTATAATCCACGCACAGACGAGGATCTGATCCGCCGCGCCTATGATTACGGCGCCCGGATGCACGAAGGTCAGACCCGCCATTCGGGTGAGCCTTACTTCACCCATCCCGTCGCCGTCGCCGCGATCCTGACCGAGATGCGGCTGGATGACGCGACCATCGTCACCGCGCTTTTGCATGATACGATCGAGGACACGCGCTCGACCTGGGGCGAGGTATCGACGAAGTTCGGCCGCGATATCGCCGATCTGGTCGATGGCGTGACCAAGCTGACCAATCTGCAACTCTCTGGCAGCCACTCCAAACAGGCTGAAAATTTCCGCAAGCTTTTCATGGCAATGACGCGTGATCTTCGCGTCATTCTGGTCAAGCTGGCGGACCGGCTGCACAATATGCGCACGATCCGCGCGATGCGTCCCGAAAAGCAGGCCCAGAAGGCGCGCGAGACGATGGATATCTATGCGCCGCTGGCCGGCCGCATGGGCATGCAATGGATGCGCGAGGAACTGGAGGATCTGGCCTTCAAGGTCATCAATCCCGAGGCGCGGAACTCGATCATCCGCCGCTTTCTGACGCTGCAAAAGGAATCGGGCGACGTCATCGCCAAGATCACCGCCGATATCCGCACCGAGCTGGACCGCGAGGGGATCGAGGCCAATGTTTACGGCCGCGCGAAACGTCCCTTCAGCATCTGGCGCAAGATGCAGGAAAAGCAGCTGACCTTTTCGCGGCTGTCCGACATCTACGGCTTTCGCGTCATCGTCGGGACCGAGGCCGAGTGCTATCGCACGCTTGGCCTGATCCACCGCCGCTGGCGCGCGGTTCCGGGGCGGTTCAAGGATTACATCAGCCAGCCCAAGGCGAACGGTTATCGCTCGATCCACACCACGGTCTCGGGGCGCGACGGCAAGCGGGTCGAGGTCCAGATCCGCACCCGCCAGATGCATGAGGTCGCCGAGGCCGGCGTCGCCGCGCATTGGTCCTATCGTGACGGGGTGCGTTCGACCAACCCCTTTGCCGTCGATCCTGCGGAATGGATCGAACAGCTGAACGAACGCCTCGCCGGCGAGGATCACGACGAGTTTCTGGAACATGTCAAACTGGAGATGTATTCCGATCAGGTATTCATCTTCACGCCGCGCGGGGATGTCATTCAGTTGCCCAAGGGGGCGACGCCGATTGATTTCGCCTATGCGATCCATACGCGGATCGGCAATGGCACGGTGGGCGCCAAGGTCGATGGCATCCGCGTGCCGCTGTGGACGCGGCTGAAAAACGGGCAGCTGGTCGAGATCATCACCGCCGCCGGCCAACGCCCGCAGGCGGCCTGGCTGGAAATCGTGCAGACCGGGCGGGCCAAGGCCGCGATCCGGCGCTCTCTTCGCGAGGAGGACCGCGCCCGGCTGATCCGGCTGGGGTCCGAACTGATGCGCATCAGCTTTGAACATCACGGCCGGCGGGTGACGGAAAAGGCCCTGCGCACCGCCGCGACCAAGCTGGCCCTGCCGGACCCGGACGAGCTTTTGGCACGCGTCGGCTGTGCGGAAATGTCGGCGCAGGATGTTCTTGCGGTGCTTTACCCCGAGCTTGCGACGGCGACCGAAACCGTCGATCCGCGCCGCCCCATCGCCGGGCTGGCCGCCGATCAGACCTTCGGGCGCGCCCAGTGCTGCCAGCCCCTGCCCGGCGAACGCATCGTCGGCATTACCTATCGCGGGCGCGGCATCATCATTCATCGCATCGACTGCCCCGTGCTTGCCGAACTGGACGGCGAGGACAACCTCGGACGCTGGGTCGATCTGCAATGGCGCGAGGGGCGCCACCCGCCGGTCTATGCGGTCACCCTGTCACTGACGATCCGCCATGACGCGGGGGTTCTGGGCCGCATCTGCACGCTGATCGGCTCTCAGGGTGCCAATATTTCGGATCTGCAATTCATCGACCGCAAGCCCGATTTCTATCGCCTCCAGATTGAGGTAGAGTTACACGGCAGCGACCAGCTGCATGCGCTGCTGACCGCACTCGAGGCCGAATCGGACGTCGCTCAGATCTCGCGGCTGCTGCGGCCGGAGCTTGCCCCGTAACCCTGCCAGCCGGGTGCTTCGCCCGGCACCCCTGCCCGAACCGCCGAGATCGAATGTTCAAGCGCCGCAAGCCCCGCAGCTATTCCCAGATTGCGACCGAGATTATTTACCCGCGCGGCGGCTGGCTGCGCGCGGCACAATATGTCGCGCACCGTGTCCGGCGTCTGCCCGACCAGCCGCACCGGATCGGGCGGGGTGTGGCCGCAGGGGTGTTCATTTCATTCACGCCGCTGCACGGGTTTCACTTTATGATCGCCGCCGCCATCGCCTGGTTGATCGGCGGCAACATCCTTGCGGCGCTGCTGGCGACATTCGTCGGCAACCCGATCACCTTCCCCTTTATCGCCTATGCCGCGACCTGGCTGGGGCGCAAGCTCATGGGAACCGAAGGCATCCTGTCGCCCAAGCTGATCTTTAACGAATTCGCCGACGCCTCGGCGCAGCTCTGGCACAATCTTGGCGCGCTTTTTGGTCCCGGCGTGGCGCATTGGGACCGGCTGGGTTCGTTCTTTATGGATATCTACCTGCCCTATCTGGTCGGCGGGGTGATTCTGGGTGTGCCAGTGGCGGTGGTGTCGCATTACCTGACCGTGCCGGTGATCCGCGCTTATCACCGCAGGCGCGCCCGCGGTCTGGCCCGCCGCATCGAGAAAATCCGCGCCCAGGCCGAGCAGGCAGCCCCCCCCGCCGCCGATGCCGCCGATGCCGCGCCCGGCAAACCCCTGCCGCGCCCGCCATCTCAGCCGCCGGGAACGATTTAGGGTTTTCTTCACCGTCCGCCTTTGTATAGTCGCGGGCATGACCCGGATGCGACATATCGCCACGACCCGCAACGCGCAGATCGGCGCGCGTCTGCCCGTGAGCCTTCGCGGTCTGCTGCTGCTTACGCTGCGCTGAGCGGGTCCAGCCGGGCCGCCGCTCTGGCAGATCAAGCGCCCGGCCCCCTTGCAGCACCCAATCTCAGCGAAAGCAGTTTCCAATGAGTGACCAGAACCGCGTCTATATTTTCGACACCACCCTGCGCGACGGCGAACAATCGCCCGGCGCCACCATGTCCCACAGCGAAAAGCTGGAAATCGCCGCCATGCTGGACGAGATGGGCGTGGATATTATCGAGGCGGGCTTTCCCATCGCCTCCGAAGGCGATTTCGCCGCCGTCTCGGCCATCGCCAAACAGGCGAAGAACAGCGTGATCTGCGGACTGGCCCGCGCCCAGATCCCTGATATCGACCGCTGCTGGGAGGCCGTGAAACACGCCGCGCGCCCGCGTATCCACACCTTCATCGGCACCTCGCCCTTGCACCGCGCCATTCCCAATCTGGACATGGACCAGATGGCAGAGCGTATCCACCAGACCGTGACGCACGCCCGCAATCTGTGCGACAATGTGCAATGGTCGCCCATGGATGCGACGCGCACGGAACATGATTACCTGTGCCGCGTGGTGGAAATCGCCATCAAGGCCGGGGCCACGACGATCAACATCCCCGATACCGTGGGCTATACCGCGCCGCGCGAATCGGCCGATCTGATCCGCATGTTGCTGGAACGCGTGCCCGGCGCGGATGACATCATCTTTGCCACCCATTGCCATAACGATCTGGGCATGGCGACCGCCAACAGCCTCGCCGCGGTCGAGGCAGGCGCGCGCCAGATCGAATGCACCATCAACGGTCTGGGCGAGCGCGCCGGCAATACCGCGCTCGAGGAGGTCGTGATGGCCATGCGCGTGCGCCATGACATCATGCCCTTCACCACCGGCA
>JAUNTL010000069.1:14219-18221 GCA_030538705.1 Paracoccus sp. (in: a-proteobacteria) | reverse complement strand
GCGAAGTCGGCATCCTGCCGCGCACGCATGGCTCGGCCCTGTTCACCCGCGGCGAGACGCAGGCTCTGGTCGTGACCACGCTGGGCACCGGCGATGACGAACAGATCATCGACGCGCTGCATGGCAATTTCCGCTCGAACTTCCTGCTGCATTACAACTTCCCCCCCTATTCGGTTGGTGAAGTTGGCCGCGTGGGCAGCCCCGGTCGCCGCGAAATCGGCCATGGCAAGCTGGCATGGCGCGCGCTGCAAGCCGTTCTGCCCGCCGCGACGGACTTCCCCTACACCATCCGCGTCGTGTCCGAGATCACTGAATCGAACGGGTCTTCGTCGATGGCTTCGGTCTGCGGCGGCTCGTTGTCGATGATGGATGCGGGCGTTCCGCTGAAGGCTCCGGTCGCGGGTGTGGCGATGGGTCTGATCCTTGAGGATGACGGCAAATACGCCGTTCTGACCGATATTCTGGGCGACGAGGATCACCTCGGCGACATGGATTTCAAGGTTGCTGGCACGGAAAACGGCATCACCTCACTGCAAATGGACATCAAGGTGGCGGGCATCACGCCTGCGATCATGGAACAGGCGCTGGCGCAGGCGAAAGATGGCCGGATGCACATTCTGGCCGAAATGGCCAAGGCGCTGACCGAAGGCCGCCGCGAATTTTCCGCCCATGCCCCGCGCATTGAAACGATGAGCATTCCGACCGACAAGATCCGCGAAGTGATCGGCTCGGGCGGCAAGGTCATCCGCGAGATCGTGGAAACCTCGGGCGCGAAGGTCGATATCAACGACGATGGCACGATCAAGATCGCCTCGGCCAATGCTGATTCGATCAAAAAGGCCTATGACATGATCTGGTCGATCGTGGCGGAACCCGAAGAAGGTCAGGTCTACACCGGCAAGGTGGTGAAACTGGTCGATTTCGGTGCCTTCGTGAACTTTTTCGGCAAGCGTGACGGTCTGGTCCACGTCAGCCAGATCGCCAACAAGCGGCTGAACCATCCGTCCGATGCCCTGAAAGAGGGCCAGGAGGTCAAGGTCAAACTGCTGGGCTTTGATGACCGCGGCAAGGTGCGCCTCGGCATGAAGATGGTCGATCAGGAAACCGGCGAAGAGATCCAGCCCGAGGCCGAAAAAGCCGACGACTGATCCACCGCCGACAGATCAGAAAAGGCCCCGCGCAGGCGGGGCCTTTTTTCTGGCGCTCAACGTCAGATCCGATCCGAACCGCGAGCCTCTCGGATGAGAGGTGATTTTTCTTGCGGATATGACACAGCCTCTCCGCTGGCCCGAGGGCATTCGCGGCAGCCGCGAGACCTGGCGGATTGGCCGGGGGCCGGGATCGGTGGCGCAGAACCAGCGCGCCCTGCCCGCAGGGCGGCCCCTTGCTGCTGTCCGGCAGGGAAAGCTGCAAGGGTCATCCTGACAATGCGCCCGAGATGCCTTGATTCGCACTAAAGCCCGCACCGGGCGGCCTTGTGATCGGGTTGGATGGCTTGGCCCCCTCAACCCGATCTTTCAGGGGTTTCAGCGCGCGGTGGGATCTTTGACAAAGCGCAGATAGGGCAGCTTTTTGTCGATCTTGCCAAAGCGTTCCTCTGCGGCGGCGTCGTCCAGCGACAGGGCCGCGATGACGTCCTGACCGGGGAGCCAGTCCGCCGGCGTTGCGATCGGCACGCCATCGGTCGCCTGAACGGCATCCAGCGCGCGCAGAATTTCGGCAAAGTTGCGCCCGACCGACATCGGATAGGTCAGGCTGAGGCGGACCTTTTTGTCAGGGCCGATGATATAGACGGTGCGCACGGTCGCGGAATGGGCGGGCGTGCGGCCCTCGGACGGCAGGTAAAATTCAGCCGGCAGCATGTCAAAGGCTTTTGATACGGTCAGCGACGTGTCGTCGATGATCGGGAAATTCGCCGGACATTCGGCAAAGGCCTCGATGTCGCGTTTCCATTTCTGGTGATCCTCGACCCCGTCGACCGAGACGCCGATGACCTTGGTGTCGCGCTTTTCCCATTCGGGGGCCAGCCGCGCCACGGCACCGAATTCGGTCGTGCAGACCGGGGTGAAATCGCGTGGATGGCTGAAAAGAATGGCATATTTCCCATCCAGCCAGTCATGAAAGCGGATCTCGCCCTCGGTGGAATCGGCGGTGAAATCAGGGACGATATCGTTGATGCGCAGGCTCATATCCTGTCCTTTCGGGTTATCTCTTGCAGGGGAACATAGCTGTCTGGCGCCGGGTTCCAAGATGCGGCGTGCAGAAAGGTCGGCTGTAGCGTCGCGCGGCACAGGGCCGGGGAAATCTGTCCGTCATGCCCCGGCCCGGCGGGATGCGGTCCCCGGCCCTGTGCGGCGCGCCGGCCGCTTTTCCGCCTGTCGGCCATCTTGCGCGGACACGGGGTAAATGCGACCATTCGGTCAATGATTGGAGGACATCATGAGCGAAGTTCAGGACAAGCGGAAATTCTATATTGACGGCAAATGGATAGCGCCCTCACAGGTCAATGATCTGGAGGTCATCGACCCCTCGACCGAAGAGGCCGTCGCGGTGATTTCGCTTGGCGCGCAGGCTGACACGGATGCGGCTGTCGCTGCGGCAAAGCGGGCGCTGCCGGCATGGTCGGCCACGGCACCGGCCGAGCGGCTGGCCTATGTCGAGAAAATTCTCGAAATCTACAAGCGCCGGGCGGGCGATATGGCCAGTGCCATCACCCACGAGATGGGCGCGCCGGCAGATATGTCGCTGAATGATCAGGTTGCCACGGGCGTCTGGCATATCAGCAACTTCATTGATGCCTTTCGCGATTTTGAATTCATCCGCCCGCTGCGTCCCGGCAGCACGACGATGATCGCGTGGGAGCCGGTCGGCGTCGTCGGGCTGATCACGCCGTGGAACTGGCCGATGAATCAGGTCACGCTCAAGGTCATCCCGGCGCTGCTGGCGGGCGATACGATGGTGTTGAAACCGTCCGAGATCGCGCCGCTCAGCTCGATGCTGTTTGCCGAGATCGTGGACGAGGCGGGCGTGCCGGCAGGGGTGTTCAACCTTGTCAATGGCGACGGCGAGGGGGTCGGGACACAGCTTTCGGTGCATCCGGATGTCGCGATGATCTCGTTCACGGGTTCGACCCGCGCGGGGATCGCGATCTCGAAAGCGGCGGCGGATACGCTGAAAAAGGTCGCGCTGGAGCTGGGCGGAAAGGGCGCCAACCTGATCTTTGCCGATGCCGATGAGAAGGCCGTGACACGTGGCGCACGGCATTGCTTTAACAATTCGGGGCAGAGCTGTAACGCGCCGACCCGGATGCTGGTGCAGCGCGCGGTTTATGACAAGGCCGTGGAAACCGCCCGCGAGATCGCGGAAAAGACCGTCGTTGCCAGCGGGCATGACAGTGGCCGCCATATCGGGCCGGTGGTGTCGAAAAAGCAGTGGGATCAGATCCAGTCGCTGATCGAAAAGGGCATGGGCGAGGGCGCACGCCTTGTCGCCGGCGGTCCCGGACTGCCCGAAGGGGTCAATCGCGGCTATTTCGTGCGTCCGACGGTTTTCGCCGATGTCAGCAATGACATGGCCATCGCCCAGACCGAGATTTTCGGCCCGGTGCTGTCGATCATTCCCTTCGACACCGAGGAAGAGGCGGTCAGGATCGCCAATGACATCTCTTACGGTCTGACCAATTATGTTCAGTCTCAGGATGGTGCGCGGCGTAACCGGCTGGCGCGGCAGCTGCATGCCGGCATGGTCGAGATGAACGGTCAGGGCCGCGATGCCGGCGCCTTTTTCGGGGGCATCGGCCGATCGGGCCGCGCGCGCGAAGGCGGTATCTGGGGGATCGAGGAATTCATGGATTCCAAGGCGATCAGCGGCTGGGATCCTCAGGTCTAGGATTTCCTTTCCGCCCGCGGTCACGGCTGCGGGCGGGGATTTCCCCGGCCCCCGCAAGGGCGACTCAAATAGTCAACTATTTGTTTTTAAAAGATTCTCTTGACTGATCCGGCC
>JAUNTL010000069.1:0-14209 GCA_030538705.1 Paracoccus sp. (in: a-proteobacteria) | reverse complement strand
CCGGGGTGGCCATATAGGCGTCAAGCGCCCTGCCACTCAGGCAGCTATCAAGGGCAGCCAGCCAGGGACCGTCAAGGCGGTCGCCCAGCCAGCCAATCCCCAGATCGCAACCACGGCAGCAGGGCGCGGGTTTGCGCCCCCCGCAGATGGCATGATCATCGGGCGATTGTTCCGTGTGCGGATGCATCGGCCCCCTTCATCGTCATTTGCCGCCTCTCCTCACCGCGCCTGACAGGCGGCCACCGGTCCGGGCATCGTGGCCCCGCATCTTCGCCACCGGTCTTTTACGCCGCTGCCCCGTGCCATCTATAGGCGGGTCTTGCCGTCCGCTTTCTGCGGCTGCATGATCGGGCCATGTCTCATCCGCCCTATCACCATCCTGACCGTTTCCCGCGCCTTCAGATCCGGCTTTATCTTGATGCCCGGAACTGGCTGGGGCCGGGCAAGGCTGATTTGCTGGAACTGATCGCCGAGACCGGTTCAATATCCGAGGCGGGGCGACGCATGGGAATGAGCTATAAGCGCGCCTGGACCCTGGTGACGTCGCTGAACGCCATGTTTGCCGCTCCGCTGGTCGCGCGGGAACGCGGCGGTGCGGGTGGTGGCGGGGCCTGCCTGACGCCCGAAGGCGCCCGCGTGCTGGATCTGTTCCGTCGGATCGAGCAGTCTTGCGCAAGCGATCCAAAGGCCGAGATCGCGGCGCTGATGCAGATGCGCCCGCCGGCCTGAGACAGCGCCGGCTGCGTCATGAAAAGGGCGCCGCGATGTCCCGCGGCGCCCTGTCGTCATGTTTTCGGTCTGAACCGCTTAACCTGTCACTTGGAAACGGGCTTGCCCTGATACAGTCTTTCACCGACACGGATGATGATATCACCGTTGCCGGCCTGGCCCTCGAACATACCCTGGACCGAAATGTAGCCGCCGATCGTAATCGTCCGAATCATTTCGTTTCCTCCTAGAGGAGTGCATGGTCGGCTATCGGATCAGAAATTGGTTAACAGAATATGAGCGCGCCCGGCGATTTTCCGCTTACCGGCAAAAACGTTGCAAATTAGTCACAGCCAGGACTGGAGCATCGGTATCAGCGGCACATCGGCCGGTGGCATCTGATACTGGCGCAGATCCTGCGCACGCACCCAGGCAAGCCGCTGGCCCTCGCGCGGCTGGACGATGCCTTGCCAGCGACGACAGGCGAAAAGCGGCATCAGCAGATGAAAATCCTCATAGCTGTGGCTGGCAAAACTGAGCGGCGCGAGACATGAGGCATGGGTGTCGATCCCCAGCTCTTCATGCAGTTCGCGGATCAGCGCGGCCTCGGGCGTCTCACCGGGTTCGACCTTGCCGCCGGGAAACTCCCACAGACCCGCCATGGATTTCCCCTCGGGACGCTGTGCCAGCAGCACACGACCGTCGCCGTCGATCAGCGCCACCGCGGCGACCAGAACAATTTTCATCCCTGCGGTCCTTTCATTCTGGCGCCAGTCAAGGGTCCGGGGGCGCGCGGCCCCCGGCCGGCATCAGGACCGGTAATCGGCATTGATGTCGATATAGCGATGCGTCAGATCACAGGTCCAGACCGTGCGCGCGGCCGCGCCAATGCCCAGATCAATACCCAGAACCAGCGTGTCGCGCTTCATATAGGCGCTGACCTCGTCCTCGTCATATGAGGGCGCGCGCCACCCGTTTTCGGCCACGACCATGTCGCCAAAGCTGATTTTCAGCCGGTCGCGTTCCGCCCTTGCCCCGGATTTGCCGACGGCCATGACGACCCGGCCCCAGTTCGCGTCCTCGCCCGCGATGGCGGTCTTGACCAGCGGCGAATTGGCGATGGCCATGGCAACCTTATGGGCGTCTTCGGGGTTGGCCGCACCACTCACGCGGACCTCGACGAATTTCGTTGCCCCCTCGCCGTCGCGCACGACCTGATGGGCCAGATCCAGCATCACCTGCTCCAGCGCGTCGCTGAAGGCGCGTGCGGTGCGTGAACGCAGATCGGTGATCGCGGCGGCCTTTGACTGGCCGGTCGCCGCAAGGATCAGCGCATCCGAGGTCGAGGTATCGCTGTCCACAGTGATCGCGTTAAAGGTGGTATCGACCTGACGCGAAAGGATCTTTTGCAGATTCTCCGGGCTGATGCGGGCATCGGTAAAGATATAGACCAGCATCGTCGCCATATCCGGCGCGATCATGCCTGATCCCTTGGCGATACCGGTGATGCTGATGGGGCCGCCGTCACCCTCGATCACGGCGCTGGCTCCTTTGGGAAAGGTGTCGGTCGTCATGATCGCGCGGGCCGCGCCTGCGGCCCCGGCCGGATCGAGGCGGCCGGCCATCTCGCCAAGGATGGCGGTGATCCGTTCCGCCGGAAGCGGCTCTCCGATCACGCCGGTCGATGATGAAAACACCCGCCCCGCCGGCAGGCCGAATGTATCGGCCACAGCACCCGTCACGCGGTCCACGGCGGCTTGCCCGGCGGCACCGGTGAATGCGTTGGCATTGCCGGAATTGACGATGATCGCCGCGCCGGGTGCGGTGTCCTGCGTGCCCCTCAGCTTGGCCTGACAGTCCAGCACACAGGCCGCCCGCGTTGACGAACGGGTGAACACCCCGGCTATGGCTGTGCCGGGCGCCAGCCGGGCCATCATCACATCGGTCCGGTCTTTGTATTTCACCCCGGCCGCGCCGGTGGAGAATTCGACCCCGGCGATCACCGGCAGCTCGGGGAAAGCGGCAGGGGCCAGCGGCGAGACGATGATCGCCTTGAGCGGTTTTGCAGGCGCCGTGGCTACCTTGTTCTTGCCGGCGGGTTTGCCCTTGCCTGCGGGTTTGCCCTTGGCAGCGTCCTTGTTCTTGCCGTCCCTGTTCTTGGCGGTGACCTTTGCGGGCTTGTCTCCGCTGGCCTTGGCCGTGCCGCCCTGTGCGGGATCAATTGCGACCTTGAACGGGTGTGCGGTGGCCGCAGCCTTGCGGATCGCCTTTTTCTGGGCGCGTGCCTCGCGGTTGATCTCGGCCTTGGCGGCGCGCGCGGCGCGGCGGGCCTCTTTCTCGCGGGCTTTGGCGGCTTCGGATTTCTTTTCCTTCTTGTCCGGCTTTGCCATCATTCGATCCCCAGAATATCCTGTTCCAGCACCGCCGGGTCGATGTCCTCGGTCCGCTGGACCTCGGCCTCGGTCGTGATGCGCTCAATCTCGGCCTCTACCTTGTCGCGGCGCGCGATCTGGATCAACTGCTCGTGCATATCCTCGAACGAGGGCGGCACCTGATCGCGGCTTTCGTTCAGTTTGATGACATGCCAGCCGAACTGGGACTGGACCGGCGCGGCCGATGTCGCATCCGCTTCCATCGTGGCGACGGCATTGCCGAACTCGCTGACCACGCGGTCCAGCGTGAACCAGCCCAGATCCCCGCCATTAAGACCCGATGCCGTGTCGATCGAACGCTCTTCGGCCAGCTTGGCAAAATCGGCACCGTCCGCCAGTTCGTCGATGACGGCCTGTGCGGCCTCCTGCGTTTCCAGCAGGATATGCTGGGCGCTGTATTCGCGCACCGGATCGTCGGCCGGGAACAGCCGGTCATAGGCGGCGCGCAGTTCCTCGTCCGACGGCGCGAAGTCGGCGATCCTCTCGAGCGCGGCGCCGGCCAGATAGGCGCGGCGATCCAGCGCGATCGCGGCTTCGTCGCGCGGGGTGATATTGTCCTCGCCGATACGCGCGATGGCGGCCTGCCGGATCAGCTGATCAAGAAGCAGATCCCACAGCTCGGGCGCCGGCATCTGCGTGACGTTGGGCGGCAGGTCCAGTTTCATCGCGGCCATTTCGCCCAGGGTGATCCCGGTTCCATTGACGGTGGCGACGACGGTATCGGCATCCTGGGCAAGCGCCGGCGAGACGGGCGCGGACAAAAGCAGCAACATGGCAAGAGCAGGACGAATATGCATGGATTTTCCCCGTTGATTCGCCCCTGTCCTGACATCAGGCGGGGGCAAGCGTTGACACTGTGGGGGCGCGGGCATACATCCGGCGCAACCGAAAAGGCGCGCCCGCGCCGTTTTTTCGCCTGCACTGATATGGCAGGTTGGACGGTCCGGGCAAGGGGCCGCACATAGTCCGCGCCTTCCCGAAACACGACGACCGGAGTGATGATGCTGGGTCTAGGTAATTTGGCGAAAAAGGTCTTTGGCACGCCCAACGACCGCAAGGTGAAATCGGCGCGTCCTCTGGTGGCGCGGATCAATGCGCTTGAGGCCGAGGCGCAGGCGCGCAGTGACGAGGAGCTGATCGCCAAGACGCGCGAGCTTCAGTCACGCGCGCAGGGCGGCGAAAGTCTGGACGACCTGCTGCCCGAGGCATTCGCCAACTGCCGCGAGGGCGCACGCCGCGCGCTTGGCCTGCGGGCCTTTGACACGCAGCTGATGGGCGGGATCTTTCTGCATCAGGGCAATATTGCCGAAATGAAAACCGGCGAGGGCAAGACGCTGGTCGCGACCCTGCCGGCCTATCTGAACGCGCTTTCGGGGCGCGGCGTCCATATCGTCACGGTCAACGACTATCTGGCCAAGCGTGATGCGGAATGGATGGGCAAGGTTTTCGCCCATCTCGGCATGACGACAGGCGTCGTCTATCCCTTTCAGGGGGACGAGGAAAAGCGCGCCGCCTATCAGGCAGACGTGACCTATGCCACGAATAACGAACTGGGCTTCGACTATCTGCGCGACAATATGAAGGGCAGCGTTGACCAGATGGTGCAGCGTGATCACGCATTCGCCATCGTCGACGAGGTGGACAGCATCCTGATCGACGAGGCGCGCACCCCGCTGATCATTTCCGGCCCGTCGCAGGACCGGTCCGAGCTGTATCTGACGCTTGACAAGTTCATCCCGATGCTGGGCGAGGCGGATTTCAAGCTGGATGAAAAGACCCGCAACGCCACCTTTACCGAGGAAGGCAACGAACGGATCGAACAGCTGCTGTCCGAGGCTGGCGTTCTGCCCGAGGGTCAGACGCTTTATGACCCGGAATCGACGACCATCGTCCATCACGCCAATCAGGCATTGCGGGCGCACAAGCTTTTCAACCGCGACCAGAATTACATCGTCAAGGATGGCGAGGTCGTGCTGATCGACGAGTTCACCGGCCGCATGATGAAGGGCCGGCGCCTGTCTGACGGCCTGCATCAGGCCATCGAGGCCAAGGAAGGCGTGTCGATCCAGCCTGAAAACGTGACACTGGCCAGTGTGACATTCCAGAACTATTTCCGCCTTTATGACAAGCTGTCGGGCATGACCGGCACCGCCGTCACCGAGGCCGAGGAATTTGCCGATATCTACAAGCTCGGCGTGGTCGAGGTGCCGACCAACCGCCCGGTGGCGCGCGTGGACGAACATGACCGCGTCTATCGCACCGGCGAAGAGAAATATGCCGCCGTGATCGAGGCTATTCAGGATGCCCATGCCAATGGCCAGCCGATCCTCGTCGGCACGACCAGCATCGAGAAATCCGAGATGCTGTCCCAGATGCTGGACCGCGCGGGGATTACCCATAACGTCCTGAACGCCCGCCAGCACGAGCAGGAAGCCTATATCGTCGCCGATGCGGGCAAGCCGGGTGCGGTGACCATCGCCACCAACATGGCCGGCCGCGGCACCGATATCCAGCTGGGCGGCAATGTCGAGATCAAGGTGATGCAGGCGCTTGACGCCGATCCCGAGGCCCATCCCGACGAGTTGCGCGCACGCATCGAGGCCGAACACGCCACCGACAAGCAGCGCGTTCTTGATGCCGGGGGGCTGTTCGTTCTGGCGACCGAACGCCACGAATCGCGCCGCATCGACAACCAGTTGCGCGGCCGCTCGGGCCGTCAGGGCGATCCGGGGCGCTCGCTGTTCTTTCTGTCGCTGGAAGACGACCTGATGCGGATTTTCGGCTCGGAGCGGCTGGATTCGGTCCTGTCGCGGCTGGGGATGAAAGAGGGCGAGGCCATCATTCACCCATGGGTCAACAAATCGCTGGAACGCGCGCAGGCCAAGGTCGAGGGCCGCAACTTTGATATCCGCAAGCAGTTGCTGAAATTCGACGATGTGATGAACGATCAGCGCAAGGCGATCTTTTCGCAGCGCCGCGAGATCATGGACAGCGACGAGGTCGGCGAGGTCGCCCGCGACATGCGCCATCAGGTCATTGACGATCTGGTCGAACAGCACATGCCCTCCCGCGCCTATGCCGAGCAATGGGACAGCGCCGGTCTGCATCAGGCCGCCATTGACGGTCTGAACATGAACCTGCCGGTCGAGGACTGGGCCGCCGAAGAAGGCGTCGATCAGGAAATCATGCGCGAACGGCTGCGTGATGCCACCGACGGTTACATGACCGAGAAAGAGGCGGGCTTTGGCGCCGACACCATGCGCCAGATCGAAAAGCAGATCCTGTTGCAGGCAATCGACCAGAAATGGCGCGAGCATCTGGTGACGCTGGAACATCTGCGTTCGGTCGTCGGTTTTCGCGGCTATGCGCAGCGTGACCCGCTGTCGGAATACAAGACCGAGAGCTTTCAGCTGTTCGAGACGCTGCTTGACGGGCTGCGCGCTGATGTGACGCAGCAATTGGCGCGTATCCGTCCGCTGACCGATGCCGAGCGCGAGCAGATGATGCGCCAGTATCAGGCCGAGCAGCAGGCGCAGGCCAGCCAGATGCAGCCAAGCCATGCCGAGGCCGCCGGCGGGGGCGTTTCCGCCCGCGCGCCGGGCTTTGACGAGAACGACCCCGAAACCTGGGGCAACCCCTCGCGCAATGATCCCTGCCCCTGCGGCTCGGGCGAAAAGTTCAAGCATTGCCACGGCCGGCTGGCCTGAGGCGACAGAAGGATGAGGGCGGCCGGCCTGGCCCCCGTCCTCGTCTGCAAGCAAGGGCCATACAGCATCGTGAGCCGCCCCTTCGGGCGGTGAGCGCCGCGCGCCCGAAGTTGCAGCAACGCTGTGGGGAATGCCCACCGGGCAGGAGATACGGCCGGCGCGGCCGGTTTGTCCCTCTGTTTCTCCTTGCTGGCCGCGGGTTATGCCGGACTGCCGCCGCCCTTTCGGGTGGTGCGTGTTCCGGCGCAGGCGCCGGATTGTCGCAACGCTTTTGCCACGCACAACCAAAAGGGGCAGGCCTATGGCCCGCCCCCGTTCAGTCCCTGCGGCCAAGGTCAGACCGCGTAACGCATGATCACCGCCAGCGGCTTGCCGTCCGGGATGTCATCTGAGCGCACGCCGATCACCTCGCCGCCGTTGCGGATGACGCGCGCCGCGATCTCGTCGACGATGCCATAATTCACCGCATCGTCCTCGTCGTCGATGGTCACGGCCCCGGTTTCGCGATCGACC
Source organism: Paracoccus sp. (in: a-proteobacteria) (assembly GCA_030538705.1). Classification (GTDB taxonomy): domain Bacteria; phylum Pseudomonadota; class Alphaproteobacteria; order Rhodobacterales; family Rhodobacteraceae; genus Paracoccus. The sequence continues at coordinate 6,849 of JAUNTL010000069.1, read as the reverse complement.
AGTCCGGGCAGGACGTGGTTGATATCGACCAGCATCGCATCGACCGCGCCATAGGTCGCCGCGCGGGCCGCCTGCGCGACATCGGTGGTTGCCCGGCCCTCGGATGCGCGGGCCTCATAGGTTTCGCGAAAGCCCGTGATGCGGTCGGACAGGATGCGGTCGATCACCGGGCGGACCAGTTCGGCCAGTTCGGCCGGGGTCATGCGCGCCGGGGCATGTTCGACGACCTCTTCGACAATCTCGGAATAGCTGCACACGGATTGATAGACCGAGGCCAGCGGCTGCGTTGCCACGACCACCATCGGCTCCTCATGCCCGGTCAGCAGCGGGCGCAACGCGCGGTCGATCTGGCGGCAATACTGGCGCAGCCGGACCTTTTGCCCCTCGTCGCCATGGATGCGCCGCGAATGCGAGCGGTCGTTGATGGTCGATTTCCCGACCGCCGAGGCGGCATCCTTGGGCATGTCGGGCACGCGGACCTCGATCGCCTGCTCGCCATTCATGACCTCGATCAGGCGCACGCCGTTCTCTTCCAGGGCGAGAACGAAAACATGATCAGGCCGCGACATCACACGCAGGATCGGCTTGATATGAAAGCGGTCCGAGACATGGACCTGCGCATCCAGCCGGGTCGGCAGGCGGAATGTCTTGTGGCGATCAGGCGTGACAAAGATGCCAAGACTGGTCGATTGATGCGCCCAGAAATCGTCATCCTCGGCGATTTCCTCGATCTGCTCCTGCACGGCCCAGCGGACACGCTTGTCCACGCCGACCGCCTCAAGCTGCTGATCGGCCTCGCGTGCGAGGTTCTTCAACTCGATCCGCGACTGCTCGATATGCTGGGTTTCCGAGGTCGTCGGCAGATAAAGCGTCACCGATGCCGGCGACCGGGTGTCGATCAGGCGCTTGAGTTCGGATTTCGTCGGAACATCAATATAGAACAAGGCTACTTCCTTTCCTCAACTGGTCATAAACTCAACGGAAAGGGGCGGGGAATGTTCCCCGAAAAGCTGTGTTACACAGGCGCAAGCCGCAGGATCAGCGCATCGATTCCGGGGCCGTAATATCCGGCCCGCCGCCCGGCCTGAACCCATCCCCCGCGCTGATAAAGCGCGCGGGCGGCGGTATTGTCCGATGCGACTTCTAAAAAGGCCGTTCCGGCCCCGCGTCCGGCGGCGATGGTGCGAAAGCGGGCCAGCAGATCAGCCCCGATGCCCCGGCGGCGCGCCGCAGGTGCCACGGCCAGCGTCAGCAGCTCGGCCTCGTCCAGCACCGCGCGGCCCAACAGGAAACCCTGATCAGCGCAGAGCAGAAAGTTACGCGGATCGCTGATCAGCGCGGCGAATTCGTCAGCCGTCCATGGGCGCGGGATCGAGAAACAGGCGCTATGGAGGCGGGCGAGATCATCGGGCGTCATGGCAGGATCTGCGGGCCGCGGTCGCGCGCCGGGGCGGCATCGGCGGGGCGCAGATAGATCGGTGCCGGGCGCGGCTGGGGCTGACCGCTGCGCGCCCGGATCAGCGCGATGCGCGCGATGCCCTCGGCGATGCCAAGGACGGGGGTGGCGGGCGCGGGGCCGGGGGGCAGGGCGTCGGCCGGACCCTGGGCCGGGGTGCTTTCGGTGCTGTCGAAATCCTGCCAGATCACCATGTCACGGCGGCCCGGAATGACGATGCGGCAGGGGCGCGGCAGGCCATGGGCCAGTGCATCCGTCGCGCCGACACCGATTGCGGGGATATCCAGCGCCAGCGCCAGTCCGCGCGCCGCCGCCACCGCGATACGGATGCCGGTGAAATTGCCCGGACCGGTGCCGACCCCGATCACATCAAGATCGCGCACCGTCATCCCGGCATCGGCCAGCAGTGCCGCGATCAGCGGCATCAGACGCGCGGACTGGCCCTTGTCCATCGCCTCGCTGCGCAGGGCGATCAGCCGGTCACCTGTCAGCAAAGCGGCCGCGCAATGCGCGGCCGATGTGTCAAAGCCGAGTGTGACCAGATCAGGCAATCGGGCGGACCTCGGTCACCTCGGGGATATAGTGGCGCAGCAAATTCTCGATCCCCATCTTCAGCGTCATGGTGGACGAGGGGCAGCCCGCGCAGGCGCCCTGCATATGCAGATAGACGACGCCCCGGTCAAAACCGTGGAAGGTGATGTCCCCGCCGTCCTGCGCCACCGCGGGGCGGACGCGGGTATCAAGCAATTCCTTGATCTGTTCGACCACGGCGGAATCCTCGCCCTCATGCGCGGCATGGCCGGTGACGGCGGCGCTGGCTTCCATCACCGGGGCACCGGACTGGAAATGATCCATGATGGCACCCAGAAGCGCGGGCTTGAGGTGATCCCAGTTCTGTTCCTCGGCCTTGGTCACGGTCACGAAATCCGATCCCAGAAATACGCCGGTCACGCCGGCCACGCCAAATATCCGTGACGCCAGCGGCGAGACGGCAGCAGCCCCGGGCGTGGTGAAATCGGCGGTGCCCTCGGCCAGCACGGTGCGGCCGGGCAGAAATTTCAGCGTCGCGGGGTTCGGGGTGGTCTCGGTCTGGATGAACATGGGGGACTCCTTTGCCGCATCATATGGGCGCGGCGGCGGCAACGGTCAAGTCGGGCGGGCGCCCGGCCCCGCCATCACGATATCGCTTCGAGCCGGTCGCGCGGCAGGTCGCCGGGCACCAGCGTCACCGGGCAGGGCAGCCCGCCCAGATCGCGCAGCAGCCGGTTGATGATCGGACCCGGCCCGTCCTTGGCCGAACTGGCGCCCAGCACCAGAACCCCGATCTCGGGATCGCTGGCCAGCTGGGCCAAAAGCTGCGCGGTCGGATCGCCCTCGCGGATGACCAGCTCGGGGTCGATGCCCTGGCTGTCGCGCATCCAGCGCGCGAACAGCTGAAACTGCGAGGTGATTCGATCCTCGGCTTCCTGCCGCATCAGATCGGCGACACCAATGCCGTGCTGAATCGCATCGGGTGGAATGATCGCCAGCACCACCACGCCGCCCGATGTCCGCGAGGCACGCATCGCGGCATAGCGGATCGCGTTCGGGCATTCAGGTGTTTCATCCAGCACAACCAGAAACTTACGCATGTCCAGATCTCCCGTTCCGGCGGGTTCTTGCGTATAACCTGCCTGATTTGCGCCAATCCGGCAACAGACGGGAACCGGAATGAACCGGCCAAGGTTTCCCCGGCAAGTTCTGTATGTTATTCGCGTAACATGCCACGCCTGCCACGCCAGCGGAGTCCGTTCATTGACGCTCTACCATAACTGGGAAACGCTTGAACAGCGCGAGACCGTTTCCGAGGCGCAGCTGTGGGGCCTGGACCGGACGGGAACCGAACACGGGTTCTACCGCAAATATGTCAAGCGGGTCGTCGATATCGTTCTGGCCCTGATCTTGCTGGTCTTGCTGGCGATACCGATGGCGGTGGTCGCATTCTTGCTGATGGTCACACAGGGCCGGCCGGTATTCTATTCGGGCCGGCGCATGAAGGCGCCCGGACAGCCGTTCCGGCAATACAAATTCCGCACCATGGTTCTTGTCGATGATGACGGCGGCGCGACGGGCGCACATAAGCATTGGCGCATCACGCCGCTGGGGCGTTTCCTGCGCCGCTCGCGCATTGACGAATTGCCGCAGCTGTTCAACATCCTGATCGGGGATATGAGCTTTGTCGGCCCGCGCCCGCCTTTGCCGGAATATGTGGACCGGTTTCCCTCGCTTTATGCCGCGGTGCTGAAGGCGCGGCCGGGGGTGACCGGGCTGGCGACGCTGATTTATCACCGCCACGAAGACCGGATCATGGCACGCTGCAAGACGGCCGAGGAAACCGACCGCGCTTATTATGCGCGCTGCCTGCCGACCAAGCTGCGCATCGAACTGGTCTATCGCCGCGCGGCCTCGCCCCGGCTGGATATGTGGATCATGTGGAAGACGCTGCTGGCGCTGATCCCCGGCTATGACCGCCCGCGCAAAAAGCGCCGGGGCAGCCGCGCCTAGCCGCCCGCCTGCCAGGCGCGCACCGATTCCAGCGGCCACAGCAGCATCAGGACGTTCAGGATCAGCCCGTCGCGGATGACCCAGATGACCACGACCTCGGCCACCACGAACAGCGCGATGGACACCCGCACCGGCAGGATCCGCGCCAGCCAGAACCCGACCATCATCGCCAGCATATCCGCGACCGAATTGACCACGCTGTCGCCATAGTAATCCAGCGAGATAGTCGCACTCCGGTAGCGTTCGATGATCGCGGGCGAGTTCTCGACGATTTCCCATGCCGCTTCGATCAGCGTCGCGATGACCAGCCGTGTCCCCAGCCTCAGGCGCCGCGCGACCAGCCACAGGCCGGCATAGAATATCAGCCCGTGCAACAGATGCGAGGGCGTATACCAATCTGTCAGATGCTGCGAGTTTTCCGCGCTCACCGTCTCGCCATGCCACAGCCTGATGGTGCCGCATTCGCAGATCGGCACCCGGCCCATGGCAAGCAGGATCACCGCCGCGCCGGCCACGATCAGCAATGACAGCGCAAGGGAGTTGCGGGTATGGCGGGTCATTGCGGCACGACCTGCCGGGCGCCGTCATCCGTCAGCAGCCAGACGCCATCGCCCTCCAGCCGCACGGCCGAGACCGGGCCGCCATGGGCCGCGCCGGTATCGACATTCAGCCGGTTGCCGTAATGTGTCACCTGCCGCACGGGCTGATGGCCATGAACGACCAGCCGGCCGTGATCGGCCGTTGAATCGTGAAATTCGCGCCTGATCCATGTCAGATCCTCGCGCCGCTGGTCCTTTAGCGCGATGCCGGGCCTGATGCCGGCATGGACGAACAGCCAGCCACCCGGATCATCCAGATAAAGCGGCAGCGCCTCCAGCCAGCGGGCGTGGCCGGCGGGCACGCGGGCCAGTGCCTCGGCATGAACCTCTGCGCGCGGGCGGTTGGCGGCATCGGGAATGCCGTAGGATGCCAGGGTCTGCACCGCACCGCTATGGGGCCGCTCGATCCAATGGTGCTGATCTGCCGATCCGGGGTCGATCCAGTCGGGATCATGCAGGAACTTCCACAATTGCAGGTCATGATTACCCATCACCGCCCGCCAGTCGCGGCCCCGCGCCTGCGCGTCAATCAGCAACGCGAGAACGCCGCGCGAATCCGGTCCGCGATCAATCAGATCGCCCAGATGGACGACAGGCGCATCCGCCCCGCCATCAGCCGCGATCAGCGCATGGGCCGCGCGCAGCCTGTCCAGATGGCCGTGAATATCCCCGATGGCATAGGTCCGCATTCTCTGGCCCCAAAAGAAAAAGCCCCCGGCAAGATGTGCCGGGAGCAAGGGCGATTGTCCAGAGATCAGACCTCGAACTGCAAGGCGCGGGCCTGAAGGAACTTGCCGGTCTTTTGCAGCGCGGCCAGAACCTCTTCGGGCAGCGCCTCATCCAGATAGAGGATTGCGATGGCATCCTCGCCCGACTGGGTGCGGCCCAGCTGAAAGTTGGCGATATTCACGCCCAGATCACCCAGAACCGTGCCGAGCGCGCCGATCACACCGGGGACGTCCTTGTTGCGGGTATAAAGCATATGCGCCCCGATCTCGGCATCGACATTGATGCCGCGGATCTGGATAAAGCGCGGCTTGCCGTCGCTGAACACCGTTCCGGCGATGGAACGTTCGCGCGTATCGGTGACACATGTGACCTTGATATAACCGTCATAGGTGCCCTGCGCCTCCTGATGCGTCGTTGCGATCTGGATGCCGCGATCCTTGGCCACGACCGGGGCCGAGACCATATTGGCATCCGGGTTCGTCGCCTTCATCACCCCTGCGATCACCGAGGCATTCAGCGCGTTCAGGTTCATATCCGCGACAACGCCATCATACAGGATGTTGATCGCCTTGATCGGCTCGTCCGTCATCTGGCCGATGAAGGCGCCCAGATGCCCGGCCAGCTTGATCCACGGCCCCATCACGGCGGCCTCTTCGGCGGTGACCGAGGGCATGTTCAGCGCATTCGACACCGCCCCGGTCAGCAGATAATCCGACATCTGTTCGGCGACTTGCAGGGCGACGTTTTCCTGCGCCTCGGTGGTCGAGGCCCCCAGATGCGGCGTCACCACCACATTGGGCAGGTTGAACAGCGGGCTGTCCGTCGCCGGTTCCGTCGCGAACACATCCAGCGCCGCGCCCGCGACATGGCCCGAGTTCAGCGCCTCGGCCAAAGCCTCCTCGTCGATCAGACCGCCCCGGGCCGCGTTGACGATGCGCACACCTTTTTTGGTCTTGGCCAGCGCCTCGCGCGACAGGATGTTGCGGGTCTTGTCGGTCAGCGGAACGTGCAGCGTGATGAAATCGGCCTTGGCCAGCAATTCGTCCAGATCGACCTTTTTCACGCCCATTTCCTTGGCCCGCTCTTCGGACAGGAAGGGGTCAAAGGCCAGAACCTTCATCTTCAGCCCCAGCGCGCGGTCCGCGACGATGGACCCGATATTCCCCGCGCCGATCAGGCCAAGCGTCTTGTTGAAAACCTCGACGCCCATAAAGCGGTTCTTTTCCCACTTGCCCGCATGGGTGCTGATGCTGGCCTCGGGCAGTTGGCGGGCAACGGCGAACATCAGCGCGATGGCGTGTTCCGCAGTGGTCACGCTGTTGCCGAAAGGCGTGTTCATCACGATCACGCCCTTTTTGCTGGCCGCCGGAATATCAACGTTATCCACCCCGATCCCGGCGCGGGCCACGACCTTCAGATTCGTGGCCTTTTCCAGAATCTTTTCGGTGACCTTGGTGGCAGAACGGATCGCCAGCCCGTCATATTGGCCGATCACCTCGGCCAGCTTGTCCTTGTCCTTGC
>JAUNTL010000068.1 GCA_030538705.1 Paracoccus sp. (in: a-proteobacteria) | reverse complement strand
GCCCCAAGGGCGGGCCGGGGATGCAGGAAATGCTGTATCCGACCAGCTATCTGAAATCAAAAGGACTGGGGGCCGCCTGCGCGCTGATCACCGACGGGCGCTTTTCGGGCGGCACATCGGGGCTGTCGATCGGTCATTGCTCGCCCGAGGCGGCGCAGGGCGGCACGATCGGTCTGGTGCGCGACGGCGATCTGGTCGAGATCGACATTCCGAACCGCACCATCCGCCTCGCTGTCCCGGATGCCGAGCTGGAGGCGCGGCGCGCCGAACAGGACCGGCTGGGCTGGAAGCCGGCCAAAAAACGGCAGCGTAATGTGACCACCGCGCTGAAAGCCTATGCCGCATTCGCCGCCAGTGCCGACAAGGGCGCGGTGCGCGTGCTGCCGGAATAAGGATAAGCATCAAGAAGTCAGAGCGCCCGATCGCAAGTTGAGGCGTTCTATATCGGCTGGCGGGCTGCACCGTGGTGCAAAATCCCTCGTATCGACCTCTAAGGAAGTCAGAATTTTCCTAGTCGCACATGGTTAACTGGTAAGAGAATTCAGGTCGATGGGGTAGCCAGCGGCCTTTAGTTCTATTGCAAGTGCTATCTTCCAAGAACTTGCATCATCAAGTTGAGTATATACCGTACCAAGGTAATCAGTCGGAATTTCAACATCACCCTTAACTAATGCGCAGACCTTATGCTTTCCGAGCTTTGCAACGAAATATCCCAGCTCAAATATTACATTTTGTCTGGCTCGACCGTGTGTCTCGCCACCCTTTTTTCGCCCTTCGTCATCTGGGGTTAATAGGACAACAGCGAAATCAACACCTGCATTAGCATCGAGCTTTTCAGGTATCGTCATGCCGCGACTAGCTTGCTCATGAAGTATAACTGCCTCGCATCCCATTTTTTCGACGAAACGAGCCACTGCCTCTTTGGCTGCCTCGTCATGGCCATGAACAACGAATATCCTTGGCTTTGATGGCATAGCGCTCCCCCCGTTTCTTGCCAGATATAATTTATAATCTCTCAAAAATGGTATAAAAATGGATCGCGTCAACTTGTGGATTCCAGCAGAAATTTTACTTCCACTATGATACCAATAAAACGCAAAATCTGAAAGCCAGGCCGGGTCATTGCCGGCTCTTTCAATCAAATGAAGAACAAGGCCAAGTTCGTGCTCTTTGCTTGATGGCCAATTTAACTGCGCGCTCCCAAGCAGCGAATTTTTCGAATCTGAGCTTTCGATAAATTCATCAAAGTTTACCGCACCTATCAGGCGATCATTGACTTCTTTGAGGCCGCTGTCCTTTAATGCGGCCGCCATCTGGCGAAGAGGGCGTTCGAACGTATTGTAGTCCGCCTGCTGCAAGTCAAGAATAGCGTTGTTCAGGTCTTCAAGCGCAGTATCTACAGTCATCTATCTTTGGCCCGCGCAGCAGCTGCTTTATCGAGAATCTGCTGACGGGCATTCTCCTTTATACGTTCGGCAAGTTGGATCACCCAGTCATTGTGCTTATATGTGCGCGCCTTATTGTCCACCGCGTCATTAATTTCTTGTAACGCAAGCTCAATGCTTTCCGGGTCAAAGGGATCAAATCTGAGGGATGCTATCTCGCCATCAAGATCTCGCGCAAAACTCGACATTTGGCCCATCATTTTTTGAAGGGCGTTCAATCCCTGTATCTTCATCACAGCACCATATCATCACGATGGATCAGCGCGGCCCGGCCCTCATAGCCAAGGATCGCGGCGATCTCTTCGGAGCGGTGGCCGGCGATGGCGCGCGCCTCGGCGGCGGTATAGCGCGTCAGCCCGCGCGCCAGCGCCTCGCCCGAGGGGCCGCTTACCGTGACCGGATCGCCGCGCCCGAATTCGCCCGCGACATGGGTAACACCGGCCGGCAGCAGGGATTTTCCGCGATGAAGGGCACGTGCGGCGCCTGCGTCAATGATCAGCTCGCCCCGCGGTTTCATCGCCGAGATCCACCGCTTGCGGGCCACCTGCGGATCGTTTTCAGGCAGGAACCAGCTGACCCGCGCGCCATCCGCCACCGCGCGCAGCGGATTGAGGACCGAACCCTCGGCAATCGCCATCGCACAGCCGCCGGCGGTGGCGGTGCGCGCCGCCATCAGCTTGGTTTTCATGCCCCCCTTCGACAGGCCGGACACGGGATCTCCGCCCATCGCCTCGATCTCAGGGGTGATGCGGTCCACCACCGGCAGATGCTGAGCGGCAGGGTCGGTTTTCGGATTGGCGGTATAAAGCCCGTCCACATCGGACAACAACAGCAGCTGATCCGCGCCGATGGTCACGGCGATCTGCGCCGCCAGCCGGTCGTTATCACCAAAGCGGATTTCATCGGTCGCGACGGTATCGTTCTCGTTCACGATCGGCACGGTCCCGTAGGACAGCAGCGCCTGCATCGTCGCGCGGCTGTTGAGATAGCGGCGCCGGTCCTCGGTGTCCTCCAGCGTGACCAGAACCTGGGCTGTGACGACGCCGTAAGGGGCGAGCGCCTCTTCATAGGCCCGCGCCAGGCGGATCTGGCCGACGGCGGCCGCGGCCTGTGCCTGCTCCAGCGTCAGCACACCGGCCGGCAGGCCCAGCACGCGCCGGCCAAGCGCAATCGCCCCGGACGAGACCAGAACCACATCCGATCCGCGCGCCCGCCACTGTGCCACATCCTCGCACATCGCCCTCAGCCAGCCGGCGCGCAGCCCGCCCTCGTCAACCAGCAGGGCCGAGCCGATCTTGACCACCAGCCGCCGGGCGGCAGCGATATCGGGTCTCAGGGTCGCCACGGCTGATCATCCTCGATCGCCGGGCCGCGCGTCGGCGCAACCTCGCGCCATAATGCGCGCAGCACCTCGGTGACGCCGGCACGTGTCGCGCCGGACATTTCCATGACCGGGGTGCCAAGCGCTTCTTCCAGCGCCGCGCGCCGTTCGGCCAGCGTTTCGGCATCCACGGCATCAATCTTGTTCAGCGCGGTGATGCGGGGCTTTTTCATCAGGACGGGGGAATATTTGCGCAATTCGGTCAGCACGGTCCGGGCATCGCCCGCGACATCTTCTGACGTTGCGTCAACCAGATGCAGCAGCACGGCGCAGCGTTCGATATGGCCCAGAAAGCGGTCACCGATCCCGCGCCCTTCGCTGGCGCCCTCGATCAGGCCGGGAATATCGGCGATGACAAATTCGCGGCCATCCACGCCGACCACGCCCAGATTGGGGTGCAGCGTGGTAAAGGGATAATCCGCGATCTTGGGCCGGGCATTGGATGTCGCGGCGAGAAAGGTTGATTTGCCCGCATTGGGCAGCCCCACCAGCCCCGCATCGGCAATCAGCTTCAGCCGCAGCCAGATCGTGCGCTCGACACCGGGCTGGCCGGGGTTGGCATTGCGTGGCGCGCGGTTGGTCGATGTTTTGAAATGCAGGTTGCCAAAGCCGCCATTGCCGCCACGCGCAAGGACGACGCGCTGTCCGGCCTCGGTCAGGTCGGCGATGACGGTTTCCTCGTCCTCATCAAGGATTTCGGTGCCCACAGGCAGGCGCAGCACGATATCATCACCGCCCGCGCCGGTGCGCTGCCGACCCATGCCGTGCTGGCCGTTTTTGGCAAAGAAATGCTGCTGATAGCGAAAATCTATCAGCGTGTTCAGACCCTCGACGGCCTCGGCGATCACATCACCGCCCCGCCCGCCGTCACCGCCATCGGGACCGCCATATTCGATAAACTTCTCGCGCCGAAAGCTGACCGCCCCCGCGCCCCCCCCGCCCGAGCGGATATAGACTTTGGCAAGATCAAGAAATTTCATGGCAAGCGGTCCTGTTTTGCAAGCTTTCGCGATACGGCAGCGCGCCGTCCGGTTCAAGCCCGCCGCTTCACAGAAAGATGTGCGTGACAGGCCGTCATTGAGATCATAGATGCCGGCCAACGCAAACAGGAGAATATAATGCCGGGACTGTTGACCTACGGTATCCTTGCCGCCGCCATCATGGCCGAGATTTTCGCCACCAGCATGTTACAGCGTTCCGAACAGTTTACCCGGCTGATCCCGACGCTGGCGATGGCGGTGGGATATGTGCTGTCCTTTTACCTGCTGTCGCATGTGCTGCGGGTCATCCCGCTGGGCGTGGCTTATGCGATCTGGTCGGGTCTGGGCGTGGTCTGTGTCGCGCTGATCGGGCGGTTTGTCTTTCACCAGCCGATAGATGCGGCAGGGGTGGCCGGAATCAGCCTGATCGTCGCAGGTGTGATCGTTCTGAACCTGTTTTCCGGCAGCGCTACGCATTGACGCAACGACGCCCGGGTGAACAAAACATTTCACTTGATTCTTGTTGCAGCCGGATGTCTTAGCCGAATTTGTCCGCATCAGGCGGCCCATGAGGTAAACATGTCTCAGAAATTTATCGCCGAGACCATCGGCACATTCATTCTCGTCTTTTTCGGCTGTGGCTCTGCCGTGCTGATGGGCGATTTCATTGGTTTTCACGGTATCGCCATGGCGTTTGGCCTTGCCATTGTCGCCGCGGCCTATGGCTTTGGCACGATCTCGGGCGCGCAGCTTAATCCCGCGGTATCGCTGGGCTTTCTGTTGTCCGGCCGGCAATCGACAAGCGATTTCATCGCCTATGTGATCGCGCAGGTTCTGGGCGCCGTTCTGGCTGCCGCGGTGATCTTGATGATCGCACAGGGCTCGGCCGGCTACAGCCTGGCTGCGAACGGTCTGGGCCAGAACGGCTATGGCGCGGGCTATAACGGCGAATATTCGCTGATGGCGGCGCTGTTGTTCGAATTCGTGGCGACCTTTCTCTTTGTGACCGTGATCCTCGGCGCGACCCAGTCGGATGCGCCTGTCGGAATGGCCGGGCTGGCCATCGGGCTGACGCTGGCGGGGATCCATCTGGTCGGGATCAATGTCACCGGCGTTTCGGTCAACCCCGCGCGCTCGATCGGGCCGGCGGTGTTTGTCGGCGGCAAGGCACTGGCCGATCTGTGGGTGTTCATCGCCGCACCTCTGGCCGGTGGTGCGCTGGCGGGCCTGCTGCACGGGATGGGCATCACCCGCTCGCCGCATGTCAAGCCGAGCTACAAATAAGCCCGGGATACGGGTTCGGGGGGCCGCCGCTGCGCGGCCCCTTTTCATTTCCCCGCTGCCACCCCAAGTTCAGGGCATGAGAGCGCCCGGATTCGATAACAGTTACACCTGCCTGCCGCCACGGTTCTATGCCCGTGTCAGCCCGGCGGCCGCGCCCGATGCGCGGCTGGTCGCGCTGAATCATCCGCTTGCCGCGCGGCTGGGGCTGGACGGGGACTGGCTGTCGGGGGCGCAGGGGCTGGCGATGCTGGCGGGTAATGCGCTGCCCGCAGGCGCCGCCGCGATTGCGCAGGTCTATGCCGGCCATCAGTTCGGCCAGATCTCGCCACAGCTTGGCGATGGCCGCGCGATCATGATCGGCGAGATCGTGGCCCCGGACGGGGCGCGCTTTGATCTGCAACTGAAAGGCGCCGGGCCGACGCCGTTTTCGCGGCGCGGCGACGGGCTGGCCTGGCTTGGCCCGGTGCTGCGCGAATATCTGGTCTCCGAGTTCATGGCCGCCGCCGGCATTCCCACCACCCGCGCGCTGGCGGCGGTGGCGACCGGGGCGACGGTCTGGCGCGAGACCGCCCTGCCCGGCGCGGTGCTGACCCGCGTGGCGGCCAGCCATATCCGCGTCGGCACCTTCGAATATTTCGCCCTGCGCGGCGATACCGAGGCGCTTGACGCGCTGTGCCGCCATGTCATCGCGCGCCATTATCCGCAGGCGGGCGGTCCGCTGGACATGCTGCGCGGGGTGATCGCCCGACAGGCGGAACTGATCGCCGGCTGGATGGCACTCGGCTTTATCCACGGGGTGATGAACACCGACAATATGGCCGTATCCGGCGAGACGATTGATTACGGCCCCTGCGCCTTTATTGATGGTTTTCATCCTGATACGGTATTTTCCTCGATTGACCGCCATGGCCGCTATGCCTGGGCGGAACAGCCCCATATCGCCGTGTGGAATCTCGCGCAGCTGGCCTCTTGCCTGATCCCGCTGATGGGCGAGGAGGATCGTGCCATCGCCGAGGCGACGCGCGCCGTGCATGAGTTTCCCGCATTATACCAAAGCGCCCGGCGGGCACGGTTTGCGGCCAAGATCGGGCTGGCGCCCTCGGACCGCGCTGACGATCTGGTGGCGCGCCTGCTGGATCTGATGGCGGCCGGGCGCGCCGATTTCACCCGCACCTTTGCCGGGCTGGCTGATGGGCAGGCGCAGGCGGAATTTTCCGGTGCCGGCTTTGCGGACTGGATGCGGGACTGGCAGGCGGCGGGGCCGGATGCGGGTTTGATGGCGGGTGCCAACCCGCGCCGCATTCCGCGTAACCACCGTATCGAACAGGCGATCACGGCGGCGGTGACAGGCGATTTCGCCCCGTTTTCGCTGTTGCTGGACGCCGTCAGCGACCCGTTCACGGACCGCCCCGAATGGGACGCTTTCGCCCAGGCCCCTGCCCCGGATGAACGCGTCCGCCGGACCTTTTGCGGCACATGAGGCTGCGTGTCGCCAGCTATAACCTGCATAAATGCCGCGGCCTGACCGGGCCGCATGCGCCTGAACGCAACCTCGCCGTCATCGCCGAGCTGAAGCCCGATATCATCGCCCTGCAAGAGGTTGATTTCCGCTTTGGCGCCCGCCCCGAGGCCCTGCCGCGCGCCATGATCCGCGAGATGACCGGGCTGGTGCCGGTTCAGATGCGCACCACCGGAGAGACCTCTCTGGGCTGGCATGGCCAGTCGCTGCTGCTGCGCCCCGATCTGGCCGAAAGCGTGGCCATCCGCCGCCTGCCCCTGCCCGGGCTGGAGCCGCGCGGCGCGCTGGCGCTGCGGCTGAACGGGCTGGTGCTGATCGGGGTGCATCTGGGGCTTGCGCGCTCGTCACGCCGCGCACAGCTTGCCCGGCTGGTCGCCAAGGCCAGCCGGCTGGCGGGGGGTGCGGTGGTGCTGATGGGCGATTTCAACGAATGGCGCGATGATCGCGGGCTGGAATCGCTGGACCGGCTGCGGGTTCTGGCGCCCGGCCCGTCCTATCCCGCGCCGATGCCGCGGCTGCGTCTGGACCGCATCGCCCATTCGCCGATGATCGAGATCCTTGCCTCGGGCGTCGGCGACAGCCCGCTTGCGCGGCAGGCATCGGATCACCTGCCGATCTGGGCCGATATCGCGCTTGGCTGATTTTGCTGCTTTCGTCACGGCCTGCCCTTGGCTATAGGGGGCGCAACCGATCAGGAGGACCAGATGACGGCCATTATCGACATTTTCGCCCGCGAAATCCTGGACAGCCGTGGTAATCCGACCGTCGAGGTCGATGTCACGCTGGAAGACGGCACCATGGGCCGCGCCGCCGTGCCTTCGGGGGCTTCGACCGGCGCACATGAGGCGGTCGAGCTGCGCGACGGCGACAAGGATCGCTATCTGGGCAAGGGCGTCCACAACGCGGTCGATAACGTCAATGGCGAACTGGCCGAGAACCTGATCGGCGAGGATGCGACCGAACAGCGGGCCATTGACGCGCTGATGTGCGAGTTGGACGGCACGCCGAACAAGGGCCGTCTGGGCGCGAATGCGATCCTCGGCGTCTCGCTGGCGGTGGCCAAGGCCGCGGCCGAGGCATCGGCCCTGCCGCTTTACCGCTATGTCGGCGGCGCCTCGGCCCATCTGCTGCCGGTGCCGATGATGAATATCATCAATGGCGGCGAACATGCCGACAACCCGATCGACATTCAGGAATTCATGATCATGCCGGTCAGTGCCGACAGCATCCGCGATGCCGTCCGCATGGGCGCCGAGGTGTTTCACACGCTGAAAAAGGAACTCTCGGCGGTGGGTCTGGCGACCGGGGTGGGTGATGAGGGCGGCTTTGCGCCGAACCTGTCCTCGACCCGCGACGCGCTGGATTTCATCCTGCGTGCGGTCGAAAAGGCCGGATACAAGCCCGGCGATGACATCATGCTGGCGCTGGATTGCGCCTCGACCGAATATTTCAGGGATGGCCGCTATGTGATGGCCGGCGAGGGCAAGACCCTGACGGCGGCCGAGAATGTGGACTATCTGGCCGCGCTTTGCGCCGATTATCCGATCCTGTCGATCGAGGACGGCTGTGCCGAAGACGATTGGGAGGGGTGGAAGCTGCTGACCGAACGGCTGGGCGGTTCGGTCCAGCTGGTCGGTGATGATCTGTTCGTGACCAATCCCGCCCGTCTGGCCGAAGGCATCGCCAAAGGCTGCGCCAACAGCCTGCTGGTCAAGGTCAACCAGATCGGCACCCTGTCGGAAACGCTGGATGCCGTCGCCATGGCCACGCGCGCCGGCTATACCTCGGTGATGTCGCACCGCTCGGGCGAGACCGAGGATGCGACCATTGCCGATCTGGCGGTGGCGACGAATTGCGGCCAGATCAAGACCGGCAGCCTTGCGCGCTCGGACCGGCTGGCGAAATACAACCAGCTGATCCGTATCGAGGAAATGCTGGGCGATTGCGCGATCTATGCCGGGCGCTCGATCCTGCGCTGAAATCCGGGCGGGCATCAAGGCCGGGGCGGGGGTTGACGCAGGCCACCCCGGCGGATGCGGCCGCAATACCGGGCCATGACGCCGCCTGCGGGGGCGGCGAACGCACCCGCGCGTTCTGATCCGCGCGTCAGCCCGCCTCGGCCAGCCGCGCGACGTAACGTGCCAGCGTGTCAATCTCCAGATTGACCGCATCGCCGGCCTGTGCGTCGCCCCAGGTCGTGACCTGCCTTGTATGCGGGATCAGATTGACGCCGAAGCGGTTGCCCTCGACCTCGTTCACGGTCAGCGAAGTGCCGTTGAGCGCCACCGACCCCTTGGGCGCGATAAAGCGCGCCAGAGCGGCCGGCGCCTCAAAGGTCACGCGCAGGCTGTCGCCGTCGTCGCGCATGCCGGTGATGCGCGCCACCCCGTCGACATGGCCCGATACGATATGCCCGCCCAGCTCGTCGCCGACGCGCAGCGCGCGCTCCAGGTTGATGCGCTGCCCGTCGCGCCATTCCCCCAGCGTGGTTTTTGACAGCGTCTCGGCCGAGATATCGACATCGAACCAGCCGGCCCCCTTGGCGGTCACCGTCAGGCAGACGCCATTGCACGCGATCGAGGCGCCCGGATCGACAGTGTTCATGTCATAAGCAGTGGATATACGGGCACGCATATCGCCGCGCTGTTTGACATCGGTGACGATGCCGATGTCGGTGATGATACCGGTGAACATTGGACCTCCTTGATCGGGGTTGGCATGATTGGCCCCGCAGGCCGGCGGGATGCGACAGAATGGCAAGGCTGGCTGACAACCTATTGCCGAGACAGGTGCTTTTCAACCGGAACCGAAACTGTCACAACGGGCCGTCCCGATCAGCAGTCCCGGCCCCCCTTCTTTCATGCCCCGCCCCGCCCCTTCAGCCGATGAGACGACGCAGCCCGGCGCCACGGCGCCCGAAGGCCGTGTCTTTTTGCTGTTGCAAGGCCCGCATGGCCCGTTTTTCGACCGGCTCGGCCGGCTGCTGACCGACGCCGGCGCAGAGGTCTGGCGCGTCGCCTTTAACGCGGGGGATGCGTTTTTCTGGTCCGATCATCTGCATCTGATCCGCCATGCCGAGGGGCCGGCGGAATGGCCCGCCCATCTTGATGCCATTATTACCGCGCGCCGGGTGACCGATATCGTGCTTTACGGTGATGTGCGCCCGGTTCATGCCGCGGCCCGCGCCGCGGCGCATGCCCGCGGCCTGACGCTGCATGTCTTTGAAGAGGGGTATCTGCGTCCGTTCTGGATCACCTATGAGCGCGGCGGATCAAACGGCCATTCCCGCCTGATGGAGATCACCCTGACCCAGATGCGCGCCGCCCTGCGCGGCAGGACGGGAGAAATGACCCGCCCGCCGGCGCATTGGGGCGATATGCGGCAGCACAAGTTCTATGGTGCGCTGTATCATTTCATGGTGCTGGTCGCGAACCGCCGGTTTCCCGGCTATCGCACCCATCGCGATGTGTCGGTCGGGCGCGAGTTCCGGCTGAACCTGCGCCGGCTGATCCTCAGCCCGGTCAACATGCTGCGCCGCAGTGCCGCCGCGCGCCGGATCCGCGGCAATGGACACCCGTTCACGCTGGTCCTGCTGCAACTGGAACATGATGCCAGCTTTCGGGCGCATTCAGGCTATGGCACATTGTCCGAGTTCACCGACGAGGTGCTGGAGGCCTTTGCCGCCCAGGCGCCGCGCCATCATCACATCGTTTTCAAGGATCACCCGCTTGAGGATGGCCGCAGCGCGCTGAGCCGTGATATCCGGGCCAAGGCCGCACAGCTGGGAATATCGCCGCGCGTTCACCACATGCCCGGCGGCAAGCTGGCGCCGCTTCTGGGGCATGCGCGTTCGGTGGTGACGGTCAATTCGACCTCGGCCCAGCAGGCGCTCTGGCGGGGGCTGCCGGTGCGTGCTTTGGGGCGCGCGGTCTATGACAAGCCCGGACTGGTCGCGGGTCAGGGCCTGGGCGAGTTCTTTATCCGCCCGATGCGGCCGGATTCCGGCAGTTACCGGGTCTATCGCGACTATCTGCTGGAGACGAGCCAGATCCCCGGCGGGTTCTATGCCGCGCAGTCGCGCGCGCCCGCGCTGAGGCTGGTCGTCGATATGATGCTGGCGCCGCTTGACCCATATGATTCATTTGCTGCCGGCCATTCGCCAACACGGCAACAGCCGGGGGCGGATTCTGACCGATAGCGCAACAGGTTGTGGAAATGGCCCGCCCCGCACGCTAACGTGGCGCCGAAGCGACCCCGAGTCGGCAAGTTATCAGGAGCAAACTGTTTGACTGTTATCAGCTACCCTCCCGTTCCGGCGCGCGGCTTGCGGCTTGCTCTTGTCTGCGGTCTGATCGCGGTGACGGCCCTTGCCGGCTGCGCCCTGCCACGCTCTGGCCCGAGCAAGCAGGAAATCATGTCCGGCGGGACCGAGAGCGGCGGGGACGCCCATATCGTTCATGTCAACAATCATGTGAACCGGAGCGCGAACTATACCCCCGCCTATGGTTTCTCGCGCGAATTTCAGAATGCCGGTGCCGTCGGTGCCGACGAGATCCGGGCGGGCGACACGCTGGGGCTGATGATCTGGGAAAACGTCGATGACGGGCTGCTGGCCAGCCTTGGTCAAAGCTCGACCCAGCTTCAGCAGCTTCAGGTCGACAGCGCGGGCTATATCTTTGTGCCCTATGCCGGACGCATCCGCGCGGCCGGCAACTCTCCTGATCAGCTGCGTCAGGCCATCACCTCGCGGCTGGAGGCCCAGACGCCTGACCCGCAGGTGACGGTGACACGGGTTGCCGGCGACGGGGCGACGGTGTCGGTCATGGGCAAGGTCTTTGGTCAGGGGATCTATCCGATCGAACGGCCGACGCGCACGCTGTCGTCGATGCTGGCCAAGGCGGGCGGGGTCAATGTCGAACCCGAGGTTGCCGTCATTACCGTCAAGCGCGGCCGCGAGACCGGCAAGGTCTGGCTGTCTGATCTGTATTTCAATCCCAGCTATGACATCGCCCTGCGTCCCGGCGATGTCATCCTCGTCGAAGAGGATCAGCGCAGCTTTACCGCGCTTGGCGCGCTTGGTGGCCAGACCAAGGTGCCGCTCGGCAATGAACAGATCAACGCAATCGAGGCGGTCGCCATGGTTGGCGGGCTGTCATCACAAACCGCCGATCCGACCGGCGTTTTCGTTCTGCGCGACGAGCCGGCGAATATTGCATCGGCGGTGCTGGGGCGGGCGGTTCATGGCACGCAGCGGATGGTCTATGTGCTGGATCTGACCCAGCCGAACGGGCTGTTTCTGGCGCGCGATTTCGTGATCCGTGACAGCGACACCATGTATGTCACCGAAGCGCCTTATGTCCGCTGGCAAAAGATCCTCAGCGCGATCACCGGCAGCGCGGGGACGGCGCGCAACCTCGCCAATATCACCAACTGATGGCCGGACAAGGCCGCGATTGCGCCGGGGTGTCTGATCCCCGGCGGATTTTCGCGTTCAACGGCGGCATGTTTCGCGGCCGCATCCGCCGTATTCTTGAACTGGCCGGGCACGCGCCGCGTTTCGGGTGGCCCGGGCACGGCGATCTGGTGGCGGTCTGGGGTGGCTCGGGCAGGTCATGGCGCGGCCGCATGGTGGCCGCAGGGCGCGGCGCCGGGCTGGTCACGCTGGAGGATGCCTTTCTGCGCTCGATTCTGCCGGGACGTGCGCGCGGTGCGGTGGCGCGGCGTGGTCCGGTCGGGCTGATCATTGACCCTGTGGGGGTGCATTACGACCCGGCCCGGCCATCCCTGATCGAGCATCTGGTGACCTCGGGTCAGGCATCACAGCTGCAAACGGATGCCCGCGCCGCCATCGCCCGCCTGATCGCAGCCGATCTGTCGAAATATAACGCCCATCTGCCCGAGGCGCCCGTGCCAGCGGCGGGCTATGTGCTGATCGTCGACCAGACCGCGGGTGATGCCGCGCTGATGGGGGCCGGGCGGGCCGAGTTCCTGCATATGCTGAACAGCGCGAGGGCCGAATATCCCGGCGCCCCTCTGGTCATCCGCAGCCACCCTGAAACCGCGCGCGGCTTGCGCCCCGGCCATTTTCGCAAGCAGGATCTGCGGCCGGGCGAGATGTTTTGCGACGCGCCGGTCTCGCCCTGGCGGCTGGTCGCGGGGGCGCGCGCCGTCTATGCGATCAGCTCGCAACTGGGTTATGAGGCGATGCTTGCCGGCCATCGCCCGCGCCTCTTTGGCCGACCGTTCTATGCCGGATGGGGCCTGTCGGAGGATGAGATTCCGACAGCCCGGCGCGGCGCGGCAGGGATCGAGACGCTGTTTGCCGCCAGCCATCTGCTGGCGCCGCTGTGGTATGATCCCTGCCGTGACGCGCTGTGCGATTTCAACACCGCGGCCGATCAGATCGAGGCCGAGGCCAAGGCATGGCGGCAGGATCATGCCGGTCATCTGGCATGGGGCATGCGGCTGTGGAAACGTCCGGCGATTGCGCGCGCCTTTGGATCGGGACGCGGTGTGCGCTTTGCTGCCGCGCCCTCGGCTGCGGTCTCGCTGGTCTGGGCCAACCGCGCCGGGGATCTGGGCGCCACCCCCGCCGGCGCCCGCCATGATGAGCGGAATGCCGATTGCGGCGCGCCTGCGCTGCTGAGGGTCGAGGATGGTTTTTTGCGCTCGCGCGGGTTGGGTGCGGCGCTGATCCCGCCGCTGTCTGTGGTCGCGGATGACCTTGGGATCTATTACGATCCCGCGCAGGAAAGCCGGCTGGAGCGGCTGATCGCGCTTGGCCCGCCGCCCGGTGGCGCGGCCCGCGCGGCGCGGCTGCGGGCACGGCTGATCGCGCAGGGCGTGAGTAAATACAATCTGGGCGGCACCGCCATGGTGTTGCCCGATGCGGGCGGGCGCAGGCGCATTCTGGTCCCCGGACAGGTCGAGGATGACGCCTCGATCCGCTTGGGCGCCGGGATCGAGCGCAGCAATCTGGCGCTTCTTTCCCGCGTGCGGGCCGACAACCCCGGGGCCTTTGTGATCTACAAGCCCCATCCCGATGTCGAGGCCGGTCTGCGATCAGGCGCGGTCGATCCCGGCCATCTTGCCGGGCTGGCCGATCATATCGCGACCCGTGCCGATCCGCTGGCGCTGCTGGCGGCGGTGGACGAGGTCTGGACGATCACCTCGACATTGGGGTTCGAGGCGCTTTTGCGCGGGGTTCCGGTCACAACGCTCGGGGCGCCTTTTTATGCCGGCTGGGGGCTGAGCCGCGATCTGGGTCCTGTGCCGGCGCGGCGTCGCGCGCGGCCCGGTCTTGATGGGCTGACCCATGCCGTGCTGATCGCCTATCCGCGTTACCTTGACCCCAAAAGCGGCCTGCCCTGCCCGCCCGAACTGGCGCTGGAGCGGCTGGCCGACCCGGCCACCCCGCCCCCGGCGCGGGGGCTGCGGCTGCTGGCCAGGCTGCAAGGCGCCTTTGCCGGTCATGCGTGGATCTGGCGGCGCTAGGCCGCCCCTGCGGGGCGCGGCCCTTCACGCCTGCGGGCAATGGCCAAAATCCGGGACGCGGCAGGCGTTCAGGCCGGGACCCGCGTCCAGAGCTGGTAAAGATCGGGACCGACCGGGGCGGCATCTGTCAGCCGAAAACGCGGCGCTGCGCCCAGCGGGCCATCAGGAAGCGCCGCGATCGCCGGCACGCCCCCGGCGCCAAGCGCCAGACCGGCGCCAAAGACGACCAGATCATCGACCAGCCCGGCCGACAGCAGCCCGGCCGCCAGCTGACCGCCGCCCTCGCAGAAAACCCGCGTGACGCCACGTGCCGCCAGATCGGCCAGCACTGCGCCGGGTTCCCCGCCCAGCCGGATCAGCGGACCATGAGCGGCGTCCTCGGGCGGTATCGCGGATGGCAGCTCGCGCGAGGACAGCACAACCCGCAGCGGCTGGCGCAGATCACCCAGCCCGCGCACATTCAGCGCCGGCAGATCGGCCCGTGCGGTCCCGCCGCCCACCATGACCGCATCATGCTGCGCACGCAGCAGATGGACCCGCGCCCGCGCCGGCGCGGCCGTGATCCAGCGGCTTTCACCCGAGGCGGTGGCGATACGCCCGTCCAGCGTGCAGGCGAGTTTCAGCGTCACCAGCGGCCTGCCCTCGGTGACGCGCAGCACAAAGCCGCGTTGCAGATGGGCGGCCTCTGCCGCGCGGATGCCCTCGGTGACCTCGATCCCGGCGCGGCGCAAACGGGCATGGCCCTGTCCGGCCGTGCGCGGATCGGGATCGGTCATCGCGCTGACGACACGCGCCACACCCGCGCCAATCAGCGCATCAGCACAGGGCGGGGTCTGGCCGTGATGGGCGCAAGGCTCAAGCGTGACATAGGCGGTCGCGCCGCGCGCATCCCCGCCGGCCTGATCGAGCGCCACCCGTTCGGCATGGGGCCGCCCGCCCGGCCGGGTCCAGCCGCGCCCGACGATCCGCCCGCCCCTCACCAGCACGCAGCCAACCGCCGGGTTGGGCCAGACATTACCCAGCCCCCTGCGCGCCAGACGCAGGGCATGGGCCATATGGCGGTCGTCGGGGGTCACGTCTCGTCAGAGGGCGGGCGCAGTTCCGAGACGAATTTATCGAAATCCCCGGCATCCTGAAAATTCTTGTAGACGCTGGCAAAGCGGACATAGGCGACATTGTCGATCCGCGCCAGCGTCTCCATCACGATCTCACCAATCGCCTTGGAGGGGATGTCAGTTTCGCCCATGCTTTCCAGACGTCGCACGATGCCGGAAATCATCTGGTCGATGCGCTCTGGCTCGATCGGGCGTTTCTGCATGGCGATACGAACCGAGCGCGCCATCTTGTCACGGTCGAAATCCTCGCGCCGGCCGTTGGATTTCACCACCACGAGATCGCGCAGCTGCACCCGCTCATAAGTGGTGAAGCGCCCGCCGCAGGCGGCGCAAAAGCGGCGGCGGCGGATGGCGGCGTTATCCTCGGCGGGGCGGGAATCCTTGACCTGGGTATCGACGTTTCCGCAGAACGGGCAGCGCATCCCTAAATCCCTCATCTGGCCTGTGTGCCCAAGTTATCCACAAGCCGAGGGATAAGCGCAACAGGCATTGTGGCCTCGCACCCCTGCGCCACCAGATGCGGGCCTCTGCAACCGGTCAGGGCAAGCGCAACCCCGTGCCGGTGGGGATGGCTGCGATGCCCGACGATACCGGACCCCCTGCCCGCGGCCCGGCATCATCCGCCCGCGGCCCGGATCGGGATCGAGCGCAATACCGGTCCGGGCCGCACGGCAGGCAGATGAGCCGGCCTGTCATCCGGCCCCGCGTCGCGAGGGGTGATCCGGCCCATGCCGGGCGCATCGGCCGCAGGCGCCAGCCGGCCCAGCCAGGTCATCAGATCGCGCGGCACATCAGGACCTGCATTCCCCCTGTCAGCAGGCCGGCAGAGCGGTGGCGGATCATCGCGGTCAGAACCCCGTCGCCATAATCGGCGACAAGCGCGGCCAGCTCGCGGGTAATCTCAAAAAACCCGGCCCGCGCATGTCGGCGCTGATCGGGGTGATCACGGGCCGGCCCCGGGTTTTGGGGTGGCCGGCCAGAGGCTAGGCCCGCTGATCCCGCCGCCCGCCACCGGTATCATCTTGCGCGCCATCCGTGCCGGGCTGACCCTCCCCGGCGGCCATATCGTCTTGTGATGTCAGAGCCTGTGGCGCGCCGTCATCGGTTTCGGTTTCGGGTCCGGGCAGGCCAGCAGCATCCGCCTCATCCGCGCCGCGATCATGATCCAGCGAAATCCGCTTTGTTGCCCGCGCGCCCAGTTCGCGCAACATCTCGATCTGGCGGATGACATTGCCATTGCCGCGCGTCAGCCGGTCGATGGCGGTGCGATGGGCATCGCTGGCGCGGCCCAGATGGGCGCCGACATTCTCCAGTGCATCGACAAAGCCCGCGACCTTGTCATAAAGTTGCCCGGCGCGGCGCGCGATTTCCAGTGCATTGGATTCGCGCCGTTCCACCATCCAGATATGTTCGACCGTGCGCAGCGTCAGCATCAGTGTCGTCGGCGTGGTCAGCCCGACACGGCGATCCATGGCAAAGCTGGCCAACCCCGGATCGCTGCGCAGGGCCTCGGAAAAAGCGCCCTCGATCGGAATGAACATCAGCACGTAATCGACGGCGCCATCATCCAGCTGGTCATACCCTTTGGCCGACAGCCCGGTGATATGGGCGCGGATCGCCTCGACATGACGTTTGAGCGCCACCGCCCGCGTCGCGTCGTCACCGGCATTCACCGCCTGCTCGTAATCATTCAGCGAGACCTTGCTGTCGACCACCAGCAACTTTTTCTGCGGCATCCGCACGATCACATCGGGGCGCCACAGGCGGCCATCATCGTCGGTCCAGCTTGATTGAGTATCGTAATGAATTCCGCGCTCTAGTCCTGATTCTTCAAGTATCCTCTCAAGGATCATCTCGCCCCAGGCGCCCTGACGCTGCTTGTCACCCTTGAGCGCGCGGGTCAGGGCATGGGCCTCGTGACCGATATTGGCGATCTGCTCGCGCAGCCGCGCGCCCTCTTCATCAAGGATGCGGTTGCGGTCGCGCAGCTCGCGCTGAAAATGCTGGACCTGCTCGCGGAACGGGTTCAGCAGGGCGTTCAACTGCTCGCCATGGGTTTTCTGCATATCCGCCCCCTGCACCCGCAGCGTCTCATCCGCCATCAGGCGGAACTGGCGCGTCATTTCCTCGCGCAGTTCCCGCATCTGGGTCAGGTCATGGGTCGCGCGCTCGCGGTCCTTGGCGGCCGCCAGTCGGGTTTCGGCCAGCTCGGTTTCCAGCCGGGCCAGCGACTGGCGGGCGGCATAAAGCGCGTCATTCAGCCCGTCGCGCTCGCCCGTCAATTCGGTCAGCCGGTTGTTGCGGTCCTCCAGCCGGGTTTCGGCCTGTCCGGCACGCAGGGCATGGGCGCGGGCGGCTTCGGTCTCGTCGCGATGACGGGCTTGCAGATCGCTCAGCGCGGCGTGATTGCGGGCCAGCTCATCCGCGCGCGCGCCCAGATCCTGCCCCAGCCGGCGGTTGTCATCATGCAGGCGGGCCAGCGACCGGCGCGACATCCACAGCCAGATCAGCGCGGCGAGCAGCAGGCAGGCCGCGACGCCGGCCACGCGTGCCATCAGCACCGCATCACTGAGCCAGATCTGCCAGCTGTCGCCCATCACCCGCTATCGTTCCCGTTTTGTCCCCGCCAACCTGTAACCTATCGCGCGGGGTCGCGCAACCGGACGCTCAGGCAGCGCGGAGCAAAAGGAACTGATGCAGCGCATGGCCAAAACCGCGCGCATCGCGGGAATGGGCCTCTTGTTCGGTCAGATATTCGAACAGTGGCGCCTGCCTGCCCACCGAATAGCCCATCGCCCAGTTCGGAAACTGCCGTTCTTCCAGCGGGCCGTTACCAAAGACGGTGACATCACGATGGCGGTGATCGGCAAGAATGCTTTCGACGACCTGTTCCAGCGCGGGTTTTGGCCCCTCCAGCCACTGGACGAAAACGCCATCCTCACAATGCAGGAAACCGGACAGGTCAAGTTCCCTGTTCCGCGCCCGCGCCAAGGGCAGGATGATGTCACAGTCTTCGGCAAAATGATCCAGCCGGCCATAACTGCGATAAAGGAAGTAGGAGAGCGTCATGCGGCGGGTCCAGAGGGTGCAGGGCGAAGCTAGATGAAAATAGTAAGCCGGCGCAACAGCTTATTGCGCCGGTTAAACTTTATCTATCTGAAAGCCGCCGATTACTGATCGAGGAACGACCGCAGCTTGCGCGAGCGCGAGGGGTGTTTCAGCTTGCGCAGCGCCTTGGCCTCGATCTGGCGGATGCGTTCGCGGGTGACGCTGAACTGCTGGCCGACCTCTTCCAGCG
>JAUNTL010000197.1 GCA_030538705.1 Paracoccus sp. (in: a-proteobacteria) | reverse complement strand
GCCGGCCAGACGCCGGGCCGGTCGATATAATCGGCCAGCACCGGGCGCGGCGGGTCCGAGCGGTCGGTGAATTGCGGCAGCACGCCATAAGGCTTGTTCAGCAAGATCAGCATATCCCCTTGTCGCCCCGCCGCCGGGCCAAGGCAAGCGGCCGAATCCCTTGCCTAGACCCACGCGTGGCCTTAGATTGCGGTGTCATGACGCTTTATTTCGACATTCACGACCGCGCCCGCCTGCCGGGCCGCTTTTACGGCGAAAGCCTGTGCGTGACTGCCCGCCCGTGATCGGTGCCCCCGATCACCCTGAAAGCCATTCCTTTTTTGCAAGAGAACAGCCATGACCGGCACCACAAACACGGGCGCGCCCCGCACACTTTATGACAAGATCTGGGACGCCCATATCGTCGACACCTCGGACGACGGCACCACCATCCTGTATATCGACCGCCATCTGGTCCATGAGGTCACCAGCCCGCAGGCATTCGAGGGGCTGCGCATGGCCGGCCGCAAGGTCCGCGCGCCGGAACGCACCATCGCCGTGCCCGACCATAACGTGCCCACGACGCCTGACCGCGTGAACGGTATCGAAAACCCCGAGGGCCGCATTCAGGTCGCGGAACTGGACAAGAACGCCCGCGAATTCGGGCTGAACTATTACCCGATGAACGATATCCGTCAGGGGATCGTGCATATCGTCGGCCCCGAACAGGGCTGGACCCTGCCCGGCATGACGGTGGTGTGCGGCGACAGCCACACCGCGACCCATGGTGCCTTTGGCGCGCTGGCCCATGGGATCGGCACCTCCGAGGTGGAACATGTTCTGGCCACCCAGACGCTGATCCAGAAGAAATCCAAGAATATGAAGGTCGAGATCACCGGCAAGCTGCGCCCTGGTGTGACCGCCAAGGACATCACCCTTGCGGTGATCGGCAAGACCGGTACGGCGGGCGGCACCGGCTATGTCATCGAATATTGCGGCGAGGCGATCCGCGATCTGTCGATGGAAGGCCGCATGACCGTCTGCAATATGGCCATCGAAGGCGGCGCGCGCGCGGGCCTGATCGCGCCGGATGAAAAGACCTTTGCCTATGTGCAGGGCCGCCCTCATGCCCCCAAAGGTGCGGCGTGGGAGGCCGCGCTGAACTGGTGGAAGACGCTCACCAGCGACGAAGGCGCGCATTACGACAAGGTCATCACCATCCGGGGCGAGGATATCGCGCCGGTCGTGACCTGGGGCACCTCGCCCGAGGATGTGCTGCCCATCACCGAGGCGGTCCCCGCCGCCAGCGATTTCGAGGGCGGCAAGGTCGAGGCCGCGCAGCGCAGCCTTGACTATATGGGCCTGACGCCGGGGATGAAGCTGACCGACATCACGATTGACGCGGTGTTCATCGGGTCTTGCACCAATGGCCGGATCGAGGATCTGCGCGCCGCGGCGGGCATCCTCAAGGGCAAGCATCTGGCCGACGGCGTGCGCGGCATGGTCGTGCCCGGATCGGGTCTGGTGCGCTTGCAGGCCGAGGAAGAGGGTCTGGACAAGATCTTCACCGATGCCGGTTTCGAATGGCGTCTGGCGGGGTGTTCGATGTGTCTGGGCATGAACCCCGACCAGCTGGCGCCGGGCGAACGCTGTGCCGCGACCTCGAACCGCAATTTCGAAGGCCGCATGGGCTATAAGGGCCGCACGCATCTGATGTCGCCGGTCATGGCCGCCGCCGCAGGCATCGCCGGCCATCTGGTCGATGTGCGGGATGTGATGGGCGTTCCGGCGTAAGGCGCCGGGACGTATTCGCCCGGCAGGGACCGCATAAGCATGCCGGGCGCCCCCTAATCTGACAGGATATGACCGATGGACAAGTTCACCACCCTCACCGGCGTTGCCGCGCCCATGCCGCTCGTCAATATCGACACGGACATGATCATCCCCAAGCAGTTTCTAAAAACCATCCACCGTTCCGGGCTGGGCAAGAACCTGTTTGACGAAATGCGCTTTGACCGCGACGGGAACGAGGTTCCCGATTTCGTGCTGAACCAGCCCGCCTATCGCCGCGCCGAGATCATCGTCGCGGGCGATAATTTCGGCTGCGGTTCCTCGCGCGAGCATGCACCCTGGGCGCTTTTGGATTTCGGGATCCGCTGTGTCATCTCGACCAGCTTTGCGGATATTTTCTATAATAACTGCTTCAAGAACGGCATTCTGCCCATCGTTCTGCCCGAGGATGCGGTCAATGCCCTGATGGATGACGCGCGCAAGGGTGAAAACGCCCGCCTGACCGTCGATCTGCACGCACAGACCGTCACCGGCGCCGATGGCACGGAATATCATTTCGACATCGACCCGCACCGCAAGCATTGCCTGCTGAACGGGCTGGATGATATCGGCCTGACGCTGGAAAAAACCCCGGCCATCGCTCTGTTCGAGACCGCGCAGTCGCAGTCCCGCCCGTGGGTCTGAGGCCCGCCCTGCTGGCCGGCCTG
>JAUNTL010000067.1 GCA_030538705.1 Paracoccus sp. (in: a-proteobacteria) | reverse complement strand
TCCTGAAAGAAGAATGCCCCCGTCAGCACGCTCAGCAGCCCGGCCAGCACGATGTTCTGTATTTTCTTGCCTTCCCAGATCCGCTTCCACAGCGCGGCCTGCGCGGCGGATTCGTCCTGTGTCGCGATCTGATCGGCGGCGGCGACGGCACTGGCCGCGGGTGCTGCCTCGGGCGCAGGCTCAGGCGCCGGCGCCGGGATCGCCTCAAGATAATAATCGGGCAGCTGATAGCCGAGATCAAAGGTGGTGAACAATTTCTCGATCGCCGCGACATCGCGGTGAACCAGCAACTGGATGCGGAACGGCCGGGCCGGGTCAAAGCCGCTGTCAGCGGGGATGCGGAACAGATCGACCTCGGTAAAGGCGGGCGCATCATCCAGCGCGATCGAGGCGCGGCGGTGCTGACGGTCGCGGAAACGCACCGAGTTGTCATCCTGAATCAGCTGGATACGGTCAAAAATACCACCCCGGACATAGCCCGATCCCTTGAAGCTATAGGGACCAAGACCGCCGATCAGCACGGCACTGTCGCCCTCGTCCAGCCAGTTGCTCAGGTTGGTGTATTCGGCCTCGCCCAGCACCTTGCGCCCGATATCGGGGACGCTGACCAGTGCGGCCTGCATGTCGATAAAGACCGCCTCGGGCGGCGCGGTCAGCGCGCGGGCATCCGAACGCGGATCGCCCAGCAGGGCGAATGCCTCGTTGACATCCTGCGTGGTCAGCAACAGCCGGCGCACCGTGCCGTCGCCCAGCATGGTTTCCCAGTCCCCGGGCGCGGTAGCCTCGGGGTTCAGGCGAAAGCTCGGGCCGGCGGCGGTGGCGTCATCGGCCAGCCCGCCCAGACCCAGAGCGCGTGCGACCCGCAATCCGGCGCGGACGATGGAATCGTCCATGACCATGACCGTCACCGTCGCGCCCGAAATGATGTTCAGATCATGGGCCGAGCCGCCGGCCTTTGCCTCGGCCACCAGATCCAGCCCGGCATAGCCCTCGGCGACGGCAGTCATGCGTGCCTCGGGGATGCCGATCAGGACGATGGGTTCGGAATGCTTGACCAGCCGCACGCCCAGCACGACCGCATCAGGGCTGACCGCAACCATGGTATGGATCGGCTTGCCGGAATAACCGGTCGTGCCTACGAAGTCCGAAGTGATAAAGGCATATCCCAGCGTCTGGTCACCCGCGAGAACGGGCGCGACGGGAATATCGGGGCGGATCTGGCCAAAGGCATCGGCGCCGGGCACCAGATCGCCGGGCGCGACCTCGGCCAGATATTGCGACAATACATTCGGCGCCGCCGCCTGCTGGGCCGATCCGGGGGTCAGACCGATCAGGGCGCCCAGCACAAGAATAACAAGGTGAAAAAGAAAACGATGCAGCATGGTTTCAGCCGTTCCGGTCTGGGGGTGCGCGCGCGCGGGCCCGGTCGGGACGCGATCCGGCAAGGCCGGCCGGCGCCCCGGCCGGATGCATGCTGCGGGCCTGGACAGTGACAAGGGGAATCGCAACGCCGGGCATCAGTGCCAGATCAGCCGTGCCGCAATGCGTGCAGAACAGGCAATCGCATCCGCCGGGCAGATCCTGCACCGGCCGGCCCTCACGGTCGACCGAGATCAGAACGATCCGGTCGCCGTCGCAAAGCTCGATCTGCGACGTTCCGTGGCGCGCAGATGCCTGACCGCTGCCGCCCGCGAAGGCGACCATCGCGACGATCAGCAAAAACACGCATATGCGATTCGCCAAAGCCATGGCGCACAGTAGGCCCGCAAATGCGACGCCCTCTTGACCAAAGTCAGACACGCCGGCCCGCCGCGGGCCAGAATCCCAGGCCCATGATGGCGCGACGCCCCCCGCCAGCCCGGCAATACCCTGTGCCGCAAGGCCGGAGCGGTCATTGCCATCACGCGGCCGGGCGCGCGGCCGTGCGGACGCGTCAGAACGCCGCAGCAGGATAGATGCGATCACCACCCATCAGGTCATCAGGGGCGCGCGGCGGCTGCCGGCGGGAAAGCAGGTCCGGGCGCTGGCGGGGGTCATGCGCATGTCCGGCCCCCGACATGACGCCTTTTGCGCCGCCCGCCACTATCGCCCGAAAGTGCCGCACCCTTGCGGCCGCAGCATCCGCCATGTCCAGAAACATCGCCCGCTGCTGATGCATGCCGCACCCTTGCAGTCGCAGCATCCGCTGCCCTAGAGTTCCGGGCGCAGGCGAAAGGGCGAGACACATGGGCACGCAGGACTGGCTGACATCAACCTTTGGCATGACGGGCCAGCGGGTGCTGGTCACGGGGGCAAGCCGGGGCATCGGGCGGGCGCTGGCGCTTGGCTTTGCCCATGCGGGCGCCGATCTGATCGTGACCGGGCGGGACGGCGCGGCCCTGACCGTGCTGTGTGACGAAATCGCGGCCCTCGGACGCGGCGCGCAGCCTGTGGTCTTTGATCAGCGCGATGTTGCCGCGACCGAGGCGGCCCTGGCGGATACCGGCACGGTTGATGTTCTGGTCAACAATGCCGGCATCGAGGATATCCGCCCGGCGACCGAAATCGACGAAGCGCTTTGGGACAGGATCGTCGACACCAATCTCAAGGGTGCATTCTTTGTCGCCCGCGCCATCGGACAGGGCATGGTGGCGCGCCGCCGGGGCGCGATCATCAACCTTGCCTCGCTGACCTCATTCGTCGGCGTGGCGACGGCGGTGCCCTATACCGCCTCGAAATCAGGGGTTCTGGGGATGACGCGGGCGCTGGCGACGGAATGGGCGCCCCACGGGCTGCGCGTCAACGCGATCGCGCCGGGTTATTTCCATACCGGGCTGACCGATGCCTTTTATACCAATCCCGCATGGGTCGAGACGATGACCGAGCGCGTGCCGGCGGGCCGGCTCGGCCGGATGGACGATCTGGCCGGAGCGGCGGTGTTTCTCGCCAGCGACGCGGCGCGTTACATCTCGGGGCAATGTCTGGTTATAGACGGCGGTTATCTGGCGGCGCTTTAGCGGATCAGCCTCGACGTTCCCCATGCCCGGAAGGTTCCCGGACCGGGACGGGCCAGCCGTCAATCACAGCAAAAATTCAGACCCGATCCGGCCGGACGGTTGATGCCATGGGCCGCGCGAGCCGCGCCCAACCGGCATGCTCGCCCCGCCGCAGCGGTTGCCATGGATATTTGCAACCACGTCACATCCCCACCCGCCAGACAAGGGGCGGGTATCGGGCCTCATATCCGCTGATTCCACCAGCCGGGCTACTGATGCGCGCGCCGCGCCGCAGCGGTTGCCATGGATATTTGCCGCCACGTCACATCCCACCCGCCAGACAAGGGGCGGGCATCGGGCCTCATATCCGCTGATTCCACCAGCCGGGCTACTGATGCGCGCGCCGCGCCGCAGCGGTTGCCATGGATATTTGCCGCCACGTCACATCCCACCCGCCAGACAAGGGGCGGGTATCGGGCCTCATATCCGCTGATTCCATCAGCCGGGCGCGGGTGGTGCGCTGATATGGACGGGCGCGCCGAACGGCGCCCGCGTTCACCCCACCCCCCGACAGGCAGAGGCCAAGGATCCGCCTTATTCCTCGTCCTCGTCGGGCGCGCGGCCACCCACCACGCCCAGCGATTTCAGCTTGCGGTGCAGCGCGCTGCGCTCCATGCCCACGAATTGCGCGGTCCGGCTGATATTGCCGCCGAAACGGTTGATCTGATTGACCAGATATTCGCGCTCGAACAGCTCGCGCGCCTCGCGCAGCGGCAGCGAGGTGATGCGCGGACCCAGCGTCAGCGTGTCCGCGCCGTCGCCCTCGGCGCTCTGGCCCTGCAATTCTGCGGGGCGGACCGGGCCGCTGTCCTCGGCCAGGATCAGCACCCGCTCGATCACATTGCGCAACTGCCGGATATTGCCCGGCCAATCCATCGCCTGAAGCGCGCCGGCCGCGTCCTCGGTGATCTCGCGCAGCGGCAGGCCCTGCTCGTCATGAACCTGCTGCATGAAATGCCCGGCCAGCATCGGGATATCCTCGCGCCGCTCGGCCAGTGAGGGAACGGCCAGCGGCACCACGTTCAGCCGGTCATACAGCTCTTGCCGAAAGCGCCCGGCGCTGATTTCGGCGGGCAAATCGCGGTTCGTCGACGAGATCACCCGCAGATCGACCCGCACCTTGTCCGAGCCGCCGGCACGCGCGAACTGCTGTTCGGTCAGCACGCGCAGGATCTTGGGCTGGGTGCCCAGCGGCATGTCGGCGACCTCATCGAAATAGATCACACCGCCATGCGCCTGTTCGAGCAGGCCCGGCTCGATCCCGCGCTCGACGGTCTCACGGCCGAACAGAACCTCTTCCATGCGCTCGGGTTCGATGCTGGCGCAGGAAACGACGATAAAGGGGGCATCGGCGCGCGGGCTGTGGCTGTGGATATAGCGCGCGGCCAGTTCCTTGCCTGCGCCGGGCTCCCCGCTCAGCATGACCCGGCCGTTCGACTTGGCCAGCTTGTCCAGCTGGTCGCGCATCCGCTTGAAGGCGGCGGACTGTCCCAGCATCTCGGCGGCGCGGACCTCGCCGCGGCGCAGCTGCGCATTCTCGCGCCGCAGCCGGTTGGTCTCGGTCGCGCGGTTGATGACGACCAGTAACTGGTCGATATTAAAGGGTTTTTCGATAAAGTCATAGGCGCCCTGCCGGATCGCGGCGACGGCAATCTCGATATTACCATGGCCCGAGATGATGATGACCGGCACGTCGGGGTTGTTGCGTTTGACCTGCTTGAGAATGTCGATCCCGTCCATGCGGCTGTCTTTCAGCCAGATGTCGAGGATCATCAGCGACGGTTCGGCCTCGTTCAGTGCCGCGATCGCCTCGTCGGAATTGGCGGCGGTGCGGGTGGCGAAGCCTTCGTCCTGAAGGATGTCGGCGATCAGATCGCGGATATCCTTTTCGTCGTCAACGATCAGAATGTCGCTCATGTCACGTCCTGCTCTTTGTTCTTTCTGGCGATGCGGATGGGGTTTCTTTCGCGTGGCAGCCGCATCTCGGCCCGTGCGCCGCGACCGGAAGCATCGGTCAGCACAAAGCTGCCGCCATGCTCTTCGATGATTTTCTTGACGATGGGCAGGCCCAGACCGGTCCCGCCGGGTTTCAGCGTCACATATGGCTCGAACAGCCGGGCGCGGTCCTCGGGCAGGCCGGCGCCGTTATCGGTAATGGTGATGGCCACCGCATCGGCGGATTCGGTCAGCGCGACGGCGATTTCCGGCGTCCAGCCGGGATCGGCGGCAGGGCGGTATTCGTCGATCGCCTCGGCCGCGTTCTTCAGCAGGTTGGTAAATACCTGTGCCATCATCGTCGCATCGCAGTCGATGCGCACCGGGGTTTCGGGGATGTCGGTCCGCATCGGCGCGCCGACCGCATCACGCTGAAGCAGCACGGTATCGCGCAAGAGCTTGGCGATATCGGTCTCGCGCCGGTCGGGTTCGGGCATGCGGGCAAAGCGTGAAAACTCGTCGATGATCCGGCGCAGGTCATTGGTCTGGCGGATAATGACATCGACATAGGAATCGACGCTTTCACGCTCTTCCCCGTCGGGGGCGAGCCGGGAGAACTTGCGCCGCAGCCGTTCGGCCGAAAGCTGGATCGGGGTCAGCGGGTTCTTGATCTCATGGGCGACGCGGCGGGCGACATCGCCCCATGCCGCCATACGCTGCGCCGAGACCAGTTCCGTCACGTCATCAAAGGCCACCACATAGCCCTCGACCCCGCGATCGCTGCTGTGGCGCATCGCCATGCGCACCAGCAGGCTCTCCATCCGGCCGTCGCGCACCAGCCGGATCTCGTCCTGGACGGTTTCGGTCACCGCACCCGACAGCCGCCCCAGCAGCGGCGCGAATTCCGGCACGACCTCGGCCAGCGGGCGGTCGTGATCACGGGCCGGGTCCACACCCAGCATCCGCATGGCCGAGCGGTTCATGAAATCAACATCGCCCTCGGCATCCAGACCGATGACCCCGGCCGTCACGCTGGACAGAACCGAATCGAACAGCCGGCGCTGTTCATCGCTGGCGCGGTGGCTGGCAACCAGCTCGTCGCGCTGTGCCTTGAGCTGGCGGGTCATGCGGTTAAAGCTCTGGCCAAGGGTTTCGATCTCGTCGCCGGTATCGGCCTCGGGGATCTGAAGATCCAGATCACCCTGACCGACCCTTTCCGAGGCCTCGGCCAGCCGCCCGATGGGACGCGCCAGCCGCTCGGCGAACCACAGCGCCAGCCACATCGCAGCCGAGATCAGCAACAACGCAAAGCCCAGATAGA
The DNA here is from genome assembly GCA_030538705.1 of Paracoccus sp. (in: a-proteobacteria). GTDB lineage: Bacteria > Pseudomonadota > Alphaproteobacteria > Rhodobacterales > Rhodobacteraceae > Paracoccus. The sequence continues at coordinate 12,495 of JAUNTL010000067.1, read as the reverse complement.
CCAGCGAGAATTCCAGCAGCACACGGCCGCGATCCCGTTCCAGCTGGCGGTATTCGCCGATCGTTTCGCGCGTATCATCCAAAAGGCCCAGCAGACGGCCGTCCACATCGCGGGTGACATAAAGAAACCGGTCCGCCAGCGGCGGCAGCGCGACAAGGGCGCGGAACTCGCTTTGCGCCCAGTCCTCGATCAGCACGATGCCTTGCGCGCGGGCGTCGTCGAACTGCGCGGGCGAGGGCTTTTCATACCAGAAATCATATGAGCGGTCGCCGCGCGCATGGATCGTGCCGGCGGCGTCGATGATATATGCCTCGCGCAGGCCACGCTGGATACGGGTCTGCTGATCGGTCAGGATCAGCCTCAGATCGCCGTCCCCGATCAGCGGATCAGCGCCGGCCGCCTGACGCAACACGCTGGAGATATGGCCCGCATCTTCGGTCAGGTCGTCGCGATGTTCGGTCTGATAGGCAACGGCGGCGGATTGGGCATTCGTCACCACCTCGCGCACACGGTCCGAAAACCAGCCCTGAAGACCGATATTGATCACCACCCCGGCAAACAGCGCGACCACGACCGTCGGCACCATCGCGATCAGCGCGAAAATCCCGACCAGCCGCGCATGAAGGCGTGATCCTGCCCGTGCCCGCCTGCGTTCGGCAATCATCTGCGCCAGACGCGCCAGCAGCAGACCCAGCAATAACAGAAGATAGACGAAATCCAGCACCAGGATCAGGCTGAGCCAACGTGACCCCCCCGTCACCCCGACCGCGCCCAGCATCACCACGGTCAGAACCACAAGCACCGGTGCCGCGGCGACGATCAGCAGCATCGCCACGGTGCGCCAGCGCCGTCGCGCCGCCAGCCGGGCCAGCCGGTCGGCCAGACGCGAAGCGCGCATGGATGTCAGGCCGGGTGCTGGCATGGCCTCGTTCTGCTCGGTCCTGCGCCGGTGAATGCGGCGTCTGCTGTTGCCCTGGCGTGACGGTCCTGCCGCGCCTGTGACTGTTTTACATCACCCGACGGCGCCGTGTCACCTGAATATTCAGCTCTGACAATTTCTTGCGCAAAGTATTGCGGTTGATCCCCAGCAACTCGGCACAGCGCAGCTGGTTGCCCCCCGTCGCATCCAACGCAATTTCCAGCAGCGGCACCTCGATCTCGCGCAGGATACGATCATAAAGGCCGGGCGGCGGCAGGGCGTCGCCATGCAGATCGAAATAGCGCTGAAGATGCTCGGCGACCGAGCCGGAAAGCTGGCCCGCACCGCCGCCGGCCTGCCGCATGCCCGTGGCGCATGACGGGCTTGAGGTGGATGCGGAAACCGTCACCTGCCCTGTGGCCGCGGGGTCTGGCGACAGATCGTGCAACTCATCGCGCGCAACCGGACCCGAGCCGGTCAGCGCCAGCCGCCGGATCAGATTTTCCAGCTGGCGGACATTACCGGGAAACTCTGCCCGGCGCAGATCGGCCAGCACCTCGTCGGGCAAGGCGCGTCCGGCCAGCCCCTGTGCCTCGGCGCGGGTCATCAGATGCTGCGCCAGCGCCGGGATGTCCTCACGCCGCGCCGACAGGGGGGGCACCGCGATCCTTGCGCCGGCAAGGCGGTAGAACAGCTCTGCGCGCAGCCGGCCTGCGTCCATGTCGCCCTGCGGATCCGGCCCCCCGGTCGAGACGATCCGGGGCGTGTCGCCCTGCGCATCGCTCTGCTCCAGCAACGCCAGAAGACGGGTCTGGGCGGCGGCGTCGAAATCTGCGGGATTTTCGATCAGCAAGGTGCCGCCACGCGCGCGCGCAACCGCATCGGCCAGCCCCTCGGCCCGCCCATCGGCCGGAGTCAGCACGATCAGCGGCCCTTTGCTGCGGTCAGAGTATTCATGCAGCGCCCGTGCGATGGTCGATTTACCAACCCCCGCCTGCCCCGTCACCATGATCGGCAGATCGGCCTTTACCACGCGGGCGACCAGCCGAAACAGCGCCTGCATCGGCGCGGCATGACCGATCAGCGGCAGCTCCGGTCCCGTGCCCGGCACGGCCATCCGGGCCAGACCGGCGTGCAGCTCTGACTTGCGCGGCCGGCGCGCCAGCGCATCGCGCGCGCGCGCCAGCAGTTCAGGCAGGTCAAACGGCTTGGGCAGATAGTCAAAGGCCTCGGCCTCGGTCGCCCGGATCGCGGTGACGATGGTGTTTTGCGCCGAGATCACGATCACCGGCAGATCGGGGCGCGCACGGCGGATCGCGGGGATCGTGTCGATACCGTTACCGTCAGGCATCATCACATCGGTCACAACCAGATCGCCGCGCCCTTCCTCGACCCATTTCAGCAGCTGTTGCAGGCTGCCGGTTGCATGGACCCGGCAGCCGGCGCGTGTCAGCGCCTGCGTCAGCACGGTGCGGATGCTGCGGTCATCATCGGCGATCAGGATGGTTCCGTCCATTGCTCAGGCCTTTGGTAGAGAGATGCGGAAAACGGTGCGGCCGGGGCGGGATTCGACCCGCAGCCAGCCGCCATGGTCAGTGACGATCTTGGACACCAGTGCCAGCCCCAGCCCAGTGCCGTTCTCGCGCCCCGAAACGAACGGCTCGAATATCTGGGTGGCGATGGATTCGGGAATGCCGGGGCCGTCATCCTCGATCTCGATCTGTAGCGGCAGCACATGGCCATTGGGGTGATCAGGCGCGGGCGCAATGCGCAACGCGCCGTCATAAAAGGTGCGGATACGGATCATCCGCCCGCCACCACCGCGCAACAGCGCCTCGGCCGCGTTTTTCAGCAGGTTCAGCGCAACCTGCATAAGCTGGTCATCATCCGCCAGCGCATCGGGCAATGAGGGGTCATAATCCGTCACAATCTCCAGATCGCGGGCAAAGCCCAGTTCCGCCGAACGCCGCGCGCGTTCCAGAATGTCATGCAGATTGACCGGGCGCAGATCGGGCGTCGTGGTATCGCCGAACCGCTCGACCTGATCGAGCAGCGCCACGATGCGGCGCGATTCCGCGACGATCAGCTCTGTGAGTTCGTGGTCCTCCTCGGTGGCGCTCATCGACAAGAGCTGTGCCGCGCCGCGGATGCCGGCCAGCGGGTTCTTGATCTCATGGGCCAGCATCTCGGCCAGACCGATTGCCTGACGGGCGGCCTTGCGCGCGGCCTGACCCGGACCCATTGCCTCGGCCCCGTCGACCGGGGCGATCAGCAAGGTGACGCCGCCCGCCAGCGCCTCGGGCGCGGGGCCGAGATGCAGATCGCCAAAACGCGTCTGATGCCCGCCCGAGCGGTCGCCCAGATCGAACCGGGCGCGCGGCTGGCCGACCGCGCCATGCGCCGCACGCACCCGCGCGATCAGCGGTGCAAGGGGCGGTGATATCCGTAACCGGCTGCGGATCGTCTCATCCTCCAGCCGGTGACCAAGGGCCGCGCGCCGTGACAGGTTCAGCCACAGCTCGGCCGCGTCGTTCAGCCCGGCCAGCCGGTCATCGCCGCCAATAATCAGCCCGGGCAACGGCAGGGCATCAAACCCCGGCCCCGGTATGAAGGCCCCCAGCACCGTCATGCGGCGTCCCGTCCGGCGCAGGGCGGACCCGGTGCATCGCCGAACACCGCGCGGATCACACGCAAGGTCGTGGCCGGGTCCGGCGCACGGAACAGATCCCGGCGCCGGTCGCCCGCACCAGCCTCATCCGCATACCAGCCCAGATGCTTGCGCGCGACACGCAGGCCGGGGTCAGTGCCGTAAAAACCCAGCATATCCTCGTAATGTGCGGCGATCAGATCGGCGAGCGCGGCACCTTGGGGAATCTCGGGCGCGGGCGTGCCATAAAGGATATGCGCGATCCCGGCCAGCCGCCACGGCGCGCCCTGCGCGCCGCGCCCGACCATCACCGCCTCGGCCCCTGACGCCTTCAGCGCCGCCCGCGCGCTGTCGGCATCGACGATGTCACCATTGGCCACCAGCGGCGGCCGGCCCGGCAGGTTGGCGACCGCGCGGATCGCCGCCCAGTCGGCCCGGCCGGTATAGAACTGCGCCCGTGTCCGGCCATGGACGGTCAGCATCCGCACACCCGCATCACGCGCCCTTGCGGCCAGATCGGCGGCCGTCAGGCAGTCATCATCCCAGCCCAGCCGCATCTTCAGCGTCACCGGCAGATCAACCGCGCCCGCCACCGCCTCGATCAGGCGCAGCGCATGGTCGGGGTCGCGCATCAATGCCGCACCCGACAGCCCGCCGGTCACTTTTTTCGCCGGACAGCCCATGTTGATGTCAATGATCCGCGCGCCCATGCCGGCCACGATCCGCGCGGTCTCGGCCATCGGGGCAGCCTCGCGCCCGGCAATCTGGACCGAGACGGGCACCCCGCCTTCTGTCATTGCCCGTGCCCGCGCACCTGCCCGCGGCGAGGGTCGCGCCGTCACCATCTCGGTCGAGGCGACCATCTCGCTGACGACCAGCCCGGCGCCGAAACGTGCCACCATACGCCGGAAAGGCAGATCCGTGATCCCGGCCATCGGGGCCAGAAAGACGGGCACCCCGAGGCGGACCGGGCCGAGTGTGAGCGGATATGCGAGGCTGCTGTTCATCTGTATCACCTCTTTCAGCTTGAACGGGCGCCGCGCCGGTTCCTCAAGCAGGAGGGCGGCGGTTTCCGGCGGCGGCACGCGGAACTGCCACTATAACAGGCAATCGCATCCCGTCCGCACAAAAAACAGGCAATAGTGAGATCCCGGTGAAGCTTGCCCGCGCCCGACCGCTTGCGCTATGCCATATCGTGATCAGGCGCGGCAATGGATCGCACGCGCCCAGAACGAGGGAACGACCGATGAAACTCCGCTTTGCACTGGCGCTTCTGCCGCTTGCACTGGCTGCCTGTGATGAGCAGGCGATGCGCGATTTCCGCATGCCCTGGGATCCGCTTGATGCGACCCCCGCCCCCGAGGCCACAGCCGAACCGGTCGACCCGATGAAAACGCCGCTGGTGTCGCCCGCCGTCTCGCCAAAGCAGGTGCCCATCGAAATCGAGGGCGAGCGCCGCGCCGTGGCCACCGCCGAGGCCGCAACGCTGAACACCGCAGCCTTCACAGCACAGGGAAATGAACCGTTCTGGCGCATCGACGTGGCCGGGGGCAACGCGCGTTATCAGACCCCCGAAAACCAGTCGGGCCGCAATATCAAGGTCAACCGGCTGAACTATGCCAATGGGGTCGAGTTCATCGGCGTGCTGAACGGCGCACCTTTTTCGCTGAACATCCGCACGGGAAGCTGCGCCGACACGATGGCCGAGCAGAGCTTTCCGATGACCGCACAGCTTCGCATCGGCCCGCGCCGGATGAGTGGCTGCGCAGGCCCGGCGGCGACCGCCGCCGCCGGCGGCTGAGGGCAAAAGGCCACGCTGCATCACAGCCCTTTATCCTGCCGGTGCAGCCAGGACACAGCCGGGGCGGAAACCCGCCGCCCCGTCGATCTGTGCCATTGGCGAGACACAGGCCCAGCCCTATAGTCGCCGCAGCTAATGCCGAGGACGAATTCATGCGCAGCCGTATCCGCCCGCTGTTTCTGACACCGACCGCGCTTCTGACCGCTTCGGTCACGGCGCTTGGGCTGGCGTCACCATCGCAGGGGCAGACCCTCAACACCTATGGCATGCCGGGGGCCATCGACACCCCCAACGCCGCCCCCGCCCCCGAGGGAGAGCTGGCCGGAACGATCAGCCACAGCGATTACGGCCAGCGTGTCACGCTGAGCTTTCAGCCCTGGACGCGGCTGACGGCGGCGCTGCGCTATTCCTCGATCGACGGGCTGGACCCGGTGCGCGATAACAACAAGCTGAAAGACCGCAGCTTTGATCTCCAGTATCAGCTTTTTGACGAGGCGCCGGGCTGGCAGCCTGCGGTTGCCATCGGTCTGCGCGACCTGATGGGAACCGGCGTCTATTCGGGCGAATACCTTGTGGCGACAAAGCAGGTGACGCCGCAGCTGCGCGTCTCGGGCGGGATCGGCTGGGGACGGCTGGCCGGCGCCTGGCGGCAGACCGATTACACCGACGAAGGCGGCAAGCCGAATATCGACCAGTGGTTTTCGGGCAGCGCCAAACCCTTTGCCTCGATCGAATGGCAGGCAACCGATCAGCTGTCCCTGCTGGCGGAATATTCCTATGACGATTACGAGCCGGAACAGCGCGGCGGGGTCAGCGAACCCGACAGCAAGCTGAATCTCGGCGTCAATTACCGGATCGGCAACAGCTATCAGATCGGGGCCTACAGCCTCGGCGGCAAGACCTTTGGCATTCGCGGCTCATTGACGCTGAACGCAAAGCAATCCCCCTATCCCTCGGGGCTGGAGCCGGCACCCGCACCGGTGCGGCCGCGTCCGGCACCCTCGGCCGACCCCGAAGGCTGGTCCGGCGCATGGACCGCCGACGCCACCGCCCGCCCGGTGATCCAGAACGCGCTTGGCCGCGCGCTGAAAGCCGAGGGTCAGGTGCTGGAATCGATGTCGCTCGGTGCGAACCGCGCCGAGGTCCGCATCCGCAACGAACGCTATTTCCATCAGGCCGAGGCCATCGGCCGCACCGCAAGGCTGATGACGCGGGCGCTGCCGCCCTCGGTCGAAACCTTTGTCATCACCTCGACGGCCAAGGGGATGCCGACCTCATCGGTCGTCCTGCAACGCTCGGATATCGAGCGGCTGGAAAACACCGCCTCGGCCCATATCGCGCAGCGCGCCAGCATCGTCGACGGCGATCCACGCGCCGCCGGGCTGATCCCCAGCGAGGGCATATACCCCGCATTCACCTGGGGCCTGCGGCCCTATCTGGATATCGGTGTCTTTGATCCAGATGAGCCGTTCCGCTATGAAATCGGGGCGCAGGCGAGCGCGAAATACGAGATCAGCCCGGGCCTGATCCTGTCGGGCAGCCTGCGCCAGCGCGCCTTCGGCTCGCAGGAGCAGAGCGCGCCCAAGGGTTATACGGTCGATGAGTATCTGGCCGCCGATCCCGATCAGATCACGGCCGATAATTTCGGCGTGCCGCGCGTGCGTTCGGATGGGCGCATGTATGCCGGCAACCGCAGCCCCGTCATCACCGAGCTGACGCTGGCATGGTATGCCAAACCCACACAGGATATCTATTCGCGTGTCACCGTCGGCCTGCTGGAACGCGCCTATGGCGGTGTGTCGGGCGAAGTGCTGTGGAAACCGGTCGGCTCGCGTCTGGCACTCGGGGCCGAGGTCAACCGCGTGCGCAAGCGCGATTTCCGTAACTCGTTCGAGTTTCAGGATTACGAGGTCACGACCGGCCATGTCTCGGCCTATTACGACTTTGGCCACGGCTTCTGGGGTCAGGTGGATGTCGGGAAATATCTGGCCGGCGACAAGGGTGCGACCGTCTCGGTGCATCGTGAATTCGAAAACGGATGGCGCATCGGCGGCTATGCGACCAAGACCGATCTGAGCGCCGAACAGTTCGGCAACGGCTCCTTTGACAAGGGGATCACCATGTCGGTGCCGCTGACATGGGCGACAGGCACGCCATCCACGAACCGGGTCTCGGGAAACCTGCGATCCCTGTCGCGTGACGGTGGTGCGCGCCTTAATGTCGACGGCCGCCTCTATGAGACGATTCGCGACCACCACAGCGGCGAACTTTACGACGGATGGGGAAGGTTCTGGCGATGAGAGCGCATATCTGGCGAAACATGGCCCTGCTGGCCATTGCCGCAGTGGTGGCCGGCTGCGGCAATGACCGCGCAAGGGAAGGCGGGTCGATCACCGGCGCGCTGGCGCAGGCCGTCGGGCCGACCATGGCGCGGGTGCGCGGCGCCGAGCCATCCGCCCCCGCCCCTGCCCTGAGCGCCGATGAGATGGCGGCGCGCGCATTGGCGTCGAACCCCTCGCCGCTGATCCTCGTCGGGCTGGAAAGCTCGGGCGCGGTGCAGGTCATGGCAATGACCGGCGAGAACGGCGCGATGCGCACCTATATGACCCCGAACATGCAGGCGCTGATCCTGCGCGGGGGAATGCTGTCGGGCACGAAAGGGCTGGGTCACGACCTGTCTGTCGCCGAGGCAGACGCTCCGGCCGCGCTGATCCGCGCCCGCCGCCCCGGTCAGGCCAACCGGACCATGCGTTACATCACCGGCGACGGGGTCGAGCGGCCGTTGCCGATGACCTGCTCGATTGCCGTCGGCGAGGGCAAGAGCTTCAGCTTTGCCGGCACCGCATGGTCGGCGACACAGGTCGTCGAAAGCTGTCAGGGCGGCGGGGCCGAGATCCAGAACTCTTATCTCGTGACCGCTTCGGGACAGATCCCGGTTTCGCGCCAGTGGATCGGCCCGCAGCTTGGCTATGTCACCATCCAGACAATCCGGCCCTGAGGGCTGACAAATGGCGAACAAGACAAAAGGCCCGGTCCGCAGACCGGGCCTTTTGTGCTGTGGTCGCGGCGCGTGCAAGCGGCACCCCCTGCCCCCGGACCGCAGCTGATCAGAAAACACGTTCCGCAAATGAAAAGGGGCTGGCGCAAGCGCCAGCCCCTTTCCTGCAAACCCCGAAGGGCCGGCAGGGATCAGTGGTCGTCGTCGTCCGAAGCCACAGCGGCGATAACGCCCAGCAGCAGCAGGGCCGGAACAACCAGGCCAGCGTTCGAGGTGGCCGGACGGCCGGCGTCAACGACGACGGGCTCGACGGTCACGACGGGCTCGACATAGCCGCCAGCCAGAGCGGTGGAAGCGGACAGGCCCAGGGCCAGGGCGAAGGTAGCAAATTTGGTCATGATCATGCTCCGTTTGGTCTTGTGAAAGCTGATGTCTCCAGCAGCATCGGGGCGACAGTCTCACAATCCGGCTGGCTTTGAAAGCCGCTTTTGGTTCAGGGTCAGGCCGGACGGCGGTGACTGTTGCATATTTCACAACACCTTGGCCCGGTCGTGGTTCCAGTTTGCCCCGCCATGCCGGGGCAAACTGTGTCATTTATGCAGAGATTCGCCGAAAAGGCAGAAAACACAGATATATAAGCGCCGAAGATGCGATGATTGACGGGCCGGCGGGGGTATCGGCGTAAAGGCTGGCAAGCAGCCCGGCCACAACCGAAGCCGCGCCAAAAAACGTCGCAATCAGGGCCATTTGCTCGGGGCTGCGAGCAAGATTCCGCGCAGATGCCGCCGGAATCACCATCAGCGCCGAAACCAGCAGCGCACCCACGATCCGAATCGCAACCGCGACCGTGATCGCCATCGCAAGGGTCAGGATCAGCCGCTCGCGTGCGGGCACGACACCGGCCGCCAGCGCGATCTCCTCATTGACCGTCGCGGTCACCATCGCCTGCCACCGCCAGACCAGCAACAGCGTCACAAGCCCCGCCCCGCCCCAGATCCAGAGCAGATCACTGGCACGCACCATAAGGATATCGCCAAACAGCCACGCCGAAAGATCACCGCGCAGCCCCGGCACAAGGCTCGCCGCAACCAGCCCAAAGGCAAGCGCCCCATGGGCCAGCACACCCAGCGCGGTATCCACCGCCTCGCCGCGCCCGGCCAGATGCGACACCAGCCAGCCCATTGCCACCGCAACCCCCAGCGTCCCGAGATAGACCGGGCCGCCGATCGCCAGGCTCAGCGCCACGCCGAGAATCGCCGCATGCGCGGTCGCATCCCCGAAATAGGCCATGCGCCGCCAGACCACGAAACAGCCCAGCGGCCCGGTCGCCAGCACCAGCCCCAGCCCGGCAACGGCCGCCCGGATCAGAAAATCGTCAAACATGAGACTGCGGCCCGTGGTCGTGTGAATGGGGGTGGTCGTGATGCCCATGGGCGCCAGAGACCGGATCTCCGTCATGGGCATGATCATGATGATGGCGGTAAAGCGCCAGCGTCTGCGCCGAATCGGCACCGAACAGCGCCTGATATTCCGGCGCCGCGCTGACCGCCTGCGGCGTGCCTTCGCAACAGACATGACCATTCAGACAGATCACCCGGTCCGAGGCACGCATCACCACCAGAAGGTCGTGGCTGACCATCAGCACCGCCGCCCCCGTCTCGGCCCGGATATCCTCGATCAGACGATACAGCGCGACGATACCGGGCTGGTCCAGCCCCTGCGACGGCTCATCCAGAATCAGCAGTTGCGGATCATGCAGCAGCGCGCGCGCCAGCAGGACGCGCTGAAACTGCCCGCCTGACAGACGTGTGATCTGGCGCGGTTCCAGCCCGGAAACGCCGGTGCGGGCCAGTGCCTGCGCGGCCTCGTCATCCGAAACCCGGCGCGGCAGGGACATGAAACGACGCACCGTCATCGGGATGCGGTCATCGACGTGAACGCGCTGCGGCACATAGCCGATGCGCAGACCGGGCCGGCGTGTGACCGCGCCCGCCTCGATCGCGACATGGCCGAGGATGGCACGGACCAGCGTCGATTTACCTGATCCATTCGGCCCGACCACGGTGACGATCTCGCCCGGCCGGATCGCCAGATCAACGCCGGCAAGGATCGACGCGGGCGCACCGCGATGGCGCACGCTCAGCCCGCGTGCCTCGATCAGGGGCGTGGCGGGGGCGGCGCTCATGCCCGCTTCGCGCAGCCGGCGCACAGGCCAAGCGCCTCGATCGTGGCGCGCTCGACCGCAAAGCCGGCCGGAGCGGCGGCATCGGCCAGTCCGGCGCACAGCCCGCCCGCATCAAGCTCGGCCACGGTCTGACATTCCCGGCAGATCAGAAAGGCCGGCGCGTGACCCGGCAGATCAGCCGAGGCGCAGGCGGTAAAGGCATTGAGCCTCTGGATACGATGGGCCAGCCCGTTCTCGACCAGAAAATCCAGCGCGCGATAGGCGACCGGCGGCTGCTTGCCCAGCCCCTCGGCGGCCAGCCGCTCCAGCACCTCATAGGCGCCCATCGCACGGTGATCCTCCAGCAGGATCTCTAGCACGCGGCGGCGCACCGGCGTCAGGCGCAGGCCGTGCGCGGCCGCCATTTCTTCGGCGCGAGCCAGCGCAACCGAGGCGCAGGCGCTGTGATCGTGACGTTCAAAGGCGCTCGTCATGTTATCCTGTAACATATTGCTTGACTTGTTATCTTATTACATAAAGGTTCCGGCGGCATTCACAAGAAAGGATCGCTCATGCGACTGTCATTTTTGCTGCCCGGCACGCCATTTGCGCTGATTATGATCGGTGCGCCCGCTATGGCCGAGGTGCCGCGAATCGTCACCGATACACATGTGACGGCCTCGCTGGTGCAGCAGGTGATGGGTGATCTTGGTGCGCCGGAGGTGTTGCTGGATCAGGGTGCTGATCCTCATAATTTCCAGTTGCGCCCGTCGCAGGCGGCAGCGCTGCAAGACGCCGATCTGCTGATCTGGACCGGGCCGGAGCTGACGCCCTGGCTGGCCCGCGCCGCCGCGCAGCGCGAACCGCTGGGCCAGTATCCGCTGCTTTCTGCCGCGACAACGATGACGCGGAATTTTGATGCGCCCCACGATCATGACCACGGGCACGACCACGACCACGACCACGGCGGCGATGATCATCATTCCGCCGGGGGCGCGCCAACCTTTACCGCCGATCCGATGCTGGACCCCCATGCCTGGCTCGACCCTGCGAACGGCCAGGCATGGCTGGCCGAAATCGCGGCCCAGCTGGGCAGGATCGACCCCGAAAACGCCGGGATTTACCGGCTGAACGCCACCGAAGGACAGGACATCATCGCGCGGCTGGATGCCGAGCTTGCGACCGAGCTGGCCGGGGCCGCCGGCCGCCCGTTTGTGACCTTTCACGACGCCTACGGCTATTTTACCGACCACTACGGGCTGGAGCCGGCAATCGCGATTTCGGGCAGCGATGCGGCGTCACCTTCGGCCGCGCGGCTGCGCGAGGTGCGCCAGCGCATCAGCGACAGCGGTGCTGTCTGCGCCTTTCCCGAGGCCAACCAGTCCCCGCGCACGGTCGAGGAACTGACCCGCGAGACCGGCCTGCGTATCGGCGATGCCCTGTCCCCCGAAGGCAGCGGCCTGACCCCGGGCGCCGCGCTTTATCCTGATCTTTTGCGCAGCATGGCCACGCGTATTCTTGCCTGTCTGAACGGGCCGGCCGAATAACCGACAAAAATACTTTGACATCCCGGCAGGGCTGTCGCAATCTCTCACGGCACAGATCAAGGAAACGCCATGACCGCGACCCGCCCCGCCGACTTCGCCCAGACCGTGTTCAGCCCCGTGAACGGCTTTCCCGTCCACGAGGCGAATGAGCTGACAAAGGGTGGCAATCAAGCGCTGATCGTGCTGAACGATCAGGTTTATAATCTGCGTATTACGCGCGCCGGCAAGCTGATCCTGACGAAATAATCAGCCCTGCGGCCGGCGCGGCCCTTTGGGCGCGCCCGGCCGGCCGGATGACGGCCCGCGACCGGGCTTGCCGCCAAAACCACCCGCCGGCTTGGCCCCGCCGCGTCCGGCAGGCTTGCCGCCGGGCCGCGGACCGGGCTTCCCCCCAGAGGGCTTCTGCCCATAGGGCTTAC
>JAUNTL010000196.1 GCA_030538705.1 Paracoccus sp. (in: a-proteobacteria) | reverse complement strand
AGGCGGCGTCTTGGCGGCAGGCAGCGCAGCCGGGGTCTTGGGCGCGGGTAACGCCAGCGGGGCAGGCTTGCCGGGCGGCAATGCCGGTTGCGTAGCCGGGCGGGTGGACGGCGTCACCGGGACCGCAGGCTTGGCCGCGCCGGCCCCCGCCACCACCGGAGGCGTTCCCGTCCCCGTTCCCGCCCCGCCGGGATTGGTTCCCGTCGGCGATTTCGGCGTGTTGACCGGATTCGGGCGGCTGGGCGGCGGTGTCGGCGCCTCCGGGGCGGGCGGCGTCGCCGGAGGCTTGGGTTTGACGCGCGGCCCCCATTTGTCATAACCGACCGAGGCCACCTCGCACACCACCAGTGCGGTGCGCCCGATCATGTCCCACATGTCGGCGACCACCGGCAACTGGATGGCGCTGGTGGTCATGTCGATCCCGACCGAGTCCACGCCGCCATTCACCTTGCCGTTGCAGGTCGTGCCGTGGCCCACGCGCGTGATCGGGCGGCCATTGGCGAACACCGTCTCCGAGCCTTCGCGCAGATGGTGGCCGGTGCCGTGGCGGTCGCAGGCGATCTCGTGGCCCACACAGGCCACCGCGCGGCTTTCAAAGAACACATCGGGCGAGCCTTCGATGATCTGGCCCGCAGGCTCGCCATATTGCGAGGCCGCCGCCGAAAAGGCCGACCCGCCTGCCGCCGCCGCCGCCGCCGTGGCGATCAGCGCAAAGGCAACCCAGCCTACCGGGCCGGTCGCGATCATAAAGATGCCGATACCCAGCGCCACCGCAGCACCGAGGACCTGCGCGCCGATGGTGGCCCAGCGGCTGGTATGGGCGATCTCCATGCCCACGGTCGCGGGGTTCGGGCCGTCCCCGGCCATCTTGTTCCAGCCCAGCAGATCGCCCATGACCCAATGCCCGGCCTTGGTTCCGACCCATTGCCCCACCAGCGAGCCTATGACCCCCGCAACCAGCCCGCCGCCCAGCGATTTCAGTGCGCCGGTCAATGCCGTCTTGCCCGCCAGTGCCCCGGGGCCGCCCTTTATCATCTGGCCGATCGGGCCACTGAACGCGGTCACGATCTTTTTGCCGTCGCGCAGCCAATAGGCGCCGTAAACCAGCGGGCTTTCCATGAAATCCAGGCTTTTGTCCCAGATCATCATGCCCGTATTGGGCTTGTGCTGGTTGGCGATGGCGGCCAGATCGGAGGGCAGAGGGCCTTGGTGCGGCTGGTCCATGCCGAAAAAGCCCGCCGGGCTGGACACGTTCCAGGGCAAGGCGCGCGCATCGGCGTTCTGACCGGCTATCTTCGGCGGGCTGGTGGCGATGGTGTTCTTGGTGGCCTCGCGCGCGACCTTGGCGCCAGAGCTGCCGGGGCTGCGCTGCATCCCCGAGATAAAGTTATACCAAGGCGGGCTGGCCGAACCGTTTCCGGCATTCGCGCTCAGATGCGCCGCACCGACCATTCCCCCGCTCATGGTGTCAGACCTCCGGGCGTTTCAGCGACAGCGTGGCCAGAACACGGCGCACCTGCGCAAGCTGGGTGTCGTTCATGCGCCCCTTCATCGAGGCGGTGACGATCAGTGCCATCTGCTTGTTCTGGGTGGTCTGGATGATCTGATGCACGGGACCGAACTGCGAATCCCACAGGCATTCCACCTCGACGGCGGGCGTATCGCCGGTGGGGGTGTCGGCGGCGACGCGCAATGCGCGCTTGCCCAGCATGTCGAAATTGGTCAGCGCCTGATGCGACTTGTCCAACTGGTTCGCGATATAGTCGGTAAACTCCATCCCCCAGGGGATGAGGTCGCGCGCGATGGTAAAGGTCAGCCCCGGCGTGCCGGGCGGGGCAACCGAGATGACGTTGATGCTTTGGTCATACCAGTCATCGGGAAGGTCGATGCTGCCTTCGTTCAGGAAATACATGATGCCGTCTTATCTGTTGAGGTGAATCTGGCCGGCGATCTGCACCAGCTCGCTGGCGTCCAGCGTGACGCTGGTGCCGCCGTGAACCAATTGGATGCCCCCGGTCGTCAGCACGATAGAGCTGGAACCGACCTTCAGCTCTATCTTGTCCGTGCCGGTCAGAAGGATGGTCTCGGACTGCACATCGACCTTTTCGTCGCCCTTCAGTTCGATATTGGTTTCGGCATGGCCGAAGATGCGGCCCTTGGCGTGCATGGTGATCTCGCCATCCGCGTCCTCTTTGATGTCTGTGCCTGCGCGGGTCTCGACATTGTCGGCGGTGGCCTGCTGAAAGATGTTCTTTCCGGCGATGATGGTGATGTCGTCATTGGCGGTGTTGGTGATGTCACCGGGGCCGTCGGCCCCCCCTACGGCGGTCTCGTGGATCGAGTTCGCGGTCGAGCGCCGCGCCAGCGCCACGGTTTCCGTCAGCGCCCCGCTGGAGATGTTCTTGGTCTCGTCGCCGGTGTCCACGTCGATCGAGCGATTTCCGCTGACGACCCTTGTTGTCTGGTTGTCCTGCACGACGGTGTCGTGGT
>JAUNTL010000195.1 GCA_030538705.1 Paracoccus sp. (in: a-proteobacteria) | reverse complement strand
CTGAACCGGGTCATGGCCACGGCTGACAGCGCGTTGCGCCGCCCGACACGCCGGCGCCTGTGGGCGGGCCGGCTGTGTGATGTCGCGCTTGGTGCCGTTGCGGCCCTGGGACAGGCGCCTTTCGGGCTGTGGCCGCTGACGCTGATTGCGCTCGGGCTGGTGACCGGGCGCATCATGCGCGCGCCCGATGCGCGCGCGGGCTTTGGCCGCGGCTGGCTTGCCGGGGCCGGCTATTTCGCGCTGGCGCTGAACTGGATCGTCGAGCCTTTCCTCGTCCAGCCTGAAATCCATGGCTGGATGGCGCCTTTTGCCATCGTGCTGATGGCGGCGGGCGGCGGGCTGTTCTGGGCGGTGCCGGGCTGGCTTGCGACGCGGCTCATCCCCGTCGGCGGGTCGCGTGCCTGCGGTTTTGCCATGGCGCTTGTGCTGTCGGACTGGCTGCGCGGCTGGATCTTTACCGGCTTTCCCTGGGCATTGCTGGGTCATGTCTGGATCGACACCCCCATCGCGCAGGCCGCGGCCTATGGCGGGGCGATCGGGCTTTCGGCGCTGACGGCGACGGCGGCCGCGCTGCCGCTGATGCTGTGGCGCGACCGGCGGGTGGCGGGGCTGGCGCGCGGGGCGGCCATCTCGGCGCTGCTGCTGGCCAGCATCTGGGCGGGCGGGACGGCACGGCTGAACACCACCGCCGTCACGACCGGCGATATCACGCTGCGGCTGGTTCAGCCCAATGCGGAACAGGCGCTGAAATGGAACCCCGAATGGGCGCGCATCTTCTGGGAGCGGCTGCTGGACGAAACCGCCGCCGCCCCGCTGGCCGGCCGGCGCCCGGATGCGGTGATCTGGCCCGAAACAGCGGTCAGCTTTTTGCTGAACTATGCCGACGAAGCCCTGCCGGTGATCGCCGATGCGGCCGGCGCGCCGGTCCTGATGGGCATCCAGCGGGCCGAGGGCACGCGCTATTATAATTCCCTGATCGAGATCTCGGCCGCCGGCGAGGTCGCGCAGATCTATGACAAGTTCCATCTCGTGCCCTTTGGCGAATATATCCCATGGGGCGATCTGCTCGCGCGCTTCGGGATCGGCGCTTTTGCCGCGCAGCAGGGATTTGGCTATACGCCCGGCCCCGGCCCCGCGCTGATGACGCCGGCCGGCCTGCCGCCGGCCCAGCCGCTGATCTGTTACGAGGCGATCTTTCCCCAGCATCTGCGCGCCGCACAGGGCGCCGAATGGCTGTTGCAGGCGACGAATGACGCCTGGTTCGGCACCTGGTCCGGTCCCTATCAGCACCTCGCGCAGGCACGTCTGCGGGCAATCGAATCGGGGCTGCCGCTGATGCGCGCGGCCAATACCGGGATTACCGCCGCCATCGACCCGCTGGGCCGCGTCACCGCCTCGCTGCCGCTGGGGGCGCAGGGCCATATCGACGTCGCCCTGCCTGCGGCACTGCCACGGACATGGTGGCTGCGGCTCGGTCCGGGGCCGGTGCTGATTGTGGTGCTGGTGGCACTGCTGGGGGCCATATGGCGGGGGCGGCGCGGAGGCAGCGCGCCCGGCGCATCAGCCGGGGCGGCAAACCCGGGGGATTGAGGCCGCCAGACGGCAGACCGGATGAGCATGCCACGCGAGACCGCCGCAACAGCGCCGGGATGGCCGCGCCGGGCCACCATCTGCGCGGCCTGCGGTCTGGCAAAGTGAAAACAGGGAGCAGAGCGCCGGGCACCCATGGGCCTGATGGCCCAAGGCCATGAAAAAACCGCGCCGGGGCGCGGTTCATTCAAACACCAGCAGAAGGCGCGATCTTACTTGATCTTGCCTTCCTTGTATTCGACATGCTTGCGCACAACCGGGTCGTATTTGTTGACCGTCATCTTCTCGGTCATGGTGCGGGCGTTCTTCTTGGTGACGTAGAAATGCCCGGTCCCGGCCGTCGAGTTCAGACGGATCTTGATCGTCGTCGGCTTCGCCATGGTTCTAGCTCCTGCTGCGGCAGCAACAGATGGCTACCGTGGAAATTCTTGAAGCCCGCCTTTTAGCTATCCTGTCACGGGTGTCAACCGCAAAACGCGGGTCCCGCACAGCTTTCGCCGGCCAGGGAAAACCGGGCCGCGCAACCGCCGCCGTGTTCGGCCTTGCGGCGGCCGGGAAACGGGCGGTCATATACGCGGATGGCCTGTAAGCCGGATTCTGTGCCGGGGTTGCCCCCGGTGATGACCATTCATCTGCGCCACGCATCGCTGCGCGCGTCAAGCTGCCAACCCGGATCTGCTGGGGCAAGGCAGCCCTGTCTTGCGACGCGCGATCCCTATTCGGCATTGCTCCCGGTGGGGCTTGCCATGCGGGCGCTGTTGCCAGCCCCCCGGTGGGCTCTTACCCCACCGTTTCACCCTTACCCGCGCGGACGCGGGCGGTCTGTTCTCTGTGGCGCTTTCCCTGGGGTTGCCCCCGCCGGGCGTTACCCGGCACCGTTACCTTATGGAGTCCGGACTTTCCTCGGG
>JAUNTL010000194.1 GCA_030538705.1 Paracoccus sp. (in: a-proteobacteria) | reverse complement strand
TGGCGGCGGCGTGCGGTCTTGCCTGCCTGATCGCCGGAGCGTTGCTTGAGCCGCTGGCGCGGCGGCGCGCTGTGCCTTTCTCGGCGGCGGGCTTTGCCTCGGTCGTGGCGCTGATCCCCGGCTTGTACGTCTTTCGCGCCACCAGCGGGCTGGTCGGGCTGGTCAGCGCCCCGCCCGAAACCGCCCCCGCGATCCTGACCACCGCCGCGCAGGACGGGGCGACCGCAATCACCATGATGGCGGCCATGGTGGTCGGGCTGTTCGTGCCGGAACGCATCGCCAGTTTGCTTGAGGCAGGCCGCAGATAACGGAATGCTGTCCATGAACCACAGCAAAGGACCCATCAGATGACCAACCGCCGCAATTTCCTGATCGGCACCACCCTTGGCATCGTCGCCAGCGGCGGGCTTGCACGGGCCGCGCGGGCGCAGGCGACAGCCACGCTGGTCTTCGACCCCGCCGCTTACGAAACGCTGACCCGGACCATCGCCACCGGCGCGGGCGACAGATCGGTCACTTACCGCTTCTGGAAGGCGATCCCCTATGTCGCAAAGCCCGTCGATGTCACCTATCAAAGCCTGAACATCAGCCAGCCGGTCGAGATCGACGGCGTGGCGGTGGATGCCACGCGCGCCCCCATCCTGTTCAGCAATTCGGTTGGCGGCTATATGCCCTCATCCGTTGCCGATGCCGACGGGATCGGCGCGGGCGGGATGGGCGGGCCGCCGCCGGGCGGAATGCCGGGGGTGCCGGGGGCTGCGCCCGATCAGGCGGCCACCGGCTCGAACGCCATGCTCAGCCATGGCAGGATGGTCAGCAATGCCGAACTGGCGCTTGCGGCGGGTTATGTGGTGGTGGAACCGGGCGCGCGTGGCCGAACGCTGGTCAATGCCGCGGGCGATTATTACGGCACCGCGCCTGCGGCCATCGTCGACCTGAAAGCGGCGCTGCGCTATCTTCACGCCAATGCCGGGCGCGTTCCGGGCGATACGGACCGGATCGTCTCGTCGGGGACCTCGGCGGGCGGGGCCTTGTCGGCGCTTCTGGGCGCATCCGGCGACAGCCCGCTTTATGCCGGTCTGCTGGCCGAACTGGGCGCGGCCGAGGCAGGCGACACGCTGTTTGCCGTCGGCGCATGGTGCCCGATCACCGATCTGGACCACGCCGATATGGCCTATGAATGGAACTGGGGGGCGAACCCGCTGCAATCGGGCGAACCCGCCGATCAGGCCCTGTCGCAGAGCCTGCGCGACGGCTTCGCCGCCTATCAGGCGGGGCTGGGGTTGATGCGCAGCGACGGCGCGGGGCCGCTGAGCGCCGAGACCTACGGCGATTATCTGCTACGCACCTTCATGCTGCCCGAGGCGACGCGCTATCTTTCCGCCCTGTCCGATGCGGACCGGGCCAGCTATCTGGCCGCCAATCCGCATATCGGCTGGAAGGATGGCGCGGCCAGCTTCGACTGGGACGGCTTTCTGGCCCATGTCGGCACGCGCCGGAAAACCCTGCCGGCCTTTGATGCGTTTGACCTTTCGGCGGGTGAAAACAATCTGTTCGGTCTGGGCACCGTGGCTGCGCGCCATTTCACCGGTTTCAGCCTGCGCCATGCCAGCGGCGACGAAACGGCGGAAATCGCCGCCGATCTGCCCGCGACGCTGCATCTGATGAACCCCATGCCCTTCCTTCTGGAAGGCAACCCGGCCCGCGCGCGGCACTGGTGGATCAGAACCGGGGCGAAGGACAGCGACACGGCGCTGACCGTCACCGCAAATCTTGCCGCCGCCGCCCGCGCGCAGGGCGATCAGGTCGACCAGCGCTATTACTGGGACGCAGGCCATGGCGCGAATGAGGATGCGGATGATTTCATCGCCTGGATCGCCCGGGTGACAGGCTATCGCCCTTAGCAGGCCGCTGAAATAGTTCTGTCTCGACAGTAATTTGAGAACATGTTTCCCCCTGCACAGGGCAACGTCGGGGGTGAAGATGCGCGGGGCGGACGAAACGGTCGGGTCGCTGTTCAGCGATGTCGATCTGGAGGAGCGCATCGCAGCGCGACACCCTTTGCGCAAGATTCGGCAGGTGGTGAATGACGCCCTCGACAGCCTCGATGCCGAGTTCGAGGAGCTCTACACCGATTTCGGTCGCGCCTGTCGCGGCAAATTCAGCAGGCTGAATGCGGCGGGCCATCTGGACAGTGCCGCCGTCGGTGCAGAGGATATTTCGCACGACGGTCCGGGTGAACTGCGGCCGGTTCTGACACGGTTTGCATGATGACGTCTCCCTTCAGCTTCAATACCACCCCTCAGATCGTCTTCGCGCCACACAGCGCCGAGAGGTTGGGGGCCATTGCGGCCACCCGGCTGGGGGCCGCGGTCCTTGTGATCACCGATCCCGAACTGCGCCGGCTGGGGCTTTGCGACCCCGCCATCGCCGATTTGCAGACCAACGACTGCACTGTCACTGTCTTTGACGCCGTCGAGGCCGACCCCTCACGCGAGACGCTGATGAAGGCGGTGGCCAC
>JAUNTL010000193.1 GCA_030538705.1 Paracoccus sp. (in: a-proteobacteria) | reverse complement strand
CGCCCGGTGCTGGCCGATTATATCGACAGGCCCGGCGTCTGGCCGGCCGGGCGTCTGGACATGGACAGCGAGGGGCTGATGCTGCTGACAGATGACGGCCGCATTCAGGCACGGATCGCGGACCCCAGACACAAGATGGAAAAGACCTATCTGGTGCAGGTCGAGGGCGTCGTGACGGATGATGCGCTGGCGGCGCTGCGTCAGGGCGTGCTGCTGAAGGACGGAATGACCCGTCCCGCGCAGGCCGAGGCGATCACGACGCCAGATCTGTGGCCGCGCGATCCGCCGGTGCGGTTTCGCAAGACGGTCCCCGACAGCTGGCTGCGCCTGACGATCCGCGAGGGGCGCAACCGGCAGGTGCGGCGTATGGGGGCTGCGGTTGGCCTGCCGGTGCTGCGGCTTGTGCGCTGGTCGGTCGGCGGGTGGAGCGTGGCCGGCCTCGCCCCCGGAGAATGGCGCGAGGCGCGTTAACCATCTGTAAGGATTCATTGCCAGAATCTTGACCGTTTCCGCTATGTTCCGGGCGGGGCAAGAGGTGCGGCATGTTCATTATTGCGGGAATTCTCGGCGCGCTTACGGCGGGCGCGCTTTTTGGTCTGCTGGATGGCGACGACGGGCTGGACGAGGATGGCGGCGAATCGCCTGATGAGGCGCCCCAGCTTCCCCGCGCCGATCAGGAAGGCGGGCTGCTGCCGTGGGTTGGCGGCGTGCAGGCCGGCGGCTTTGGTGACGACCTGATGATCGGCAGCGACGGCGCCGATGATCTGGCCGGCGGCGGCGGGAATGACCTGATCTTTGGTCTTGGCGGGAATGACTGGCTGTTCGGTGACGACGCGCCGGGCGAGGCGGGCGATGATACGATCTATGGTGGCGCAGGGGATGATACCCTTGTCGGAAATGGTGGTGACGACCTGATGGTCGGCGGGCCGGGACAGGACCGGCTGTTCGGGGGCGACGGCGATGACACTCTCGCCGGCGGCCCGGGCGATGACTGGCTGGAGGGCGGTGCCGGCGATGATCTGCTGTTTGGCGGTCCCGGCGATGATGACCTGTCGGGCGGTCCGGGCGACGATACGCTGATCGGTGGCGCGGGGGTCGATTCCCTTCATGGCGGTGCGGGCAATGACCTGCTGATCGGCGGGGCCGGCGACTGGCTGGACGGGAATGAGGGCGATGACCGTTTCGTGATTCTTCACGACGGAAGCGGCCCCCCCGCCTGCATTACCGATTTTTCCGAAGGCGACCGGATCGAGATCGTCGCCGCGGCCGAGGCCGTGATGCGGGTCATCCATGATACCGACGGCACCGCCATGGTGCTGATCGACGATCATCCCGTGCTGCATGTGCTGGATGCGGCCGGGCTGCGGGCCGCTGATATCCTGCTGCTGCGCGAGGGCGATATCACCCTGCCGGAAGCCCCCGGCGATCTGACGCCGGCCGATCTGGGCCTGAGCGACCCCGGCATCAATTAGCGGGATCACCCGCCCGGGGGTCGGCGTGACCATGGGTGATATGGCCGCGCCCGGCGCCGGTCTGGCCCTCTGGCCGGCCCGCGGCGTCCCCTGCGATGTAACCGCTTCCGGCCCGGCGGGGCTGAGCCGGCCATATACGGCCTTTCGGCCTGTGGCCTTGTCATTCTGGCGCGATGCCGCATAACCCCCGCTGATCGCCGTTTCGGACCGCCCATCTGCCGATCAAACAGCGCCGGCCGTCCGGGTCATCGGCCAGCCTGCGGCCCGCCGATCGCAGCCCCCGCTGCGGGCAGGGCTTTTCTTTCACCGCCGGATCGCGTAAAGGCGCCTGTCGCCTGGGCGAATCCCCTGCGGCACCCTCCACGGGCCAGTGCTGGACGACATCCCGGCTTGTGCCATAACCATTTGATCCGAAAAGGAGACCCCGATGTCGATTACTGTCGAGGAAAAGAACCGCCTGATGAAGGAATATGCGACCAAGGAAGGCGACACCGGTTCGCCCGAGGTTCAGGTCGCAATTCTGACCTCGCGCATTTCCACGCTGACCGAGCATTTCAAGACGCACAAGAAAGACAACCACTCGCGCCGTGGTCTGTTGATGATGGTCGCGCAGCGCCGCAAGCTTCTGGACTATCTCAAGGGCAAGGAAGAGGCCCGCTATCAGGATCTGATCAAGCGGCTGGGCATCCGCCGCTAAGCGCCGCAGCGATCCGGACCAGACGCCCGCAGCCACGGCTGCGGGCGTTTTCTGTTTGCCGGGGCCGGTCAGGCCGGCCGGCGGTGGCTGACCTGTTGCTGCGGACGGCCCGCCCGGGCCGGATATGCATCATGGTTTTGCATGGTTTCCATTTTACTGGCCAATCGCGATGATTTCCTGTATGCGCCGCCCATCTGCGACGTGAGGCCCGCCCCCGGCCGCATGCAAAGGATAGGGGGCGGCGGCAATGGGGCCGCCATAGCAAAGGGCTGTCAGAGGGCTGGCACCCATGAGGAAATCAGATGTTTGAAGAAGTGAAGAAATCAATCCAGTGGGGTCAGGAAACGCTGACGCTG